>CAYRIJ010000070.1:0-15279 GCA_964424285.1 uncultured bacterium
GGGACGCCGAGGGCGTCCTGCCACATGGACGGAAGCTCCCAGATCCGGGCGTAGGCGTTGGCGGTGGAGCCCTGGGAGCGGCGGCAGTGAACCCGGTCGGGATCGATGTGCTCGAACCCGAGCGCGTCCACCAGGCGAGCGAGCTCCGCGGCGACGTCCGGGGCCGGCTCGAACCGGAAGCGACCCACGGATCAGACCACGAACCGGTCGCCGTCGGCGGCCAGGTGCACCGGGCCGTCGAAGGCCGCGGCCACCTGGGACACCCGGATCCGGTCGTCGGACAGCGGATAGAGGTGGGTGAGCACGACCTGCCCCACCCGGGCGGCGGCGGCCAGGCGTCCCACTTCGGGGGCGGTGAGATGGCCGGGCGCGGGATGGGCTTCGTCCCCCGAGCACTCCGAGACCAGGAGGTCGGCGTCCCGGGCCAGCTCGACCAGGGCGTCGGACCAGCCGGTGTCCCCGGTGAACACGGCGCATCCTCCCCCGGGAGCGCGGAAGCGATAGCCCAGATCGGTCACCGTGTGGTCCATGCGGGCCGCTTCCACCGCGAGGGGTCCCACCTGCAGACGATCCCCGCCGGCCAGCTCGACGATCTCGATCCCGGCATCCCCTCCGTCGGTCCAGCCCCGGTAGCCGTCCCGCAGGCGTTCGAGGAAGGCTCCGAAGCCGACGGGGCCCACCACCCGGACCGGGTCGGCGCGTTCGAAGCCGGGGGTGTACTTGGAAGCGAACAGGAAGTGGAGGAGATCGAGGGTGTGGTCGGGATGGATGTGGGTGAAGCAAAGGGTGTGGGTCCGCCGGAAGTCGATTCCCAGCTCCGCCTGACGGCGAAGGGTCCCGCTCCCTCCGTCCACCGTGGCCTGGAATGCCCCCTCGCCGAGGGCCAGGGCGGGGGTGGAGCGACGCGGGTGGGGCACCAGGGTGCCGGAGCCCACCACGGTGAGGATCACCGGGGCTCCGCCGGACGCACGCGAACGCGCTCCCCCTTCCCCATCCCGAGCTGCGCCCCCGCGTTTCCCTGCACCACCGCCACCTCGAGGTAGCCGGAGCTTCCCACCAGGGCCAGGGATTCCCCCAGGGCCCCGTCCTGGTAGGTCCGCGAGAGTTGCCGGATTTCGTGGGTGCCGATGGTCACGCTGACCTCGGGGCCCAGCCCGCCCAGATCGGCGCGATGGATGTTGGTGATGAGGTTCCCGAAATGGTCCACGTAGAGGACCTGTCCGGCGACGAGGCTGCCGTCGCGGCGCGGGCGGGGCACGTGGAGATGGACGGCCTGGTGCGAGGGCTCCCCGAGCGTCTCCGGATCGTCGCCGCGAGCCAGGCGGGCGGCGGCGGGGGCGAAGAGATCCCGACCGTGGAAGGTGGCGCTCCGTTCGGGAAGAGCCACGTCGTCCCGGATGCGATACACGCATTCCTTGCCGTCCAGGAACGGGGTGAAGATGCCGTTGTCCGGGCCGACGAAGAAGTACCCGCGGGATCGCACGATGATCGGCTTCCTGAGCCCTCCCACCCCGGGATCCACCACCGCCAGATGAACCGTTCCCTCGGGGAAGGTGGCGCAGGCCTGCGCGAGCACCAGGGAGCCTTCCAGGGGGGAGTAGGGGGACACCCGGTGGGTCAGATCCACCAGGCGCGCCTCGGGGCAGAGGGAGAGCAGCACCCCGCGCATCGCCCCGACGTAGTATCCCGCGTCGCCGAAGTCCGAGGTCAGGGTGATGATCGGCGGGCGGCTCATGCTTCCTCCCCTTCGGTGTCGGTTTCGCGGCGGATCCAGTCGAGATAGGAGGCGAGCCCGGCGGCCACCGGAACCACCAGGATCTCCGGGACTTCGTAAGGATGGAGTTCGCGGAGCCGCCGGGTCAAGTCGGGAGCCCGGCGGGCGTGGGTCTTGATGATCAGGAGGATCTCGTCCGCGTCCTCGACCGCTCCTTCCCACCGGTACACCGACTTCAGGCCGGGGGCCCGGGACACGCACGCGGCGAGGCGCTCCTCCACCAGGACCCGGGCCAGCCGGGCGGCCTCGGCCTCATCGGGGGCGGTGGAGAGAACCACGACCGCGACGTCGGGACCGGCCGGATCGCTCACCGGCCCCCGCGCCGATCCGCCTCGGCGGTGGTGGCCTCGGTGAGGATGGGTTCGATCACCGCCAGCGCCTTCACCTTGGGATCCCGCAGGTTGTCGTGGATCGATTCCTGGATGGCCCCCACGTCGGTCTTTCCCCACCAGTTCCCGGAGAGATTCACCTTCACGATGGATCCGGTGTACCCGGTGAGCACCGCCTCCGCGGTGCCGTTTTCGAAGATGTTGTTCTGCTTGACGGTGGGCTCGGCGGGCCCGCCGATCACGATGCCGTAATCGTTCCCGGTGACGGTGCAGTGGGTGATGGTGGGCGAGGAGTTTCCGACCACGATGCCGCGACCCGTACACATGGAGATGACCGTGTTGTCCGCGACTCCCCCGCTCCCCCCCGAGTAGCTCAGACCGTTCTGGCACCCCACGATGAAGCTGTTCCGGACGTTCACCGCCGCTCCCCGGGCCATCACCACGCCCTGGCCGGTGCCTCCGGCGTTACCGATCCGGGTGAGCAGCACGTTGTCCAGATCCCCGGTTCCCCCCCAGAAGTTGATCCCGTCCTGGGTGCAGAATCGGATGGTCACGTCCTTGACCTTGGCGCTTCCGTCGATGACCCGGATCCCCTGGTTGCTGTACTCGATGTTGACCGCCTGGAGATCCACCGACGCCTTCTTCCCGTGCGCCACGATGCCCTGCCAGTCCGTCCAGCGCGGGGTGGCGGCGTCGGTGGTGAAGTAGATGGTGTCCCCTTCCGCCCCGTGGGCGATCAGGCTCCCCTGGACCTGCATCTCGAGGTCGAACTTGTTGTCCCCGTGCATGTCGGTGATGTCCGGCTTGAAGCGCACCGTGACCCCCGGCTCGATGGTCAGGGTCACTCCGGGCGGCACGGTGACGTCGGCGGTGACCACGTAGGGGCTCTGTTGCTTGGTCCAGGTGGTGTTCTCGGAGAGGGTGCCTCCGATGCGCGTCTCCGCGGCGGCGGGCCCCGCCGCCAGGAGACCCAGGGCCACGACGGGAATGAGCATGCGGCGGCGTGATGCGAGGGTCGAATCCATGGGCGTTCCGATTCCTTTCCTGGGGACCGCAACGACGGCGGTCGCCGAGAACGTGCGGGAGAAAATCGTAGCAAGCTCCATCCGGCGCTTCAAGGCGAGCTCCCTTCCGGGGAATTGCGCGCCCCTTCCCGGACCCGGCGGATCAGATAGCCCCACAGGGGGTCGATCTGGGCCTCGGGAATCCACAGCACGTCTCCGGGACGGGCCCGCTTTCCCTGCCCCACCCGGATCGAGCGCCCGTGATCCCGGATGATCCCGACGTCCTCCACGGCCAGGGTGTCCCCCTGTCCGAACCAGGTCAGAGTTCCCCGGGGGGGAGCCAGACCGGCCGAGCGGAGAGTCTCCGCCTCCGCCGGGGAAAACCGCCCCGCGCGGAGCCCCATCCAGTGACGAAGGATGTCGCGGTCCTCCCGCCTCATGCGGGAGGTGTCGGCGGGCACGAACGTGGCGGCCGCGTCCCCGTAGCGCACGCGCACCGAATCCAGGACGTCGATGCCGAAGCCGAACGGCACCGGATCCCGAAAGGTGTCGGCGCTTCGGGTGAGGACCGGGAGATACTTGGCGGAGACGCCGAGAAGATCCGGACGCCTCCCGGTGATCGCGTAGATGAGATTCTCCCCCACTGCTCCGGCCCGGGGAACCGGGTCCCCCAGGGCCAGCGACACGGAGTCGCCGCGCTCGGTGGTCACCCGGACCCTGGCGCGCGGGCGCTCCAGACCGTAGGGGGCCAGGGGACCCGGCCCCTCCCGGATGAACTCGCTGACCAACATATGGTTGAGACCGGAGAGGTATTCCTCCATCTCGTGGCCGCCGGCCGGCCCCGGGTTGGGTGATTTCACCCACCAGGACCGGTCGTCCCGCCGGATCAGCTCGACCCGGAGATCCCCCCCGGGTCCGTAGAGCCGCACCCCGACCGCCCGGTCCTCGGCGAAGGGCAGGAGCACGTGCTGGCGGATCTCCACCGTGGTCTTCATGAGGAAGCCCTTGGTGAGCCTGGCGTCCACCAGCGCCACCTCGTCGGAGGATCCGGTGCGTACGTAGTCGTAGGCCTCGTTCAGGGTGAAGGTCCCGACCTGGAGGGTGTCCGGGGGGACTCCCCCCCGATAGGCGGCGCGGATGATCACCCGGGGGTGCCGCATCCCGTAGGTATCCAGCTTGCTCGGATACAGTGGAAACCGCCGCTTGGCCACGTGGAGCGGGTGGAGGCGCTTGAGCATGGCCTCCACCACCACGCCGTCGGCCGGATAGTCCACCGGCCGCACCACCCGCCAGCCCGTTCCTCCCTCGGGGACCACCACCGTGGTGTCGGGTCCGTAGGCCACGAGGAGCGTATCGGGGATGGGACGGGACAGGGTGAAATAGGGGGCGGCCTCGGGGGCGCGGCGGGTCCGTAGCGCCCACACGGTCGCGGCAAGCAACAGCGCGAAGACGAGGGCGGAAAGCCAGAGCGAACGGCGCCCCATCCTAACGCCGCCTCCACCAGACCGCTCCTCCCGCTCCCAGGATGAAGAGGGGAAGGAGAACCACCAGCACCACCAGGAGCGCCCGCCCCTGCTGGCGCGTGATCAGGATGGGGCGATCGGTCACCGAGCGCGGGCGCAACGCGATCATGTCCTCCCGCTCGGCCAGCCATTGCACCGAGGCCAGGAACAGGTCCCCGTTCCCCAGCACGTCGAACATGTCCTGGGTGGCGAAATCGGCGTCCCCGACCACCACCATCCGGCCCCTCCCGCCGGCCCCCCGCCATTCCGCGGCCTCGGCCAACCCCCGGCTGTAGGGGGCGGAGGTGGAGTCCCCGGCCAGCACCGTCCGGGGCCCCGATTGGAGCAACACGGCCTGCCGCAGCCCGGGTAGCGTCCCCTTTTCCTGCCGCACTTCCCCCGCGCCCCGAAGCGCCACCGCGGTGAGCTGGCGATGCAGGGACCGGGTGGCGGGGTGGTCGGAGTACCGCGCGGGGATGATCACCTGGGGGTCCTGCCTCGAGGGATCGGCGAGGAAGCGCGGGACGAACCGGATGCCCGCCGGGGCCAGAAGCGAATCCAGGGTGACCGGAGAGGAGGGGTCGAGCAACACCAGGAGGCTCCCTCCCTCGCGCGCGAACGCCCGGAGACTGTCCATCTCCACCGGGGAGGGGGAGACCGCCGGTCCGGGAATGATCAGCACGTCCACCGAGTCGCGAATCGCCCCCCCCTCGAGGATGCTGATGCCGGTGACGTCGTAGCCCCGGTTCGTCAGCGCGCCCACCGCCTCATTCATGGAGCGCTCGGCCTTGGTGACCTTGAAGTAGGCCTCGCCGTGTCCCCGCAGGAAGGCCACGCGGACGCGGCGGCTCTCCGAGGCGCGGGTGAGGGCGGCCAGGAAATCCTCCTCGCGGGTCCCGGTGAACACCTCGTGGCGCTCCCCCACCTGGACCACGGTTCCGTACTCCCGGAGACCGAACTTGAGGGCCTGAACCGGGTCCCGTTCGGGGTCCACCACGTGATACGTGAAGGCGGGGTCGGCCAGTCGGGCCGCGTCCAGGAGGCCTTCCAGGGCGGGCAGCGAGGGATCGTCGCTCGGATAGAAGACCCAGGCCTCGGGGGGCACCGAGGCCCGGTGGAGCGCGGTCCGGGTCTCCGGGGCCAGGGTGAACAACCGGTCGGCGGTCACGTCGACCCGCACGTGGAAGCGCGCGGCGAGGATGTTCACCAGCACCAGCGCCCCCACCACGAACAGGCTCACCCCCAGGACGTTTCCGCCCTCGTGGGTGCTGCGGCGGGAGAGGAACCGCTGGACGTCCCCCCCCGCCCGGAAGAAGTAGACCAGGAACAGGACCACCCCGGCCACGGCCAGGCCCAGGGCCACCGGGCCCGACCCGGCGAACAGGAGCCGCACCATGAGGGCCACGGCCAGAAGACCCAGCCCCGCGTATCCGAAGGCGTCGCCGCGCCGGCTCACGGCTTCCACCTGGTGGCGGTGACCGCCTGCACGGCCATGAAGACCCCGCTGCCGGTGAGGGTGAGGAAGAAGACCAGGTCCGAGGTGTCGAGGACCCCCCGCCCGAAGTTGTCGAAGTGGCCGGCGAAGGATGCATAGGTGAGCACCCGGGAGAGCGTGCCCGAGCCGTTGGCTCCCAGGGAATGCAGAAGCCACAGGGCGAGAAAGAGCGAGAAGGCGACCGCCGCCGACACCACCTGGTTCTGGGTGAGCGCGGACAGGAAGAGCCCCAGGGCGAGATAGGCGGCCCCGGTCAGGAAGAGCCCCAGAAACCCGGTCCATACCGGGCCCCACTCCGGAGCGCCGAACCCGTAGAGAATGGCCACGTGGAGCATGCAGCCGGCCACCATCACCACCAGCAGCGTCACCGAGGCCAGGTACTTCCCCACCACGATCGCCCAGTCCGGCGCGGGGGTGGTGAGAAGGATCTCCAGCGTGCCCTGGCGCTTCTCCTCCGACACCAGCCGCATGCTCACCAGGGGGAGGATGAAGAGGATCATCACCGAGACGCTGTAGAGGTAGGGGCGGATGAGCTGCTGGTTGACATCCACCCCCTTTCCGCCGCCCCGGCTGGAGAGTTCGACGAACTGGGAGAGCTGGCTGAAGTAGAAGATGCCGGCCAGGGCCAGGAACACGGCCAGCACCACGTAGGCCACCGGCGAGGTCCAATAAGCCCGGAATTCACGCCGGGCCACCAGGAAAAGACTACGCATCGGCTTTCCCTCCGGTGGCGGCCCGGAAGATGCTCTCCAGGGTGGCCGTCTCGTGTCGAAGCTCCAGGAGCTCGGCCCCCGCGGCCAGCACCAACCCGGCCAGCCGGGGCGCCGCCCCCTCGCCGTCGGACACGTCCAGGCGGAACTCCCCCGAACCCTCGTCCACCACCCGGGCCACCCCGTCCACCGCGTTCAACCGCGCGGGATCCACCCGGCCCCGGACCCGGAGGCGGATGCGGCTCCCGGTGCCGTAGCGCCGGGCGAGGTCCGCCGGGGTCCCGGAGGCCACCAGGCGGCCCTCGTGGATGATGAGCACCCGGGAACAGATCTGGGTGACCTCGGAGAGAATGTGGCTGGAGAGGAGCACGGTCTTCTCCCCGCTCAGATGACGGATGAGGTCCCGCACCTCGACCACCTGGTTGGGGTCTAGGCCCGAGGTGGGCTCGTCCAGCAGCAGGACCTCGGGGCCCCCCAGAAGCGCCTGGGCCAGTCCGGTTCGCTGGCGAAATCCCTTGGAGCACTTGGAGAGGAGGAGCCCGCGCACCGGTTCGAGGCCGGTCAGACCCACCACGCGGTCCACTTCCACGGCCAGCCGTCCGGCGGGGACGTCCTTCAGCCCTCCGAGGTAGCGAAGGAACTCCGTCACCGTCATGTCCCGGTAGAGGGGAACGTCCTCGGGCAGGTATCCGGTGCGGCGCCGAACGTCCCGGGACTGCCGGAAGACGTCGAACCCCGCCACCTTGACCGCGCCCTCGTTGGCCGGCATGAAGCCGCTCAGGATCCGGAGGGTGGTGGTCTTCCCCGCGCCGTTGGGTCCCAGAAACCCCACCACCTCCCCGCGGGCCACTTCGAAGGAAATCCCCTTCAGGGCGCGGATGGCCGCATAGCTCTTGGTCAGCCCCTTCACGGAGATCATCGGTAGTCCTCGGCCATGCGGATCCTCCGGGCGTTGCAGGGGTGGGTATAGAGGGTGAATTCGATCCAGGCCGGGGGAACGACGTCGGAGAGGTTCTCCCGCCCCAGGCGCACCTCGGTGTTCACGAACCCGTCGCGGTCGCCGGTGAGTTCCAGCGAGGTCAGGTCGGCCTGGGCCTCCATGCGCCGCGAGATGATGTTGGAGGGAACCACGGCCAGGGTCATCAGGGTGAGATAGAGGGCGTAGGCGGGGAGCACCAGGGCGGGATCCCCGCGGCCGGCCAGCCCCCCCAGGCCCCCGCCCGCCCATCGTCCCAGAACCCCGTGCGCGACGAGGAGGCCGAGCAGGGTGGCGGCGAGCCCCATGACCAGCCCCCAGGTCACGTGATGGCGCTTCCAGTGCCCCACTTCGTGGGCCACCACCAGGGCGATCTCGTCGGGGGGAAATTTCTCCACCAGGGTGTCGTAGAGCACGATCCGCCGGGTCTTCCCCACCCCGGTGAAGTACGCGTTCACCGCGCGGGTGCGCCGGCTGGCGTCGGCCACCAGGACTTCGGTGGCGGGAACGCCCCCCTCCCGGGCGATGGCCAGGAGCCGCTCCTCCAGGGGCCGGTCCTCGAGACGATGGAACCGGTTGAACATCGGGTCGATGACCAGGGGGGCGAGCGTGGCGTAGCCCACCGCCAGCACCGCCACCGCGCCGGCGGCCAGCGCCCACCAGCCCCTCGGCCACCGGCTGAACAGCCCGAGCAGGAGGAGACCCACCACCACCGCCAGCACCCAGCCGATGGCCACCGACTTCAGCCAATCCCCGGCGAAGCCGGTCCAGGCATCGTGGCGGAGCCCGTAGGCGCGGGCGTGGAGGAAGGAATAGATCGAGAAGGGCAGGCGGAGGAGGGAGAAGCCGGCCACCACCGCGCTCACCAGAACGAGCCGGGCCAGCCAGCGGTGCCCGCCCGCCGCGGCCAGGACGGATCGTCCCCACCGGCCGAGGGGTCCCAGGGCCAGGGCCCAGGCCACGACGAGGAGCAGAGCGGTCTCGACGAAGTAGAGCACGTACAGGGGGCGATGGAACGCGCGGCCGCGGGCCAGGAACGCGGGGTCATAGTGCTCGGCGGCGATCCGGTCGAGCCCGGGCTCCCCGGAGGGCGGCGCGGCGGAGACCGGTCCCGGGGCGGCGAGAAGCAGCAGAACGCCCAGGAGCAAGAGCCCCTGGGAGCGGATGCCGTGTATGGCCGCGCCCAGGCGGCCGGCGAGCGAAGCCGACGTCATGGAACCGACAATGCTAGCACGGAGACCGGAACGGGGCCACCATCCTCGAAAACCGGGGCCGGGGTCAAACTCCAGGTTGAGTCCGGCGTTCGGCAACCGATAACATGGTCGATGGGACTCATCATGAACAGACTCCAAGCGGTTACCGTCCTCATCTCCTTGGTACTCGTTGGCGGGGCGCCGATTCCGGCGTTTTCCGCGGCGGCGCCCGGGGGATCCCCACCCCCTTTCCCCCGTCCCCCCTCCCTCGCCCCCGCCGTCCACTTCTGGAAGGAAGTCTTCACCGACTGGGAGTCGGACCAGATCGTCTACCACGACGGGTTCGATCTGGATCGAATCTACGAGGTGCATCGCCTCCCCCCCGCGGACGGGACCCTGAGGCGGGACCGGGAGCGGGAGAAGCTGCGGGCCCGCTGGAAGGAGGACCTGGCCCGGGAACTCGAGACCCTGGCCCGCCCCGACTGCGCCTACGACACCCTTACCGGCCGGCGGGCGCGCCTCTTCCGGATCTGGGACCGGAGCACCGACCCCGCGACCTACCGGGCCGCGGCGGAGAACGTCCGCAGCCAGCGGGGGATCCGGGAGGGCTTCCTCGCCGGCGTGTCCCGCTCCGCGCGGTACGTGGACGCCTTCCGCGACATCTTCCGGGCGGAAGGGGTGCCGGAGGAGCTGCTCTTCCTGCCCCACGTCGAGTCCTCCTACCGGTGGGACGCCCGCTCGAGCGTGGGCGCCCTGGGGATGTGGCAGTTCATGTCCGCCACCGCCCGGAAGTACGACATCCGGGTCGACGAGGCGGTGGACGAACGCCTCGATCCCTACACCGCGGCCCGCGCCGCCGCCCGCTATCTGAAGAGCGCCCATACCGAGCTGGGCACCTGGCCCCTGGCCATCACCTCGTACAACCACGGGGTGGACGGGATCAAGAACGCGGTCCGGGAGACCGGCACCACCGACATCGCCCGCATCATCCGGGACTACCGGGGCCCCCTGTTCGGGTTCGCGGGCCGGAACTTCTATCCCGAGTTCCTGGCCGCCATGGAGGGCGCGCAATCGCTTCTGGACGATCCCGGGGACCTCTCCCTGGATCCCGCCGCGGACTTCGACACCTTCACCCTGCCCGCCTACGTGGAGCTCCCCACCGCCGCCCGCACCTTCGGGGTGACCCCGGACGAGCTGGCCCGGATGAACCCCGCGGTGAGCCGCTCCGCGCGCCGGGGCGAGGTCTACCTGCCCAAGGGATACGAGCTCAAGATCCCCGCCGGTCTGGGGGAGAGCGCGGGTGCGCTCTTCGCCGGCCTTCCTCCCTCGGAGCGCCCGCTCACCCCGCCCCAGCGCACCTACCGGGTGCGAAGCGGGGACAACCTGGGAGCGATCGCCACCCGGTTCCGGACTTCGGTGGGGGCGATCCAGCGCCTGAACGGCATCCGAAACCCCAACTACCTACGGGTGGGGACCCTCCTGAGACTCCCCCATTGACCCTTCCCCCTCCGGAAGCGTTCGAAGAGGCGGTACCAGGCTTCCAGCACCGCGGGGATGGAGCGGGTGGCCAGAACGTGGCGCCGGGCCTCCTCCCCGGGGCCGGAAAGCCGGCCCCGCTCCAACGCGGCCTGGATCAGGGCTTCGGCCAGGGCGGACGGATCCCCGGACGGCACCAGGCGCCCGAACCCCCGGCCGGCCAGGATCTCCGGGCTCCCTCCCACCGCGGTGGCCACCGCGGGAAGCCCACTCGCCAGGTACTCCAGGAGGGCATTGGAAGAGCCCTCCGACATGGAGGGAAGGACGCCGAGGTCGAAGGCCCGGAGAAGCGCCGGGACGTCCTCTCGGGCCCCCAGAAACCGCACGCTCTCCCCGAAGGGGGCGGCCGATTCCCGGAGGGCCCCCTCCTCCGGGCCGCTCCCCACCAGGATCAGGCGGGCCTCGGGAAGACGCGCCCGGACCCGCTCCCAGGCCGCCAGGAGCCCCCGGTGATCCTTGACCGGGCGGAGGTTCCCCACGCAACCCACCACCGGCGCGTTCCCGTCCAGCCCGAGGGCCCGGCGCGCCGCCTCCCGCTCTCCGGGCTCCGGGGGACGGAACCGGCCGGTGTCCACCGCGTTGGGAATCACCTCGATGCGACGCGGATCGAGCCGTTCGACCGCCCGCGCCCGCTCGGCCACCGCCTCGGAATTGGCCACGAAGCGCGCGGTCATGCGGTCCAGGACCCGGAGCACCGCCACCTCCCGCGGCGTGTGCCACCAGCCGAGATTCCTCCGGGTGGAGACCACCGGCCGCCGGGCGAGGCCGGCGGCCAGGGTTCCCGCGATGTTGGCGTCGCGGAAGAAGGTGACCACCACGTCGAGACGCTCCCGAAGGATCCAGCCCCGGAGGCGGACGATCCCGCGAACGCCCCCGGGGGCGGCCAGCCGGTGGAACCCCAGGACCGCCGGGGGCGGCTCCAGGCCGAGGGCGTCGATCGCCGGATGATGCCAGAGGCAGGCCAGCCGGGGCTCCACCCGCGCGCGGTCGAACCGCTCGAGGAGCAGGGTGAGCTGGTTCTCCGTCCCCGCGCCGGGGAGGAGAGAGTCGATCACGAACCCGACCCGGATCGGGCTTCCGTCCCCGGGTCGCGTTTCCGAATTCGATTGACCCATTCCGACCTCGTGCCGTATGCCATGTCCGGTCGCGTGCGCCACCGGATCACCCGCGGGAGAGCCTGATTGGACACCAAGCGACGGATCCTCCTGAACTCCGTCTCCGGCACCGCGCTCTACGCGGTGAACGTCGTGGTGGCCTTCTTCCTGAGCCCGGTCATTGTGCGGGAACTCGGCAATCAAAACTACGGCATTTGGGACATCATGTTGAGCCTGGTCGGCTACTTCAGCGTCCTGGAGTTCGGGCTCTCCCCGGCCATCGTCCGCTACGTGGCGCTGGCCGCGTCCCGGAAGGACCGGGTTCGCACCGCCCAGGTGTTCACCTCGGCCTTCTACACCCTGATCGCGGCCGGGGCGGTGAGCTTCGTCATCATCGGCGCCCTCTCCGTCCGGCCGGAAACGGTGCTGAACCTCGAGCCCGGGGCGGTGTCGAACCTGGCCGCGCTCTTCCTGATCATGGGGGCCACCCTCTTCCTCCAGCTTCCGGGGGCGGTGGTGGTCGGCTACCTCATGGGATACCAGCGCCACTACCTGGTGAACGGCTCCCGGATGGTCCTCATCGCGGTCCAGAGCGTCGTCATGTACCTGGCCCTCACCCGCTGGCCGGGCCCGGGGTTGCTATGGATGGCCGGAATCTACCTGGTGGCGGCGGTGGTGGAGTACTGCTACTTCGGGTTTCTGGTCCTCACCCTGGACGGGGGTCTCAAACCCGTTCCCTCGCATTTCTCCCGCACCGTGCTCCGGGAGCTCTACGGGTTCGGGCTCAAGAGCTTTCTCCTCATGGTGGCGGTGCGGGTGCGGAAGCAGACCATGCCCCTGGTGATCGCCCACGTCCTCGGGGTGGGGCGGGTCGTCTTCTACGCCATCCCCAGCCGGCTCACCGAGTACGCCCAGTACCTGGCCGGCTACCTGGGCTTCCCCCTCATGCCCTACTTCAGCGCCCTCTCCGGGAGCGAGGACGAGGACGCGACGCGGTACGCCTGGTTCGGCTTGAGCCGCACCCTGCAGTTCGCGCTGCTATGGATTCCCCCGGTGGTGTTCGCCCTGGGAGCTCCGTTCATCCGACGCTGGATGGGACCGTCCTACGCCGAGGAGGGGGAGGGGGTGATCCGCATCCTGGCCGTGGCGCTGTTCCTGGACTGGGTCGCCCCCAACTCCGGCCAGCTCCTGGTGAGCCTCGGCCGTCACGGACGAGCCGCCTGGACCGCCCTCGGCCTGGCGGTGGTGAACGTGCTGCTCTCGATTCCCCTGGCCCGCGCATTCGGGGTGAGCGGGGTGGCGCTGGCGGTGACCGCGTGCGCCGCGACCACCTCGGGGGTGTTCCTGGTCATGGCCTGCCGGGCCATTCACATCTCCGTCCGACTCCATCTCACCGAAACCCTCTTCCGGTTCACCCTCCCTCTCGCCCTCACCGTGGGAACGCTCTACGGGCTGCGGTGGATCCGGCTCCCCGAGGGATACGTGGCCCTGGCCGGGCACGCCGCGCTCTCCGGAGCGGTCTACCTGGTCTCGGCCTGGTTCCTGTCCCTCACCGAGCGCGAGCGCCGGGCCCTGGTCGGGGGGCTGCTCCGCCGGGCATGAGGAGCCGACCATGAGGGTGGACGCGGTGGTTCCGGTGTTCAACGGCGAGGCCTGGGTGGCCGAGGCGGTGGCCTCGGTGCTCGCGCAGACGCGCGCGGTGGACCGGCTGCTGGTGGTGGACGACGCCTCGACCGATCGGACCCCGGAGATCCTGGCCGGATTCGAAGGGCGGATCGAAGTGCTCCGCCACGACCGGAACCGGGGGCTTCCCGCCGCCCGGAACACCGGGGTCCGCGCCTCCGAGGCGGAGGTGGTGGGCTTTCTGGACGCGGACGACGCCTGGGAACCGGCCATGGTCGCCCGCCAGAGCCAGGAGTTCGCCCGCCGCCCCGGCCTCGGGCTCTCGTACACCCGGGTCACCGACTGCGACGAGCGCCTGGTCCCCCTGGGCGGCCCGCGCCCCTTCCCCCCGCGATCCGCGGAGCGGGTGTTCGAGGCCCTCTATCTCGACGCGTTCGCGATCCCCCCCTCGACGGTGTTCGTCGGCCGCGAGGCCCTGGTGCGGGCCGGCCTCTTCGACGAGACCATGCGGCGGAAGGAGGACTTCGAGTGCTGGCTCCGCCTGGCCATGCTCTTCCCGGTCTCCTGCCTGGCCGAAAGCCTGTGCCGGCGGCGGGTGCACCCGCGGTCCCTCAGCCAGACCACCGATGCCGAGGAGAACATGCGCTACGACGCCCTCTGCTTCACCAAGTGCGCGGCGGCGGCGGCGCGGGAAGGCGTGGCGCTCCCCCTCCCGGCGGAGGCCCGCGTGCTGCTCGGGAAGCGGCGCCGGCTCCGGGAGTTCCTGCGCTGGGGCCACGACGACACCGCCCTCGCCTACCGGCGGGCGCTGGAGGCCGAAGGCGCCTTCGACCTCCGGGACCGCGCGGCCTGGGCGCTCTACCGGAGCCGGAACGCGGTCTGGCGCCGGCTCCGCGGGGCGGCCGGCCGCGGGTGAACGGGACGGAACGCGCGGACCGGAGGGACTACCGCCGGGCCTCCTCCACCGCGTAGATGGCGAAGCGGTACTTGCCGGAGGGATCGGGATCGATGCGGTCCACCGGCTCGATGCGGTGGCGCATGGCCGGGCCGAAGCGCTCCGCCACCAGCTCCGCGATCCGCCGGGTCGAGGCCTCGTCGAAGTCGGGCGCGGGAACCAGCCGGAGCCTCAGGTGGTCGGGAGCGTCCTGGACGATCTGCACCTGGGCCACCCCCGGAATCAGGGTGGCGAAGTTCTCGGTGAGGGAGATGCCCGAGACCAGGCCACCCTCCGGGGTGCGGAGGTAGTCGGCCACCCGCCCGGCCACCCGGGCCAGGCGCGGATGGCTCCGGCCGCAGGGACACCGGCCCTCCGGCGCCGGAACGGCGCGATCCCCGACCTCGTAGCGGATGAAGGGCATCCCCCGGTTGGTGAGGTCGGTCACCACCACCTTCCCCTCGCCGGTTCCGGGGAGGTCCTCGACCACCTCGACCACCAGGCTGTCGGTGTTCAGGTGAAGCCCCCGGTGCGCCTCGCACTCGCTGGCGATGAGGCTCACCTCCTCGCAGCCGTAGCGGTCGAAGATCCGGGTGGAGAACGTCTCCTCCACCTGCCGCCGCTCGAAATCGTGGAGCACCATGGCGGTGCTGATCACCCCCCGGAACCGGTAGGCCGGCCGACCGCGCTCGCGCCAGTGGAGGGCGAAGCGGTGGAGCGAGTGGGCATGCCCGAACAGCAGGGTGGGCCGGCGCCGGAGGATCTCCGCTGCGAAGGCGTCCATGGCCGCATCGTCCATGTTCAGGGTGTCCAGGTAGAACTGCCGGTCGAGGAGGAGGTTCCAGAGCGCCTCCCGCCGGTTGGTGGGGAGCACGGGGTTTCCCCAGACCATGGCCCGGGGCTCCCCCAGCCGCCAGCCCGTCCACCCGTCGCGCCAGAGCGCCACCCCCCGCTTCCACTGCACGGAGTCGGCGTCCACCGCGAACCGAAGCGAGACCCCGGTGGATCCGGAGGTCTTCCGGGGTTCGAGCCGATCCGGCGGCACCTCCGGGGAGCGGAGGGCCTCTGGGTGAGCGCGGATGTCCGCCTTGGCGAGAACCGGGAGTCCG
>CAYRIJ010000071.1:0-15218 GCA_964424285.1 uncultured bacterium
CTGCATCAAGGCGACGACAATCGAGGAGTCGACCCCTCCGGACAGGAAGGCCCCCACCGGAACGTCGGCCTCCATTCGGAGCGCCACCGCGTCGCCGAGCCGGCGATCCAGTTCCTCCACCGCCTCCTCGTCGGTCCCCTGGAAGGGCTCGCGCGCTCCCCGGTCCACGGCCTCCCGAAGGCTCCAGAACGGAGCCGGCTCGAGCAGGCCCGGCTCGGTGTCCCCCGACACGGCGAGCCAGGTTCCGGGCGGGAGCTTCTCGATTCCCCGGTGGATCGAGTATGGACCGGGGACGTAGCCGTGCCGCGCGTAGAGAGCCAGGGCGCCGCGGTCGATCTCCCCAACGAAGGCGGGATGGACCCGGACGCTCTTGAGCTCCGAGCCGAAGAGGAAGACGCCGTTCTGCCAGCCCGCGTAGAGCGGCTTGATGCCCAGCCGGTCGCGGGCCAGGATGAGCCGCCGGGCGACTCCGTCCCACACCGCGAAGGCGAACATGCCCACCGCCCGGCCGATGGTCGCTTCCACTCCCCACTCCGCCACCCCGGCCAGGAGGACCTCGGTGTCCGAGTGCCCGCGGAACCGGACTCCCCGCTGCTCCAGCTCCCGGCGAAGCTCGGGGTGGTTGTAGATCTCGCCGTTGTAGACGATGTGGTAGCGCCCCTCCGCCGCGGCCATGGGCTGGTGCCCGGCCGGAGAGAGATCGAGGATGGAGAGCCGCCGATGGGCCAGCGCCACCCCGGCCTCTCCGTCCACCCAGATCCCGTGGTCGTCGGGTCCCCGGTGGCGGATCGGCTCGATCATCCGGGCCGCCGTCGTCTCGGGCGCTCCCCCGCCCGGCCGATGCCGGGGATCGAAGAAACCCGCGATGCCGCACATGGTCAGGCCGTTCCGTCCCCGGGGGGGGAAAACCGGGTGAGGTGAGGGATGGGAGGGGCGAACATCACGACTCGCGGATCTCTCGGGTGATCATGGGTCGCCCATGGTAGCACGCCCCCCCAACCTCGGGAGTGAGCGGCCGGGTGCACCGATCGAGCCGTCCACAGAACGCCCCCGCCGTGGGGGGAAAACCGGGCGGGGGCGCTCCTCGCTTCGCTTGGCGGGCGAGCCCCAGCGGGCTCGCCGCGCGCATCACGCGACAGATTCCACACCGGGGATATGCAAGGGTCGGACCAGCGCCCTGGATCGGCCCCAGAATCCGGCAAGCTCCTGGCGTCCAGTCCCTTTCAGACCGGGCCCCCGCGAGCCCGGCATCCCGTCCCGAGGAAACTGTGTCCAACTCCACACCGGCGTCTGTGTACGGTCGGACACGGAGACGGTCGGACAGACGCGTGGCAAGGCCGGGGATCGGGCGGACGGGGCCGGCCCGCGGGATGCCGTGGCCGCCCCCCACCCGCCGGCGGTGATGCGTCTTAGCGGAGCAGGGTGACCGGGGCGCTTTCCTGATCGCCGCGTCCGGTTCGGACCTGGACCCAGTACATCCCCGGAACCGCCGCGAGGCCGGCATCGGATCGACCGTCCCAGAGGAAGTCCCGTGAACCCGGATACGCCGCGCCCGAGAAGAGGGTGCGCACCAACCTCCCCCCCGCGTCGAACACCTGGACGTCCAGATCGTAGACGGTACGACCCCCTTCCTCGGGAGCGAGGAGGCGAACCGGGACGGCGCTCGACGACACGGTGGGGTTGGGATATGCCGGTCCGAGTCGGGCGAACGCGTAGGGTTCGCGCGGCCGCACCCCGACCTGGGGAACGGCGGTGAATTTCTGCACCCGGTTGTTCTGGGCGTCGGACACGAAGATGTCCCCGTACTCGTCCACCGCCACCCCCATCGGGTCGTAGAACTGTCCGGGTTCGACCCCCGAACCGCCCCACTGGCCGAGAAAGCCTCCGTCGCCGTCGAACACCTGCACCCGGTCGTTCCGGGAATCGACCACCAGAACGTTCCCCTCGGCGTCGAAGGCGAAAGCGGTGGGACGGTTGAACTGGCCGTCTCCGGAGCCCAGCTCCCCCCAGGTGTTCAGGAAGACCCCGGCCGCGGTGAACTTCTGAACCCGGTGGCTCAGGTAGTCGGCGACGTACACGTTGCCGGTGGAGTCGATGCCCACCCCCCGGGGAAACTGGAACTCCCCGTCTCCGGTTCCCAGCACGCCCCAGCTCCCCAGAAACGCTCCGGTGCCGGTGAATTCCTGGACCCGGTTGTTGAAATAGTCCGCGACGTACACCCGGCCCGAGGCGTCCAGGGCGATTCCCTCGGGGTTGTTGAACTCCCCGTCGTTGATGCCGCTGCTCCCCCAGGAACGGAGATAGACCCCGGAGTTGGTGAACACCTGGATGCGGTAGTTCCCGGTATCGGCGACATAGACGTTCCCGGCGCCGTCCACCGCCACCGCGTAGGGCTGCAGGAACTGCCCGGCCAGGCTCCCATGGGACCCGAAGGAGCTGATGAACCCCCCGTCGAGATCGAACTTCTGGATGCGTTCGTTGAACCGGTCCACCACGAACAGGTGGCCGTTCCCATCGCAGGCGAGTCCCATGGGGTAGGTGAATTCCCCGAACCCCGTTCCCTGGGTCCCGAAGGCGAGGAGGAAGTCGGGGGCAGCCTGGGCCCGGGCCCCCGCCGGAGAGAGGAGGGCCAGGGCCGACGCGACAAGCGCCCCCACCGCGTGGTGGATCGAACGCGCCGCGGGTTTTCGACGGGGCGGGCAGGGAAACACGGGGTGGACCCTCGGATGCGGGACATGCTCCGCCAGAGCGATGCGCGGAACAATCTTACCACGGCCGGGGGCTCCCTCGACGCGTTCAGTTCGGCTTCGACACCCCGATCACGCCTCCGGCCACCCGGGCCCCCGCGTTCCCGGTCGGCTGCCCGCCGTCGTCGGGCTGGGCATGCACGATCACCCCGCGTCCGAGAATCGGGTTCTTCGCCCCGGCGATCGTGAGGTTGTCCACGGTGATCTCCAGGTGAGCGTTTCCCTGGGCGTCCGCGACCAGGTTCCCCAGGTCCCCGGCGTGGCGGGGGGTGGCCGGGGGCAGGGCATGGGGGTACCCCTCCGGGTTGTAGTGGCCGCCGGCCGAGGTTCCGTCGGCGGCGGTCATGTCCCCGAACTGGTGGATGTGAAAGCCGTGTTCGGTACCGGGAGCGAACCCGTGCACGTCGGCGATCACGGTCACCCGGCCGCTGGCTTCGCTGAAACGCACCACGCCGCTCACCCGGTTCCCCGCGGTGGGATGGAGGACCGCCACCGCATCGTGGATCCCGGCCCACGCTCCGGAGGCGGCCGCCGCCGACGCCGTATCCGTGGATCCGGCGGCCGGGGAGCGCTCGGCGGGCTGGGAGCAGCCGGACACGGCCAGGGCGAAGGCGGCGAGCCCCAGGACACTTCCGAAAGAAAACCGTTTCATGATGGCCTCCCGATTGAAGACATGATGGACCCGGTGGAGTTCCATCATCTCCGTCGAATCCCGATCGCGCAACCCGCTCAGGGGGCGGACCAGGTCGGGGCCCCGTCCTTCCCGAACAGGAACGCCATGCCCGCGTCGTCCACCACCCCCACCGAGGCCCGGAGCCGGCTCCCGGGACCGATCAGGTTGAGACTCCCCGTCTCCCCCGCCACCACCACCATCGCCCGCTCCTTCCCCGCGGCGTCGAACAGCATGAGGGTCGAGCCGTCGTTCCAGGCCCCGAGCTGGACCCTCGGGGTGGGGGTGGTCCCGCCGTAGAGGGTCAGGGAGGGCTGGTCCTGGAGGAGGCCGATCGAGGCGCGAGGTTGTCCGTTGGCGTCGGTCAGCAGAAACGCCTTGGTGGCCACCACGGTGTCCGCCCGCAGCACCGGCTCCGGTCCGCCGCCCTGCGCGGTCATGAACACCACGCCGGCCGCGAAGAGACCGAGGAGCCCCAGCCGGCGCAACCGCCGATTGTCCCGCTCCAACCGTTCCACCCGGCTCAGGAGATCTTCCGAGGCCACGGGCATGGCGCCCTCCTTCACGAGGTCCCGGGCCGATTCCCGGGGCGCGACCGGCCCTCGGCCGGACGTCGAGATCCTACCCCAGCCGAACGCCGACCGGCGAAGGGTTCCGGCGGGACGGGCCCCGACGCGCGAAAGCCCGTCCGGTAGGACGGGCTTTCGCGATTCAATCCCCGGCGGCCGAGGCTCAGTCGCTGGCCTTGGCTCCCTGGGCGTCCTTCAACCGGCGGTTCACGTCGTCCCAGTTGATGAGCTTCCAGAACGCGCTGACCCATTCCGCCTTCCGGTTCTCGTACTGGAGATAGAAGGCGTGCTCCCAGATGTCGCAGACCAGAATGGGGATCGTGCCCTGGGCGTGCTCCCCCTGGTGGTCGTAGACCTGGTGGACCAGCAGCTTCTTGGCCACCGGCTCCCAGGCCAGCACCCCCCAGCCCGAGCCCTGGACCCCGAGGGTGGCCGCGTTGAACTGCTTCTGCATCGCGGAGAAGCTCTCGAAGTCCGTCGTGATCTGGGCCTTGACGTCGCCGCCGGGCTCGCCGCCCCCCTTGGGGCTCATGTTGGTCCAGAGAATGGAGTGGAGCTTGTGCCCCGAGACGTGGAAGGCCAGCCCTTTCTCGAGCTGGTTGATGGTCCCGAACTCCTCGTTCTTCCGGGCGTCGTGGAGCTTTTCCAGGGTGGTGTTGGCGCCCTTCACGTAGGCGGCGTGATGCTTGTCGTGATGGAGCTCCACGATCTTTCCGATGAGGTGGGGCTCGAGCTCGCCGTAGTCGTAGTTGAGATCGGGCAGCTTGTAGACCGACATGATGAACTCCTTGTGGCTTGGATAATCGTCGTGACGATAGGCTTGAGGCCGATGTCGAATTATCCAACCCGGTTCCGACGCTTGTCAACGTGGGCTCCGGGCCGGTGGGCGGCGGCCGTCCGGGCGGCGCCCCCGAAAACGAACGGGCCCCGGATTCCCGGGGCCCCTAACCGTTCTCTCCCTCGCTCAGCCCTGGAGATCCAGGAAGGCGCGAAGCCGGCGCCGGCGGGTGGGATGGCGGAGCTTCCGGAGCGCCTTGGCCTCGATCTGGCGGATGCGCTCGCGGGTGACCTTGAAGAACGCCCCCACCTCTTCCAGGGTCCGCGGACAGCCGTCCTCGGTGAGCCCGAAGCGAAGCTTGATCACCAGCGCTTCCCGCTTGGTGAGGGTGGAGAGCACGCGCTCCACGTCCTCCTTCAGCATGGCCTTGGTGGCGGCGGCGGCGGGGTTCACCACCGAGGTATCCTCGATGAAGTCCCCGAGGTTGGAGTCGTCGTCCTCACCGATGGGACGGTCGAGGCTGATCGGCTCCTGGGCCGCCTTCAGCACGCTCTTGATCTTGTCCGCCGGCATGTCCAGCCGCCCGGCGATCTCCTCCGGCAGGGGCTCCCGCCCCAGCTCCTGAACCAGCCGCCGGGAGGTGCGCACCACCTTGTTGATGGCCTCGATCATGTGCACCGGCACCCGGATGGTGCGGGCCTGGTCGGCGATGGCCCGGGTGATGGCCTGGCGGATCCACCAGGTGGCGTAGGTCGAGAACTTGTAGCCCTTGCGGTAATCGAACTTCTCCACCGCGCGCATCAGGCCGCAGTTGCCCTCCTGGATCAGGTCCAGGAATTCCAGGCCGCGGTTGGTGTAGCGCTTGGCGATGGAGATCACCAGGCGGACGTTGGCCTCGATCATCTCCGACTTGGCCTTCTCGCGGTCGCGCTCCCCGCGCTCGATGGCCTCCACCACTTCGTTCAGCTCCGGGGCGGAAATCCGGTTCTCGGCCTCGAACTTGGTGATCCGCCGCTTGGCCGCCCGCATCTCCTTCAGGACGTCGGCGATCTGCTTGGAGGTCAGGCCGGTGTCCTCCTCGACCGCCTCCCGCTCCTTCCGCCCGCGCTTCACCCGGCGGGAGAGGGCGGCCATGTCGTCGATGGAGTGCTTGGACTTGCGCTCCAGATCGTTCAGGTCGCGTTCCAGCTCGTGCAGCTCGGACCGGAGCTTCTTCAGGTGAAGGGAGAGCCGTTCCACCAGCTTGGGATTCAGACCCAGGCCCCGGATCTCCTCGATGATCTTCTCCTGGCGGCGCTTGATCTTCTCGAGGTGGGCGGCCTGGGATTTCTGGGAGAGGTTCCCGATCCGCTGCTCCTTCAGACGGAGAAGCTCGGTGTGGTAGCGCGAGAGCTTGGTCAGGGTGCGGGCCACTTTGGCCCGGAGCCGCTTTCCCCCCGCCTCGCCGCCACTCCCCACGTCGACCTGGATGTAGTCGTCGAGGCGCATCTCCTCGGCCTTGAGCTTGACCCCCAGATCCTGGAGCTCCTTCACCGAGGGCGCCGCCTTGAAGAGCCAGGTCACGATGCGGATCTCCGCTTCCTCGATCCGCTTGGCGATGGTCACTTCCCCCTCGCGGTCGAGGAGAGGGACCTTGCCCATCTCCCGCAGGTACATGCGCACGGGGTCGTCGTAGCGGACCGGGGTCGCCCCCGGGCCCTTCTCGTCCTGCGCCTTCTCGTCCCGGCGGCGGGATTTCTTGAGCTTGGCCTGGGCCTCTTCCTCCGAGTCGAAGACCTCGATGGTCATCTCGGAGAGCGCGAGATAGGCCTCCTCCATCTGCTCGACGAGCTCTTCTCCGCCCGGGTCGATGGCCAGGAACTGGTCCACCTGATCGTGGGTCACGAAGCCCTGCCGGAGGGCCAGCGCCTTGAGCTCCTTGAGCCGAGGATTCTCTTTCCGCGCTTTCTTCTTCTTCTTGGTTTCCAAGCCGACTTCCTCCTTGTCGGGCCCGGCCGTCGCCGCCCCGACCCATTCGGGAAAGATCGCTAGCTTTCGCTTCCCTTGAGGGTGTGAAGCTCCCTCAGGAGGCGATCCACCTCATCCCGCTCTCCCCGCGATTCCGCGTTGCGGATGGCCTCCCGGAGCGCCATGCCCTGGGCTTGAACCACCCGCTCCCGGAGCCGCGCGAGAAGATCGGGAGTCCCCGTCCCCGCGTCGTCTCCGGCCAGGATCTCGGCGGCGAAGTTCCGGGTGGACTCCTCCGCCAGGAGCCGGCCCGCCGGCGCCGGCTCCCCTTCCTGCCTCAACTCCCACCACCGGGCGTAGAGCCGCCGAAGCCGCTCCTCCCGCAATACCGTCCCGGGGAGGAGATCCTCCTCCCCCACCGTCTCTCCGGCCAGGAGCCGGGCCACGTAGAGCCGCCCCACCACGTCCGGCTTCTCCGCGGAAGCCGGCGCCGCCGGGGGCCGGGACCGCGGGGCCCCGCCGCGGAGCCTCGCCGCTTCGCGCACCAGAGTCCCCTCGTCGAACCGGAACTGTTCCGCCGCCTGCTGCAGAAGGTTCCTCCGGCGGATCTCGTCGTCGATCCGCGAACCGAGGTACGCGAACGCCCGCAGCAGGTCCTCCCGCTTCTCCACCCGGTCCAACAGCGTCTGCCGCGCGAAGTCCACCACCCCCGGGGCCTCGCGGATCAGGGCGTCCAGGGCCTCCCGCCCGCGCTCCCGCACGAAGGAGTCCGGGTCGTGGCCGTCGGGGAACGCGATCACCCGCACCTCGAGCCCCGCGCCCAGAAACACCGCCGCGCTCTTCCACGCCGCCCGGATCCCCGCCGCATCCCCGTCGAAGAGCAACACCATCCGCTCCGTGTACCGGCGCACCACCCGCGCCTGGTCCTCGGTGAACGACGTCCCGCACGAGGCGATCACGTTCTCCACCCCGGCCTGGGCCAGGGTGAGCGCGTCCATGTACCCCTCCACCACCAGCGCCTCGTCCGCCTGCTTGAGGGCCTCCTTGGCCTCGGAGAGCCCGTACAGCACCTTGCCCTTGGTGAAGACCTCGGTCTCGGGGCTGTTCAGATACTTCGGCTCCTCGTCCCCCAATGTGCGCGCGCCGAACCCGATGGTCCGCCCCAGGGCCGACCGGATGGGGATCATGACCCGACCCCGGAAGCGGTCGTAGTGCCCGCCCCGGTCGTTCTGGATCACCAGCCCCGCCCGCTCCAGGAGCGCCGGCGTGAACCGTTGCCGGGTGGCGGCCAGGAGATTCGACCAGCCGGGGGGCGCCCAGCCCAGCCCGAACCGCTCCTGCACCGTCTCCCCGAGGCCCCGCCGCTCCAGGTACTCGCGCGCCGGGCCGCCCTCCCGTCCCTTGAGCTCCCGCCTGAAGAACGTCGCCGTCCACTCCAGGGGCGGGTAGACGCTCTCCTCCTCCGGCCCGGTCCACCCCCGGGCGGGGAGCGGAATCCCCGACCGCCCGGCCAGATGCTCCACCGCCTCGGGAAAGCTCAGCTTCTCGAACTCCATCAGGAAGCGGAAGACGTCGCCCCCCTCCCCGCAACCGAAGCACTTGAAGATCTGCCGGTCCGGATTCACGGTGAAGGACGGCGTCTTCTCCTGGTGGAAGGGGCAGAGCGCCTTCCAGGTCCGCCCCGCCCGCTTGAGCTGAACGTGCTCGCTCACCACCGAGACGATGTCGGTGGCCTCGCGCACCCGCTCGATCAGCTCCGGCGGAAACCGCATCAACCCTCCATCTCGATCACCGTGGCGCCGGTCCCCCCGTCCCACTGGTCGGCGATCCGGGCCGAGGCCACCCCCCCATGCGTGCGGGCGAACTCCCGCACCGCCTCGCGGAGGGCGCCGGTCCCCTTGCCGTGAATCACCCGTAGCTCCTTGAGCCCGGCCAGGAGCGCCTGGTCCAGGGCCCGGTCCAGCCGCTCCAGGGCCTCGTCGACCCGAAGCCCCCGAAGATCCACCTCGATGGGAACGGACTCCAGCTCCGGAACCCCGGCCGCCGGACGGCGGATCGCCACCGGCGGCTCCCTCGGGGATTCCGCCGGAGCGCCCTCCTCCAGGATCCGGAGGCTCGCGGCGGGAAGCTCGACCTTCACGTTCCCCTGTATTACCAACACGCGTCCCGAGGCATCCGCGCCCCGGGCCACCTCCACCTCCCGTCCCAGCGCGTCCGACCAGTACCGCTCGCCCTCCCGGACGGTTCCCGGGGTCCGGCCCCGGACCCGGGGGCGGGCCGGGGTCTCGAGCCGGGCCAGCCGCGCCTGCTCCCGAGCCAGCTCGCGGCGATCCACCCGCTTCTCGCGTCCCCGGGCCCGGGATTCGAGCTGGGCCTGGCGCAGGGTCTCCTCCGCCCGGCGGAGGATCTCCCGGGCCTGGCGGGCCGCCTTGGCCCGCACCTGGCCCCGCTCCTCCAGGAGACGGGCCAGGCGCTCCCTGTGTTCCGCGGCCATCCGCTCCGCTTCCCGGCGGAACTCCTCCGCCTCGGTCTGGGCCTGGGCCAGCCGCCCCCGCTCCTCGGCCAGCTCGGCCAGGAGCCGTTTCACGTCCCGCTCCTCGGTGGGGAGGAGCGCCTCGGCCCGGGCCACCCGCTCCGCGGGGAAGCCCAGGCGGAGCGCCATCTCCAGGGCGTGGCTCTCCCCCGGGATCCCCACCGCCAGGGTGTAGGTCGGCCGCCGGGTGGCGGGATCGAAGGCCATGGATGCGTTTCGGATCCCGTCCGCCGCCGCCGCGAACCCCTTCAACACCCCCAGGTGGGTGGTCACCAGCCCGAACGCCCGCGCCTCCCCCAGTCGTTCCAGCACGCTCTGGGCCAGGGCCGCCCCCTCGGTGGGGTCGGTGCCCGATCCGAGCTCGTCCAGGAGCACCATGGTCCGGGGACCCGCCGCCTCCAGGGCCTCGCCCCACCGGGCCAGGTGGGCGGCGAAGGTGCTCAAATCCATGTCCAGGCTCTGCTCGTCGCCGAGGCTCACCACCCAGCGCCCGGTCCAGGGCAGAACGCACCCCGGGTCGGCGGGGATGAGACAGCCGGCCTGGGCCATGGCGCTCATGAGCCCCACCGCCTTCAGGGCCACCGTCTTCCCCCCCATGTTGGGTCCGGTGATGAGGAGGATCCGGGTCTCCCCATCCAGCTCCAGCCCGAGCGGCACCACCGTCTCCCGCGCCCGGTCGAGATCGCCCGCCGCCCGCCGCGCCTCGAGCAGCAGCGGATGCCGCGCTCCCGCCAGGCGGAGCCGCGGCTCGTCGGTCAACTTCGGCGCCTCGCCTCCCCAGCGCCGCGCCAGGGCGGCCCGCGCCCGAAGCGCGTCCAGCTCGCCCGTTCGTTCGTAGCCCGCGACCAGCGACGCCTCCTCCACCCGGAAGCGCTGGGTGAGCTCGGCCAGGATGCGGCGGACTTCCGCCCGCTCCTCGGCCTCGAGTTCCTTCAGGGCGTTGTTGTCCTCCACCACCTCCATCGGCTCGACGTAGAACGTCGCCCCGGACGCCGAGCGGTCCTGCACCAGCCCCGGCACCTTGGCCTTGGCGATCTGCGGCACCGCCAGCACGTAGCGATCCTCGCGCAGCGTCACCAGCGAACCCGCGTCGTGCTCCGAGAGCCTGGCCGCCAGCCGCTCCATCCGCGCCCGGAGTCGCTCCCTCCGGGTCTCCCGCTCCCGCCGGAGCCGGCGGAGCTCCGGGCTCGCCGAGTCCTTCACCTCGCCGGTGGCGGGATCGAACGTGGCCTCGAGCGCCCGCTCCAGCTGGGGGAGCGGCATCAACGGGTCGCCCAGGGCGGCCAGATCCGGAAACTCCTCGCGCGCCGACCCCAGCCGCGCCTTCGACGTCCGCACCGCCCGGAGGAGCGGAGCCAGGCTCAAAAACTCCTCCGCGGAGAGCACGCTGCCGCTCATGCGCAGGCGCGTGAAGACCGAGCGGAGGTCGCCCACCTCGACCGCGGGAAGTCCTTCCCCCGCCTCGCTCCGGGAAAGAAGCGCGGCCACCAGGGCCAGCTCCGACTCCGCCGCTTCCCGGCTGGGAAGGGGCCGGAGCCCGGCCAGCCGTCGATCCCCCTCGAAGGAGGTGGCGAGGCCGCGGAGCAACTCGATCAGACGGGGAAACTCGAGCCGGTCGAGGCTGTCTTCGGGGAAACCCGCGCGCGCGAACGACCGTGGCGATTCGAAATCGGAAACCGTCATGGAGTGTGGAAAATGCTCCGCGCCCGAGGAACGAACGGAGCCCCGCTCGGTGAGCCGGGCTCCGTTCCCCGTTCATTCCCGGGGAGGGGCGCCCTGCGCCGACCTCTTCCGGGACCGTGTCGTCGATTCGATAGCGTCGCCGGCTAAACCATCTGCTGGGCTTGCTGCTTCAGCATTTTCCGGCGAGCCGCGGCGACCTTGCGCTTGCGGCGTTCGCTCGGCTTCTCGAAGTGCTGGTGACGACGCAGATCGCTGAGGATCCCCGCCTTCTCACACTTCTTCTTGAAGCGCCGAAGCGCCGCCTCGAAGGATTCGCCTTCCTTCACACGGATTCCTGCCATTCAGATTCTCACCCCTAACTCATGGAAAGTGTTTTCGAGACGGTGATTGGGCCGATCCCTTCGACCGCGTTCAACCTTCTCCACCTATGGGCGCACGTTCCCCTTCATCCCGGGCCGTGAGGCTGGATCAGGACAAATAAGTGGGGGAAGCACCATTGGGCACACCAACAGCGCCGTAAAGTGTACCGCAAGAGGCCGTTGGTGTCAAATTCGAGGTCGGGTCGGCCCGAATTCCCCCAGGGCGCTCAGCGCGGCCGCAAGTAACGTCACCACAGCGGTTTCCGCGCGGAGGCGGTGTCCTCCGAGGCCCACGAACCGGACCCCGTGCCGTTCCAGGAGCCCCCGCTCCTCCTCGGAGAGCCCCCCTTCGGGCCCCACCACCAGGGCCAGGGGGCCGTCCGGGGTCTCCGCGGCCGCCTCGGAAGGGGCCGCCCCCATCGGGTCGGCCACCCAGACCGCCGCCCCCGCGGGGAGCCCGGACAGGAACTCCTCCAGCCCCGAGGGAGGGGCCAGCTCCAGGAGGTTCGCCCGCTTGCTCTGCTTGAGCGACTCGACGGCCAGGCGGTGCCATCGCTCCTGCTTGGCGCCTTCCTCGGCGGGGCGGGCCACGCAGCGCTTGAGGAGGAGGGGGACCATGCGGGCCACCCCCAGCTCGCTCGCCTTCTCGATGATGATGTCCATGCGGGTGGATCGGAGCACGCCGGCTCCCAGCCAAAGGGTGCGCCCGGGCCAGGCCGGTATGCGCTCGCTGGCCGCCACCTCCACCTCCAGCCCGTGCTTGTCCAGGCTCACGATGCGACCGTGGTAACGCCCGCCGCGCCCGTCCACCAGGCTCACCGGGTCGCCGGTGCGAAGCCGGAGGCTTCGACGCGCGTGCTCGGCCTCGCTCCCCTCCAGGCGGATCGGGTGTCCGGGAAGCGGGGCGGTCTCGGCGTAGAGCACCTGCTCGGGTTCGTCGACGAGGGAGGCGGGATTCCGGGGTCCCCGGGCGCGCTTGGTCACGAGGACGCTCCCCCGTCCCCGCCGTCCTCCAACCGGAGAAGCTCCTGGTAGAGCTTCCGGGTCTTCCGATCGAGCTTCTCGGGGACGACCACCTCCACCCGCACCAGCTGGCTCCCTCGCGCCCCCCCGTGGAGGCGGGGAAGTCCCTTTCCCTTGAGCCGGAGAAGCGTGCCGTGCTGGATCCCCGCCGGCACATCGAGGGTGGCGGTTCCCTCCAGGGTGGGGACGGTCATCTTCCCGCCCAGGGCCGCCCGGCCGGGTCCCACCCGGAGCACGGTCAGGAGGTCGTGGCCGTGGCGTTCGAAGCCGGCGAGCTCGTCGACCTCGATCAGGATCTGGAGGTCGCCCGGAGGCCCTCCCTGAAATCCGGCATCCCCCTGGCCGCGGAGATTCAGGTAGTCGCCGGTGCTCACCCCCGGCGGGATCTCCGCCGTGACCTCGGCGTCACCGTTCACCCGGCCCTCCCCGCGGCACACCGGGCAGAGTTTCTCCTGGCGCTTCCCCCGCCCGTTGCACTGGGGGCAGACCCCCACGTTCACGAACTGGCCGAGGAACGAGCGGTGAACCCGCTGGACGCGGCCGCTCCCCTTGCAGAGGCCGCACACCTCGGGTTCGGATCCCCCCTCCCCGCCGCTGGCCCCGCACGCATCGCAGGGAACGGCGCGCTTCACCTTGAGCTTCCGGTTCACCCCGGTCAGGACCTCGTGGAGGGTCATGTGCAGCGCGATCTGGCGATCCGCGCCCTGGTCGTGACCCGTGCTCCGCCCTCCCCCCATCCCCATGCCGAACGCGTCGCCGAAGTCGCGCATGAAGGAGCGCAGGGCGTCCTGGAGATCGAACTCCATCCCCGAGAAACCCGCTCCCGCCCCCGACTTCACCCCGGCGTGGCCGTAGCGGTCGTACAGGCTCCGCTTCTCGGCGTCGCTCAGGACCTCGTAGGCCTCGGCCGCTTCCTTGAAGCGCTCCTCGGCGGCGGGATCGCCGGGGTTCCGGTCCGGGTGGTACTTCATGGCCAGGACCCGGTAGGCCTTCTTGATATCCACCGCGGTGGCGTCCCGGTCCACGCTCAGGACCACGTAGTAGTCTCGCTGGGTCATCGCGGCCCTACCGGGGGTCGGTTTCGGGGGATGGGGTCACGCTCGCCGCCAGCTCCTCCCGGAGCGCGGCCAGCAACCTCGCCGAGGCCTCGGAGAGGGGCCCCGGAAGCGTCGCCCCCGAAGCGAGGCGGTGCCCCCCTCCCCCGAACGCCGCCGCCACCCGGTTCACGTTCATGCGTCCCCGGGAGCGAAGGCTGGTCTTGATCATGCCGTCGGCGCGCTCGAAGAGCAGGGCCACCGCTTCGCTTCCCCGGACGGTGCGGGCCACGTCCACGAAGCCCTCGGTGTCCGCGGGCCCCGCGCCCAGCGCCTCCCAGGTGGAGCGCGGGATCTCCATCAGGACGAGCCGCCCCTCCTCCTCCAGGCGCAGGCCGTCGAGGGCCCGGCCCATGAGGCGGATGCGGGCGACGCTCGAGTTTCCGTACACGCATTCGTAGAGCTCGTTGGGATCGAGCCCGCGATCGAGAAGCTCCCCGGCCACCCGGTGCACCCGGGCGTCGCTGTTGGAGAAGCGGAAGGAGCCGGTGTCGGTGAGGATCGAGACGTAGAAGCCGGTGGCCATCCGGCGGTCCACCGCGTGACCGCGATCGCGGATCATCTCGTAGACCAGCTGACCGGTGGCGGCGGCCCGGAGATCCACCGCGTGGAGGTCGGCCATCCCGTTCCCCTCGAAGGGATGGTGGTCGATGCAGATCTTGAGCGCCTTCGAATCGCGGAGCCGGGCCCCCAGCTCCCCCAGGCGGTCCCAGCGGGAGATGTCGAGCACGATCACCACCTCGTTCTCCGCGATCACCGGATCGTGGCGGATCGGGTCGTAGACCTCGTACTCCCCCTCCTCCCCCAGGAACCCATACCGCTCGGAGAGCGGATCCGGATTGAGGATTCGGGCTTCCTTCCCCCGGGACCGGAGATGGGCCCAGAGGCCCAGCTCCGCCCCCAACCCGTCCCCGTCGGGGTTCACGTGGGTGGTGATGAGGAACCGGTGGTGGCCGTCGAGGGCCCGGGCGATGGCCTCCCAGTCCGGCGCGGGAGGGGATGGGTTGGGTGCGTGCATAGGACGAAGGATTCTAGCGACCGGGCCCGGCGGGGTCAATGCGACCGGGTCTCACCGGGCGGGCCCGCGGGACCGGCGCCGGTGTCCCCCGCCGCATGATATTGATTATCAACGCCCTGGAGGGTTCCCGCCGCTTGACTCGGCTCCCCGAGCCCGGCACACTCGTCGGGTCTTTATTCCCCGGGTTCTCCAGGCGGCCGTCCGAACGGGACGCGCAGGAAACACCCGGGCTTGCCGGTCGATCCGCATGAATTCGGATCCCGGCGTCGTCAACCCACTCGACCCGGAGAGGATCATCATGCCCACCTTCAAGGAAGTCACCATCCCCGAGGGGGATCTCATCACCGTTCAGGACGGGAAACTCAACGTGGGGAGCCGTCCCATCATCGGAAAGCTCAGGGGCGACGGCATCGGGCTCGACATCTTCCCGGTCACCGAGAAGGTGGTCGAGGCGGCGGTGAACAAGGCCTACGGCGGCGACCGCGAGATCGTGTGGTGCCCGGTGTACTGCGGTCTGGAAGGTCTCCATCACTACGGAGAGGTCCTCCCCCAGGAGTCGGTCGACGTCATCAAGCATCTCAAGGTGGCCATCAAGGGCCCGTTCACCACCCCCATCGGGGAGGAGACCCACGTCTGCCTCCACTGCGCCCACCAGCAGTATCACGGGGAGACCTGCGACGCCTGCGGAAAGTCCGACGGGGTGGCCGAGCGCTTCCGCTCCATCAACGTGGGGCTCCGCCAGGCCATGGATCTCTACGCCTGCATCCGCCCCATCCGGTACTTCGAGGGGGTGCCCG
>CAYRIJ010000072.1:0-15147 GCA_964424285.1 uncultured bacterium
TGGAGGCGGGGGCGCAGATCCTGGAGACCAACACCTTCGGCGCCAACCGCTACCGGCTGGCCGACGGGAACCACGCGGGGGAGCTTCGCGCCATCAATCACGCCGGGGTCCGTCTGGCCAAGGAAGCCTCGGGGGGGCGGGCGCTGGTGGCGGGGTCGATGGGGCCCCTGGGAAAGCACCTGGTGCCGATCGGCCACGTCACCCCCGAGGAGGCCGGCGAGGCGTACCGGGAGCAGGGCGGGGCCCTGGTCGAGGCGGGGGCCGACCTCCTGGTGGTGGAAACCCAGACCAACCTCGACGAGGCGCTGATCGCGCTCCGATCGTGCCGCGACCTGGGGGTGCCGGTGGTGGTGCTCCTGACCTTCACCGAGGAGGGGAAGACCCTGGTGGGGAACAAACCCGCCGAGGCCGCCCGGCTCCTCTCCGCGGAGGGGGCGGCGGCGATCGGGGCCAACTGCAGCGTGGGACCCCAGGGAGTGCTCGAGGTCCTGGAGAAGCTGGTCCCCGCGTCCTCGGTTCCGGTGCTGGTGATGCCGAACGCCGGGCTCCCGAGCCTGGTCGGCGGCCGCTACCTCTACCTCTCCTCCCCCGAGTACCTGGGGGAGTTCGCCCGGCGGGCGGTGGAGCTGGGGGCGGCGGCGATCGGCGGCTGCTGCGGGACGACCCCGGTCCACATCGAGGCCCTGGCCCAGGCGGTCCGGGGACAGGTCCCCCGCCGTCCCGGACACGCTGCGTCGGTGGAGGTGGCCGAGCCCCCCCCGGCCCCGGCCGCCCCCGAAACCGCGCGTCCCTCCGGCTTCTTCGAGATGCTGGGGCGGCGCTTCGCGGTCTCGGTGGAGATCGACCCCCCCCGCGGGGTGAACGTGGAGCGGTTCGTGAAGAGCGCGGTCTACCTGAAGGGGAAGGGCGCCGACGCCATCAACGTGGCCGACAGCCCCCTGGCCCGGCCCCGGATGAGCCCCAGCGCCTTCTGCCACATCATCCAGCGCGACGCGGGGATCGAGACCCTCCTCCACATGGCCTGCCGCGACCGGAACGTTCTCGGCACCCAGTCCGAGCTGTTCGGGGCCCATGCGCTGGGCATCCGGAACGTGATCGCCATCACCGGGGACCCGGTGCAGGTGGGAGGCTACCTCCAGGCCACCGACGTCTTCGACCTGGACTCGGTGTCCCTGACCCGGCTCATCACCGCGCTCAACCGGGGCAAGGACCTCACCGGAAGCCCCACCGACGAGCCCACCCAGTTCCGGATCTGCGTGGCCGCCAACCCCACCGCGGTGGACCCGGCGGTCGAGATCGACAAGCTCCGGCGGAAGATCGACGCCGGAGCCCACTTCATCTTCACCCAGCCCATCTACGACCCCGACGACCTGGAGCGGTTCCTGGAGCGCTTCGGACCGCTACCCATCCCGATCTGCGTGGGGGTGCTCCCCCTTCGCAACGCCCGCCATGCCGAGTTCATCCACAACGAGATCCCCGGCATGATGGTCCCCGCCCCCATCCGCGAACGCATGCACCGGGCGGGGGAACACGGGCTCCAGGAGGGCGTGGCCATCGCCATCGAGTTCCTGAACCGGGTGCGGCCGATCTGCCAGGGCGCCTACCTCATGCCCCCCTTCAACCGCTTCGAAATGGCGGGAGGCATCCTGGACGCCCTGGAAGGACGCTGAGCCCGGGCCGGACGACGATCCCGGCTAGCGGTGGCGCCGGCGGGGAGACGCCAGATCCTGGGGCCCCACCCAGGTCCGTTTCACCCGGGACATCTTCTCGATGCGCTGCTCCGCCACCTTGTTGGCGGCCAGCGCGGTGGGCACGTCGTCCCGCCTGGAGACCTCGAAGATCTCCATGAGGATGTTGTAGATCGTCTCCACCTGCCGCTTCGCCCGCTCCTGGTTGTAGCCCTCGAGCTCGTTGGCCACGTTGATGAGCCCCCCCGCGTTGATCACGAAGTCGGGGGCGTAGAGGATCTCCGCCTTGCGGAGCATGGGGCCGTGGCGGTCCTCGTCCTTGAGCACGTTGTTGGCGGAACCGGCGATGATCCGCGCCTTGAGCCGGGGCAGGGTGTCGTCGTTCACCACCCCGCCCAGGGCGCAGGGAGCGAACACGTCGGCGTCGACATCGTAGATGGCGTCGGGGGAGACCGCCTCCGCCCCGAACTCCTCGACCGCCTTGCGCACCATGTCCTCGTCGATGTCGGTGACGTAGAGCTTCACCCCCTCCCGGTGGAGGTACTCGGCCAGGTAGTAGCCCGTGTGCCCGAGGCCCTGGACCGCCACCTTCAAGCCGGAGAGGTCGTCGCTCCCCCCCGCCCACCGGGCGCAGGCCTTCATCCCCATGTAGACCCCGCGGGCGGTGAAGGGCGAGGGATCCCCGCTTCCTCCCAGGGCGCGGCTGATGCCGGTGACGTAGGGGGTCTCCATCCGCACCCACTCCATGTCGTTGACGTTGGTGCCGACGTCCTCGGCGGAGATGTAGCGCCCGCCCAGGCTGTGGACGAAGCGGCCGAAGGTGCGGAAGAGCGCCTCGGACTTGTGCTTCTTGGGGTCGCCGATGATGACCGCCTTCCCCCCGCCCAGATTCAGCCCCGCCACCGCGGCCTTGTAGGACATCCCGCGGGAGAGCCGGAGCACGTCCTCCAGGGCCTCGTCCTCGCCGGCGAAGGGCCACATCCGGCAGCCGCCGAGGGCCGGGCCGAGCACGGTGTTGTGAACCGCGATGATGGCCCGGAGACCGGTGGACTTGTCCGAGCAGAAGACGACCTGTTCGTGGTCCCTGAGATCCATGCGTTCGAAGACCCCGCCGGGCATACGCGACTCCTTGTTTCCGTGGGTGATGACCGGTTGCGCCGGGTGAGCGGGGACGCGGCGGCCCGCCGCCGCGGATGCGATGCGGGAAAAAGCATAGATTCGGGGCCCGGAGGGTGTCAACGAGGTTGGACACCCATCGCGTCCCCCGCGGGAGGTCCCCGGTCCGGAGCCCGCGCGTCCCGGCTCCCTCCCGGGGGCCCTTGTGGCCGCTACCGCGCAGTGATACCGTGGCTTCGGCAATTTCACCTGCGGGGAGGATTCGCGTTTGGTTGGTCCCTCGCGTCCGGTCCGCGAGCCCGCGGTGGCCGGAACCTTCTACCCCAGTGATCCCGAAGCGCTCACCGAACAGATCGACCTGCTCCTGAGCCGGGCGACCCCCCGGATCGAACCCGACCGGGAGGTCCGGGCCCTGGCCTGCCCCCACGCGGGCTATCCGTTTTCGGGTCAGGTGGCCGCGGAGGCCTTCGCCTGCCTCAAGGGCCGCGCGGTGGACACCGTGGTCCTGGTCGGCCCCGATCACTACATCGGTTTCGAGGGGATCGCGATCTACCCCGACGGCGCCTTTCGCACCCCGCTCGGCGAGGTGGACATCGACGTCGAGCTGGCCGACCTTTTCCTGGGCGCCGGCGCCGGGGTCCGGGCCGCTCCCGAGGCCCACCGCCGCGAGCACTCCCTCGAGGTCCAGATCCCGTTCCTCCAGCGGGTGCTTCCCCGGGCCCGGATCGTCCCCGTCCTCATGGGCTTTCGCTCCCGCACCAACGTGGAGCAGCTGGCCAACCTCCTCTCCCGGGCCCTCGACAACCCGAAGGTAGTGCTGGTGGCCTCGACCGATCTCTCCCACTACCATCCGCGGGAGGTGGCCCGGAAGCTCGACGGCCGGGTGCAGGAGCTGGTGCGCGCCTTCGCCCCCACGTCCCTGTGGGAGGACCTGCGCGAGGGCCGGGTCGAGGCCTGCGGGGGAGATCCCCTGGTCTCGGTGATGCTGGGGGCGGGGATCGCCGGCGCCGAGGGCTCGGCCGTCCTCCGCTATGGGGACAGCGCCGACGCCAACGGCGAGGTGCAGAGCGTGGTCGGCTACCTCGCCGCCGCCTTCTATCGCGGCATGCCTCCCCGGAAGGTGGAGTTCATGGCCCACGAGATCGAGATCAGCCCCGCCGAGGCCGACGCGCTCCTCTCCCTCGCCTTCGAGTCGGCCCGCACCCCCCTCGGCGCGCCCTTCCCGACCCTCGCCGTCCCGCGCTTCACCGCCGCCCTCCGCCGCCCCGGACGCGCCTTCGTCACCCTGCGGCGGGGACACGAGCTTCGCGGGTGCATCGGGACCCTGGAGCGCGGGCGCCCCCTCTGGGAGACCGTGGCCCGGGCGGCGCGGGGAGCGGCCCACGAGGATCCCCGCTTCAAGCCGGTGGATCCCGAGGAGATGGAGGAGATGACGGTGGAGGTGAGCGTGCTGAGCGAGCCCCGCGAAGTCGCGGGCCCGGAGGAGGTCATCGCGGGCCGGCACGGGGTGATCGTCACCTCCGGGCATCGGCGGGGGCTCCTGCTCCCGCAGCTGGCCGAGGAGTACGGGTGGGACCGGGAGACGCTTCTCGCCCAGACCTGCGTCAAGGCCGGCCTCCCCCCCGACGCCTGGCGGAGAAACGCGCGGATCGAGGTCTTCGAGGCCCAGGTCTTCCAGGCGGGGCCGGGGAAGCCGGCGATGAACGGCGGCGGATGAACGTTCTCGACGTGGCGCTCCTGGTGATCCTGGGGGTCTCGGTGTTCGGCGGGCTCTGGAAAGGGCTGGTGAAGGAGATCTTCGCCCTGGCCGGGGTCCTGGCCGGGGTCCTGGTCGCCTTCCTCCTGAGCCCCCGGCTCGCTCCCGCCCTCGCCCGCTGGATTCCCAACCAGAGCGCCGCCTACGCCGCGGCCCTGGTGCTCCTCTTCGTGGGCACCCTGATCGCCGCGGCGCTCCTGGCCTGGCTCATCACCAAGGTGGTGGAGCTGGCCCAGCTCGGCCCCCTGAACCGGCTCCTGGGGGGGCTGTTCGGGGTGGTGCGGGCCCTGGTGATCGGCCTCTTCATCGTCCTCGGGCTCACCCTCTTCCTCGAGCCCTCGAGCCCGCTTCTCGCCCGATCGACGCTCCTCCCGTACCTGAGCTGGGGGGCGCGGCTCGTGGCTCCCCTGCTTCCCGACGAGCCCCGGGAGGTGCTGCTCGATCGGCTCGACCGGCTTCCGACCGCGCGTCCCGACGACGCCTCGGTCTGACTCCGGCCGCCCCGGTCAGGCCGCCGGCCACTCCCCCCGGAACACCTCCCGGGCCGGGCCGGTCATGACCACGGCGCCGTCCGCGAGCGCCCGCAGGCGGACCTCGCCCCCGGGCATCGCGACCACCGAGGGGCTCGCCGCCCGCTCCAACCGGAGCGCCACCGCGAACACCGCCACCGAACCGCTTCCGCAGGCGAGGGTGATCCCCGATCCCCGCTCCCAGGAGCGCATGACCAGACCGCCCTCCGTCCGCCCGGAGGCGAGATGCACGTTGACTCCTTCGGGGAACCGGGGATCGTGCTCCAGGGGCTCCCCGATCGCCTCCAGGGGAGCGCGCCGGAGCGCCTCCTCGTCGTCGGTCCAGAGCACCAGGTGGGGGTTCCCCACGCTCACCCCGTAGCCCGGGAGATTCATGCCGCCGGCGGGGAAGACCTCTCCCCAGATCTCGGGCTCGGAGCCGAGGGCGGGAAGCGCGCTCCGGCGGAAGTCGGGTCTTGGGACCCGCACCTCGACCTCGGCCACCGAGCCGCCGGGGCCTCGGAACACGCGCACCGGAAACCGGCCCGACGCCGTCTCCACGTCGAAGGCGTCGAGGCCTCCCCCCGCGGTGTCCGCCGCGTACTTGGCCGCGCAGCGGAGACCGTTCAGGCACAGGCGCCCCTCGGAGCCGTCCGCGTTGTACATGACCATCCGAAGCGGAGCGTTCGTTCCGGGGAGGAGCAGGATGAGGCCGTCGGAGCCCACCCCACGGTGGCGGTCGGAGATCCGCCGGGCCAGCGCGCCCGGGTCCCCGAGGGCATCCGGCGCCACCGGGTCGGGGCCGATCCCCCCGTCCACGTACACGTAGTCGTTGCCGGAGCCTTCCATCTTGATGAACCGCATCGCGGACCCACCTCCTCGGCCCGAACCCGACGTGAGCGCCCGGCGGCCGCGGCGCGCCATGAATCGGCCGGACCCGATCATACGGGGTCAGGGCTCGCCGGTCGCGACCTCCGCCGGCCGGGAACCCGGCGCGCCCAGGAGGAGCGCGGCTCCCGCCAGCGCCGAGACCGCCGAGGCCAGGAGGATCCCCATCTTGGCCTCCTCCAGGAGCGCGCCGGCGCCGAAGGCCAGGTTGGCGATGAAGAGCGACATGGTGAACCCGATCCCCCCCAGGACCGCCGCTCCGTGAAGGCTCCGCCAGCTCACCCCGGCGGGAAGCCGGGCCCACCCGAGCCGGACCGCGAGCCAGGAGAAGGCGAAGATCCCCACCTGCTTCCCGGCCACCAGGCCGAGGAGGATGCCCTGGGGCACCGCGTCGGCCAGGCCCCGGCCCAGGGCCCCGGCGTCGATGGCCAGGCCCGCGTTGGCCAGGGCGAACACCGGCATCACCCCGTAGGCCACCCAGGGGGCGAGCTGGTGCTCCAGGTGCTGGAGCGGGGACCCGGCCTTCTCGGCCAGGTCGTGCACGGTCTCGAGCGCCACCTCGTGCTCCTCGTCGGTGATCGGGGCGCCGCGTTCCTCACGCTCCAGGATCCCGTCCGTGACCTCGTCCATCCGGTCCACGAACTCGCGCCGTCCCTTGGCCACCGCGTGGGGCACGGTGAGCGCGGCGAGCACCCCGGCCACGGTGGCGTGGATCCCGCTCCGGAGAAAGAAGTACCAGACCACGATCCCGGCCGCGGCGAAGAAGAGCCGCCGCCGCATCCCGAGCCGCCCCGCCACCGCCATCAGGGCCAGGACCCCGACCCCGGCCAGAAGGTGCCACCCCGAGAGCTGGGCGGTATAGAAGACCGCGATGACCAGGACCGCCCCCAGGTCGTCCACCACCGCCAGGGCGGTGAGAAACACCTTGAGCCCCAGGGGAATCCGCTTTCCCAGGAGCATCAGGATCCCGATGGCGAAGGCGATGTCGGTGGCCATGGGGATCCCCCACCCCGCCGCCCCGTCCCCGCTCCGGTTCAGGAGCGCGTAGAGTCCGGCCGGGACCAGCATCCCGCCCAGGGCCCCCATGGCGGGGAGCGCCGCCTTTTGCCACGAGGCCAGCTCCCCGGTCAGGAGCTCCCGCTTGATCTCGAGCCCCACGTAGAAGAAGAACACCGCCATCAGCCCGTCGTTGATCCAGTGGTGGAGGGAAAGATCGAGGCCCCGGCTCCCGAAGGACACCCCGGCGTGGATATGCCAGAGGTCGTGGTAGGCGCCGCGCCAGGGCGAGTTGGCCCAGAGGAGGGCGGCCGCGGTGGCCAGGATCAGGATGATCCCTCCCGAGGCCTCGGTCTCGAAGAACTCCACGATGGGCCGGCGGAACCAGCGGTGAGCGAGCTCGCGGGGGGAACGGTTCATGACCGGTGAAGCTCCTCTCGGATCGACGCCCCGAAGGGCCGGACCATCGGGTGAGGGGCGATCAGCGTACCTGGACGAGGTGGACGTCCCCCACGTGGAGGACCTCCTCGGAGCCGCTCTCCAGCCGGACCCGAAGCGCGCCGTCGGGCTCGATCCCCACCGCGGTTCCCACCACCACCTCGCCCGAGGTCTCCACCCGCACCTCGCGCCCCAGGATGGCGGAGCGGCGGCGCCAGGCCGGAGTCAGGGCCTCGGTCCCCTCCCGGCGGAAGAGCTGGTAGTTGGACGAGGCCCGCTCCACCAGCCGGAGCAGGATGGCCAGGCGGTCCAGGCGCCGGTGGCAAAGCTCGCGCACCGACACCGCCTTCTCCCGGATCTCAACCGGAAAATCCTTGGGGGTATGGTTCACGTTCAGGCCCAGACCGGCCACGCACCACTCCAGCACCCCGCCCTGAATCCCCATCTCGATGAGGATCCCCCCCAGCTTCCGCCCTTCCATCATGAGATCGTTGGGCCACTTGATCCCCACCACCCCGCCGATACGCTCGCTCTCCACCGCCTCCGCCGCGGCCAGGGTGACGGCCATCAGGATCCCGGAGGCGGACTCCGCCGGCACCTGGGGGCGGAAGATGATCGAGACGTAGAGCCCGAGCCCGGCCGGCGAGAACCAGGCGCGGGCGAGCCTTCCCCGCCCCGCGGTCTGGGCGTCGGCGACCACCAGGGTCCCCTCCTCGGTTCCGACCTGGGCCAGCTCCTTGGCCTTGTCGTTGGTGGAGCCGATGGACGGGTAGAAGAAGAAATGGCGGACGAAGTCCGAGTTCCGGAAGGCGAGTTGCAGGTTGGCCGCGGTGAGCTGCATCAGGGGCCGCCCACCGAGGCGCCGTCCGGGGCCAGGCGGAGATCCAGGGAGAGATCCAGGGCCCGGACCGAATGGGTGAGCGCGCCCGAGGAGATGAAGTCCACGCCGGGGACGGCGTAGTCGCGGGCGGTCTCGGGGGTGATGCGGCCGGAAAGCTCCACCTCGGGGCGGCTTCGGCCGGACTTCTCCGACCAGGCGGCGATGGCGGCCACCGCTACGCGGACCCCCCCGGGATCGAAGTTGTCGAGGAGCACCCGGTCGGGCCCCGCGGCCAGGGCCTCGGCCAGCTCGTCCAGGTCGGTGACCTCGACCTCCAGGGCCAGCTCGGGGTGGGCCTTCCGGGCCCGGGCCACCGCGGCGGTGATCCCCCCCGCGGCGGCGATGTGGTTCTCCTTGATGAGGATCATGTCGAAGAGCCCCTGGCGGTGGTTCGTCCCTCCGCCGCAGCGGACCGCGTACTTGGCCAGGACCCGCATGGCCGGGACCGTCTTCCGGGTGTCGAGAATCCGCACCCCGGTCCCCTCCAGCAGGTCCGCCGCCCGCCGGGTGGCGGTGGCGATCCCCGAGAGGTGTTGCAGGAAGTTCAGCGCCGTCCGCTCCCCGGTGAGGAGCGCGCGGGCCGGCCCGCGAAGCCGCGCCACCACCATGCCGGGAACCACCCGGTCGCCGTCGGCGGCGTCCGCCTCGAAGACCACCCGGTCGTCCAGCCTCCCGAACACCGCCCGGGCCACGCCCAACCCGCACACCACCCCCGCCTCCTTGGCCCGGATCTCGGCCAATGCCGGGGCGCCCTCGGGGACGGTGGCCTCGGTGGTGGCGTCGCCCCGCCCCACGTCCTCGGCCAGGGCGGCCTCGACGAGGGGGAGGACGAGCTTCAGGTCGGGCATGGACGCGCTCATGACCGGAATCCTACACGAGGAAGCCCGCGGACGGGGAGCGCCCGGTCCGATCCGGCCGCCGGGGCCCACGGGCTCGGTGGGCGGCTCAGCGGGTCGGGCTCGAGGTATCCACCACCGCCCCCTCGGGCATGACCATCCGCGAGGCGTCGAAGGGCTTGGTGAAGGACCAGTCCGACACCGTGCAGTGGAGATACTCCCGGTGGTCGGCGGTGTAGGTGGTGTAGCCGGTGGGGACCCGGAGCCCGTCGACCTCGGTGGTGGCGTCGACCACCAGGGTGTGGGGCGGCGTGTGCTCCACCCCCGGGGGGAGGAGGGCGGCGTAGGTGACGACGTACTCGCAGGCCCTGAGCAGACGGCTCCGGGGATCGATGTAGAGGAGGTAGTAGTCCCGGGGGGTGTCCCCCACCCCGGCGGCGAAGGTCATGCGCACGGTGACGTACTCGGTGGGATCGTCCCACAGGCGGGCGGTGCCCGGCGGGCCGAGGATCACCCCGTCGTCCTGGGTGAGCCACGGGAGGCAGAGGAAGTAGTAGTCGAGCTGGGCGAGAAACCGCGGGGGGATCGGGCTTTTCCAGTTCACGCTCCAGGCCTTCTCGCCGTCCCAGGCCAGGGAGGCCCCGCTCCCCGGGACGTCGATGAACACCCGGCGGGGGCCCTGCTCCACCGTCACGTGCATGCGCCGGCTCTCCCGGCTCGAGGCGGGAACGATCTCATCGGTGAAGCTCACCGTGGGGGCGTTCGCCCAGCGGTCCATCCCCCCGTGGGCCTCGATCATCTCCCGGACGATCTTCTCCGACTCGGGAGAGGACGCCGTCGCCTCGGGGGTTTCGGCGCCGCGGGCGGCGCCGGCCCCCAACAGGGAGAGCGCGGTGAGGGCGGCCAGGATCGGCTTCACGGTCATGGAACTCCTCCTTGCGGGCCCCGGAGGGTTCCCGCGGGGATCAGGGACGGAGCAGGCTCTCGTCGCCGGGTGCGTTCTTCTCCCAGTAGGCCGACCGTTGGGATTTCTCCAGGGCGAAGGTCTGGCCCTTGCCGTCGGTCCACCGTACCACGCGGTTGGGGAAGGCGGCCTCCACCGCGGCCTCGAAGGTTCCGGGCCCCGTCCCGATCCGCACCTCCCAGGACGGGAACGTCCCCGCGGGAACGGTCACGTCCACCGGGCCGGTGACGGTGAGCGGGGCGGTGACGGGCTCGAACGGGGGGACCTTGGAGCCTTCGAGGCTCGGGAGGAGTTCCACGTCGAAGGCCAGCCCGTCGTGGAGATCCAGCCCCCGCACCCAGGCGGGAAGCGCGTCGGCGGGGACGGCGTCGGCCGAGACCTCGGGGGTCCGCTCACCGAAGCCGCCGTCCTTCTCCCAGTAGCTCGTCCAGCGGAAGACCTTCCGGCCGCCGTAGTTCTCATAGAGTTCGGAGGTGATGCCGCACCAGTCCTCGTGGGCGTGGACCAGCTTCACCGGGCGCCAGCCCGCCGCCTGGAAGAACACGTTCACCGATTCCCGGTAGCGGGCCATCCCCACCTGGGTGTCGGCCTGGACCGCGTACTTGAACGCGCGAAGGAGCCCCGGGCGTTTCCAGTCGTCGGCCTTGACCAGGATCCCGGGGTCCAGGTCCTCGGCCACCAGGATGGTGTAGACCCGGGTCTCCCGGTCCGCGCCCTCGCGGTGGAGGACGGCCCGGTAGGTGTTCACCTCGGCCTTTCCGTCGGCGAACCCGGAATGGGAGGCCCACCCGCTCGCCACGGGATAGGTCTGGGGGGGGGCGGCCCCCGAGGCCCCGCCGTCCGGCGGGAGGGCGACGAGGGCGGCCAGGATTCCGGCGAGGGCCAGGGCGGTGCGCGGGGTCATGAGCCTATCCTTCCTTCGCGGGCGGTCCGGGTCCGCGGGGGTGAAATCCCTCAGCGCCCCGCCTCCTGGGCGGCCTGGGCCCGAAGCTCCTCGATCTTGTCCCGGATGCTCGCCGCCCGCTCGAATTCCAGGGCCTTGGCCGCCTCCGACATCTCCAGTACCAGGACGTCGATCATCTCATCCCGCTCCATTCCCTCCAGCGCCCGGCTGAGGGCCTCTCCGGGGTCCTCCACCCGCTCGTGGGCGTCGGCCACCGCGGTGGTGAGGCGGATGTCCTCGATCGACTTCTCGATGGTGCGGGGGGTGATCCCGTGCTCGGCGTTGTACTGGAGCTGCTTCTCCCGGCGGCGGCCGGTCTCGTCGATGGCCCGCCGCATGGAGCCGGTCATGGTGTCGGCGTAGAGGATGACCTTCCCGTCCACGTTCCGGGCGGAGCGCCCCGCGGTCTGGATGAGGGAGCGCTCGCTCCGGAGGAAACCCTCCTTGTCCGCGTCCAGGATGGCCACCAGGGAGACCTCGGGAAGGTCCAGCCCCTCCCGGAGGAGGTTGATCCCCACCAGCACGTCGAACTCCCGCAGGCGGAGCCCCCGGAGAATCTCCATCCGCTCGATGGTGTCGATGTCGGAGTGGAGATAGCGGACCTTCACCCCGGCTTCCAGCAGGTAGTCGGTCAGGTCCTCGGCCATGCGCTTGGTGAGGGTGGTGACCAGGGTGCGCTGGCCGCGGGCCTCGGTGGTCCGGATCTCGCCCAGGAGGTCGTCGATCTGGCCCTTGGAGGGGCGCACCTCCAGGACGGGGTCCACCAGCCCGGTGGGGCGGATGACCTGCTCCACCACCACCCCGCCGGTCTTCCGGAGCTCGTAGTCCCCGGGGGTGGCGGAGACGAAGACGGTGCCGGGCATCATGGTCTCGAACTCGGCGAAGCGGAGGGGGCGGTTGTCGAGGGCGGAGGGGAGACGGAACCCGTGCTCCACCAGGGTGGTCTTCCGGGACCGGTCCCCTTCGTACATTCCCCCGATCTGGGGGATGGTGACGTGGGACTGGTCTATTTTGAGTAGCCAGTCCTGGGGTAATTAGTCCAGGAGGACCAACGGGCGCGAGCCGGGCCCGCGCCCGGCCAGGTGCCGGGAGTAGTTCTCCACCCCGGGGCAGTAGCCCATCTCCTGGAGCATCTCCAGGTCGTACTCGGTCCGGGTCTTCAGCCGCTGGGCCTCCAGGTACTTCTGCTCCCGGTTCAGCACCTCCAGGCGTCCCTTGAGCTCGGAGCGAATGGCCCGGATCACGTCCCCCCGCCGGTCCTTGGGGGTGAGGAAGTGCTTGGCCGGGTAGATCGCGGCCTGGTTCAGCCGGTGCTGGACGTTTCCGGTGAGCGGGTTCACCACCGAGAGCTGCTCGATCTCGTCGTCGAACATCTCGATCCGGATCGCGATCTCCTCGTAGGCCAGCCGCACCTCCACCACGTCCCCCCGCACCCGGAAGGCCCCGCGTTCGAAGGCGACGTCGTTCCGCTGGTAGTGGATGTCCACCAGGGCGCGCAGGAGATCGTTCCGCTCGATGCGCTGCCCGGTCTCCAGGAAGACCATCCCCGCCTTGAACTCCTCCGGGCTTCCCAGGCCGTAGATGCAGGAGACCGAGGCCACGATGATCACGTCCCGCCGGGAGAGAAGGTTGGCGGTGGCCAGGAGCCGCAGCCGGTCGATGTCCTCGTTGATCGAGGCGTCCTTCTCGATGTAGGTGTCGGTGGAGGGGATGTAGGCCTCGGGCTGGTAGTAGTCGTAGTACGAGACGAAGTAGCCCACCGCGTTCTCGGGGAAGAACTGGCGGAACTCCCCGTAGAGCTGGGCGGCCAGGGTCTTGTTGTGGGAGATCACCAGGGTGGGAAGCCCGGTCCTGGCGATCACGTTGGCCATGGTGAAGGTCTTCCCGGATCCGGTGACCCCGAGCAGGCACTGGTAGGGGTCCCGGCGGAGGATGCCGTCGGTGATCTCCCGGATGGCCTGAGGCTGGTCCCCCGAGGGCTCGTAGCGGGAATGGAGCCGGAACTCGGCGCGTTCGGCGGTGCTCATGGGCAAGAGAGTATACGACCCCGCCGACGGCCGGTGACAGTGGACAAACCCCACGGGGAGCGGTCAGAATCGACCGTTCACGAATCGGGGGCGCTCCCGGTGGGGCGCCGCCGAGGCCTCGGTCACCGCTCGGAGGAGCCGTCATGAAGCGAACCTGGACCCGGATGTTCCTCCTCGCCCTGGCCGCCGTCCCTCCCCTGCTCGCCGCCTGCAACGGAAGCGGGGGCGGGGTGACCGACCCGGGAGGGAACGGGAGCGGGAAGGCCGCGGTGCTGGACGTGAAGCCCGGGAACTGGGATCTGGCCATCACCTTCACCGGCCAGTCGGGGTCGTGCATCCCCATTCAGCCCGACCAGCGGAGCCTGGCCTTCTGCGACGGGATCGACCTGGCCCAGCAGGCCAAGGGGTTCGGGATCAACTGCACCTTCTCGGTGAGCGGGAGCCAGATCACCGGCAACTGCAACGGGAGCTACCAGGTGGGGACGGCGGTGATCAGCTACACCGGGAGCGGCTCCGGGGTGATCGCCGAGAACCGGGACTACTTCTCGGTCAACATGACGGTCGACGTGGCCTCGAACGGAACCCCCGCCTGCACCTACCTGGTGAACCTGACCGGTCAGTGGAAGGATCCCGGGCCCTGCGCGAGCGGATCGTGAGGGCGAGGAAGCGGGGCGAAGAGCCCGGAACCGGCGAAAGGCAGCGCATGATCCACAGGCTGAGACGAATCGGGCCGGCCCTCACGCTCCTGGCCGCGGCGGCGGCGATCGGCTGCGGGGGCGGGTCGAGTTCCACCCCGAAGACGCCCACCACCGTGGACGTCCGCAACGGAACCTGGGAGGTGGTGAGCGTGGTGACCTACACCGGGGCCGACTCCTGCGCGGCCAAGTCCCCGGTCACCAAGACCGTCTCCGACACCCTCTGCGGGGTCGACTTCACCGCCGGGGGGGGCGCGTTCCGGTTCGCCTGCGACGTCAACCTGGACGGAGAGAGCTTCACCTTCGACTGCACCGGGACGGTGTCCAACGTGGACCCCTGCAAGATCCTGATCGAGCTCAGCGGCCAGGGGACGGTGACCGACACCACCTTCACCATCACCACCGATCAGCGCGAGACCCTCACCGGACCCGACCCCCCCTGCTCGGTGTACAGGAGCTACGTCTCGGACTGCACCGCCCACGCGGTGGTGACGGGGACCTGGATGAGCAGCGACGGGGCCGAAGGCTGCCCGTCCGATACGCTCTCCGCGAGCCCGGAGCGGGTGAGCCGGCTCCTGGATTCGGTCCTGGCCCGGGTGATTCCCGCGCCGTAGCCGTCGCGCCGCGCGGGGCCGCCGCCGGGCCCCGCCGGATCGGGGTTCCGCCGCGTTCGCCTTGCCGGGATCCTGGAACCCCCTTGCAATCCGATTCGATCTCCGTAGTATCGACGGCTCGACCCACCCGATTTCATTCCGCTCATCCCATGGAGGTACCCCCCGATGAAGCTCATGACCCGACTCCTTCTGGCCTCGATTCCCGTCCTCGCCGTCGCCGTCGCCCTGGGCTGCGGGGGGAAGGACAAGAACGGTTCGAGCGGCGGGGTGGACCCGGGCACCTTCGAAAACCTCAACATCAAGGCCGGGATCTGGAACGCCCACCTGACCGGTTCCTATACCGGAGGCGGGGTCTGCGATCAGATCCCGGGGGTGAACCAGACCTTCTCCGACACGGTATGCGACCCCAACGGCCAGAGCATCAGCGACTTCAGTGACGGGGAGCTGGGAAGCTGCTCGGTCACCGAGGCCTCGGACCACATCGACTTCACCTGCACCTACGCCGACACCACCGACCCCTGCATCACCATCACCACCATCACCGGAAAGATCACGGTGTTGAGCGACACCCACTTCACCATGACCGCCACCAGCTCCAGCGCGGTGAGCGGCCCCTCCGACCAGTGCGTGAACGAGATCCCGTGCAACATCGTGATCAGCGTGGACGCGACCTTCGACCGGGAGTACGCGGGATGCGCGAGCGCGGCGGGGATCCTCCCCGAGGGCCTGATCCCGCTGGCCAAACGGGAGGCGTTGAAGCTCCGGTAGGGGACCGTGGACCCCGGACATCTCCGGGC
>CAYRIJ010000073.1:0-15121 GCA_964424285.1 uncultured bacterium
GAAGCCTGGGCTTGGCGCGTCGCGCCCCCTCACGCAGGGCCATCGAACCGGCGATCTTGAACGCCATGTCGGACGAGTCCACTTCGTGATAGGACCCGTCGAGGAGCGTCGCCTTCACGCCCACCATGGGGTAGCCGGCCAGGACGCCGTTCTCCATGGCCTCGCGGATGCCGCGCTCCACCGCCGGGATGTACTCCCGCGGCACCGTTCCGCCGATCACCTTGCTCTCGAACTCGAATTCGCCGCGGACGGGCTCCAGGCGCACCAGGACGTCCCCGTACTGGCCGTGGCCCCCGCTCTGACGAACGAACCGCGCCCGGTGCTCGACCTTCTCGGAGATGGTCTCCTTGTAGGCCACCTGGGGCCGGCCGATGTTGGCCGAGACCCCGAACTCCCGCTTCATGCGGTCCACCAGGATCTCCAGGTGGAGCTCCCCCATACCCTGGATGATGGTCTGGGCGGTTTCCTCGTCGGTCCGCACCAGGAAGGTGGGGTCCTCCTCGGCCAGCTTGTCCAGGGCGTTGGCCAGCTTCTCCTCGTCGGCCTTGGTCTTGGGCTCGATGGCCACCGAGATCACCGGCTCGGGGAAATGCATGGGCTCGAGCAGCAGGGGGTCCTTCTTCATGCACAGGGTGTCCCCGGTGGTGACCTTCTTGAGCCCCACCGCGGCGGCGATATCACCGGTCCGGACCTCGCTCAGGTCCTGGCGCTTGACCGCGTGCATGGCCACGATCTGGCCGAGGCGCTCCTGGGCGTCCCGGCTGGCGTTGTAGATGTGCGTCCCCGCCTTGACCGTCCCCGAATAGACCCGGAAAAAGGTGAGCTTGCCGACGTAGGGGTCGGTCATGATCTTGAAGGCCAGGGCGGCGAAGGGGGCGTCGTCCGAGGGGGGGAGAACCACCTCCTCGTGGGTGCCGGGTCGCTGGGCGGTGATGGGGGGAACGTCCAGGGGGGACGGGAGATAGTCGACCACTCCGTCCAGAAGCCGCTGGACCCCCTTGTTCTTGAAGGCGGCGCCGGCGAAGACCGGGACGATGGCGTTGGCCAGGGTGCCCTGTCGCAGGGCCCGCCGGATGTCGTCCTCGGTGACGTCCTTGCCCTCGAGGTAGCGATGGGCGAGCTCGTCGTCGAACTCGGCCGCCTCCTCGATCATGTGCTGGCGACCGGCCGCGGCCAGCTCCTCGAGGTCCCGGGGGATGGCGTTCTCCTCCACCTCCGCCCCGAGGCTTTCCTCGTTGTAGGTGAGAAATTCCTGCTTCACCAGGTCCAGGATGCCCTGGAAATTGTCGTCGAGCTTCACCGGAATCTGGACCGGCACCGGCCGGGCCCCCAGCCGGTCCCGCATCATCTGCACCACGTTCTGGAAGTCCGAGCCCACGCGGTCCATCTTGTTGACGAAGGCGATCCGGGGAACCCGGTACTTGTCCGCCTGGCGCCACACCGTCTCGGACTGGGGCTCGACGCCGCCCACCCCGCAGAACACCGCGATGGCCCCGTCCAGGACCCGGAGCGAGCGCTCCACTTCGACGGTGAAGTCCACGTGTCCGGGGGTGTCGATGATGTTGACCTGGTGATCCGCCCACTGGCAGGTGGTGGCGGCCGAGGTGATGGTGATCCCCCGCTCGCGCTCCTGCTCCATCCAGTCCATGGTGGCCGCGCCCTCGTGGACCTCGCCCATCCGGTGGATACGGCCGGTAAAGAACAGGATGCGTTCGGTCAGCGTCGTCTTACCGGCATCGATGTGCGCCATGATGCCGATGTTTCTGACCTGTTCCAGTGGAAAACGACTCATCCTGTCCGTTTCCGTCGGCGGCCGGTGTCCGGCGCCCCGACGCTCCTCGTTCGTGTTACCAGCGATAGTGGGAGAAGGCCCGGTTGGCCTCCGCCATCTTGTGGGTGTCTTCCTTCTTCTTGACCGCCCCTCCCTCGTTCTTGGCCGCGGAAGCGAGTTCGGCGGCCAGCCGCTCGGCCATCGTCTTCTCCGGCCGGGCGTGGGAGTAGGTCAGGGCCCAGCGCAGGGCCAGGGCCGTCCGGCGCTCCGGCCGGACCTCGATCGGAACCTGGTAGGTGGCGCCCCCCACGCGGCGGCTCTTCACCTCCAGGACCGGCTTGATGTTGTTCATGGCCTGCTTGACGATGGCGAGCCCATCCTGGCCGGTGCGCTTCTCGATGAGCGAGATCGCGTCGTACATGATGTGCTCGGCCGTGCTCTTCTTCCCGGCCCCCATGAGCGCGTTGATGAACCGGCTCACCAGAATGCTGTTGTACTTGGGATCCGGAAGGAGCTCTTTCCTGGGTGTATAGCCTTTGCGCGGCATACCTGGCGTGTCCTCTCTTCTGGTTTTGCCGGCGGTGCGGGCGCGCGACGGCGGCGCCTGCCCCCCCGAACCGGGACCGGTCCCGGTCCAGGGCGCACGAACCCCGCACCGGTCCCCATGGAAACTGGACGCCGCCAGAGGCGACGCGATGAATTCCCTTTATGCGCCGAACCGCGGAGACAGCCGGCGTTGGACATAGCCCGGAGCGTTGAGCTCCGAACGCGCCCGATAATCCCCCCCGAGTGCGGGGCGTGATTACTTCTTCGGTCTCTTCGTTCCGTACTTGGAGCGACTGTTGTGCCGGCCGTCGACCCCGCTGGCGTCCAGCGCACCACGAATGATGTGATAGCGCACGCCGGGCAGATCCTTCACGCGCCCGCCCCGGATGAGCACGATCGAGTGCTCCTGAAGATTGTGTCCTTCACCGGGAATGTAGGCGGTGACCTCGATGTTGTTGGTCAACCGGACGCGAGCCACCTTGCGGAGGGCCGAGTTCGGCTTCTTGGGCGTCGTGGTGTACACGCGAGTGCACACCCCCCGCTTCTGGGGGCTGCCCTTGAGCGCCGGGGCGGTCCCCTTCGCGAGTACCCGCCGGCGGCCTTTCCGCACGAGCTGGTTCAAAGTCGGCAATGAAGTCACTCCTTACTGGTGCCTGGCGCCCCACGGAGCCGGTTCTGTCTCCGCCCAGCCCCTGTGCAACCCCCTCGATCCGGCCGCGCTTCGTCCGCATAACGTATTGCGCCGCATCGATTTAGATGATAACCAACAGAGTGGGGTATCAAGGCACAAGGCCCCTATGCTACTCCGGGCCCCTGGGCCTGTCAACTCCATTCTCCGCCGGGTTCCCGTTCCGGCCCCGGGCCGGCGCGGAATCCCCGATGTGTCCCACCGGGCCCTACCCCGCCCCGGGGAGGGGCCCCGTCGCTAGGCCGAACGGACCCCTTCGGGGGTCTGCGGCGGCGGGGGAGGAGCCTCCCGCTCCAGGAACTCCTGGGCGTCCTGGGCCTCCCCGTACACCCTGAGGTTCCGGTACCGCTTGAGCCCGGTCCCGGCGGGGATCAGGTTCCCGATGGTCACGTTCTCCTTGAGACCGCGGAGGTAGTCCACGCTCCCCCGGATGGCCGCCTCGGTCAGGATCCGGGTGGTCTCCTGGAAGGAGGCCGCCGAGATGAAGGACTGGGTGGAGAGCGACGCCTTGGTGATCCCCAGGAGCAGCGGCGTGAAGGTCGCGGGCTGGCCGCCGTCCTTCTCGATCCGGTCGTTCTCCTCGCGCAGCATGATCTTGTCGGCCTGGTCCCCCTCGAGGAACAGCGGGGAGTCCCCGGGGTCCTCGATCCGGACCTTCTGCAGCATCTGCCGCACCACGGTCTCGATGTGCTTGTCGTCGATCCGGACGCCCTGGAGGCGATAGACCTCCTGGATCTCCTCCACCAGGTATTCCTGGGCCTCCTTGATCCCCTTGATCCGAAGGATGTCGTGGGGGTTGATCGGCCCCTCGGTGAGCCGGTCGCCGGCCCGCACCGTGTCCCCCTCCTGTACGTGCAGGTGCTTGCCCTGGGGGATCAGGTATTCCTTGGTGTCGCCGTTATCGTTGGTGACGATCAGCTTGCGCATGCCGCGGGTGATCCCGCCGAAGCTCACCCGGCCGTCGATTTCCGTGACCGAGGCCGCGTCCTTGGGCTTGCGGGCCTCGAACAGCTCGGCCACCCGGGGAAGACCGCCGGTGATGTCGCGGGTCTTGGAAATGTCCCGGCGGATCCGGGCCAGCACGTCGCCCGAATTCACCTTGTCGCCGTCCTTCACCTGGAGAATGGCCCCGGTGGGGAGCGGGTAGTGGGCCAGACGCTGGCCGGCCGAACCCAGCACGTCGATGTGCGGCTGGAGCACCTTCTCCCGGTCGTCGATGATGACCTGGGAGCGCTGGCCGGAGTTCTCGTCGACCTCCTCACGGACGGTGACGCGCTCCTTGATGTCCCCGAAGCGGACGGTGCCGTTCCGCTCGTTGATGATCGGGGTGCTGTAGGTGTCCCACTCGAAGATCACCTGCCCCTCTTCCACCGCCTCCCCGTCCTGGAGATACAGCGCCGCGCCGTAGGGCGGGTTGTAGGTGTTGCGGACGCGGCCCTCCGGATCGATGACCTGGAGGGTGCCCTTGCGGCTGGTGATGACCTGCCGGTCCTCCTTCCGCCGCTCCACCGTGGTGAGATCCTCGGTCCGGATGGTGCCGTTGATCTTGGCCTTGACCTGGGACTGCTCCACGATGCGGGCGGCGATGCCGCCGACGTGGAAGGTTCGCAGGGTCAGCTGGGTGCCCGGCTCGCCGATGGACTGGGCCGCGATCACCCCCACCGCCTCGCCGATGTCGACCATCCTGCCGACGGCGAGGTTCCGGCCGTAGCAGGCCGCGCAGACCCCGCGCTTGGCTTCGCAGGTGAGGACGGAGCGGATCTTGACCCGCTCGATCCCGGATTCCTCGATCCGCCGCGCGTCCTCCTCGTTGATCTCGTTCGCCGCCTCGACCAGGAGATCGTTGGCGATGGGGTCGTAGATGTCGTCCGAGGCCACCCGCCCCAGGATGCGTTCGGAGATCGGCTCGATGATCTCCTCCCCCTCCTTGAGCGCCCCGATCTCGATCCCGAGGATGGTCCCGCAGTCCACCTCGTTGATGATCACGTCCTGGGCCACGTCCACCAGACGGCGGGTGAGATACCCGGCGTCGGCGGTCTTGAGCGCGGTGTCGGCCAATCCCTTGCGGGCGCCGTGGGTGGAGATGAAGTACTCCAGCACGGTCAGCCCTTCCTTGAAGTTCCGGACCACCGGGCTCTCGATGATCTCGCCCATGCCGCCGGTGATCTTCTTCTGGGGCTTGGCCATCAGGCCGCGCATCCCGGCCAGCTGGCGGATCTGCTCCTTGGAGCCTCGGGACCCGGAGTTGGCCATCATGAAGATCGGGTTGAAACCGCCGCGGTCCTTGGCCAGGCCGGCGAAGGTGGCTTCCTCCACCTCGCTGGTCACCCGGGTCCAGGTGTCGATGATGCGGTTGTAGCGTTCGCCCTCGGTGATGACGCCGCTCCGGTACGCGGCCCGGATGGAGTCCGCCTCCTTCTGGGCCTTGGCGATCAGCCCCGGCTTCTCCTCCGGGACGCGAATGTCGTCGATGGAGATGGAGATTCCGGCCTTGGTGGCGTACTCGAAGCCCAGGCGCTTGAGGTCGTCCAGGAAGACCGCGGTCTTCTCCGGACCGAACAGGCGGTAGCACTTGGCCACCAGGAGCTCCAGGGACTTCTTGTTCTGGGTGGAGTTCTCGAAACCCAATCCCGGAGGAAGGATCTCGTTGAACAGCACCCGGCCCGGGGTGGTCTCGATGAACTGCCCTTCCACCCGGAGCTCGATCGGGTCGTGGAGTCCCACGTAGCCGTGATCGTAGGCCCCGCGCACGTCGGTGTAGTCGGCGAAGCGCCACGGTTTCTCCCGGCCCTCGGGGAGCAGGCCCAGCTTGGTGACGTAGTTGCACCCGAGCACGATGTCCTGGCTGGGGGTGGCCAGCGGCCGCCCGTTGGCCGGGCTCAGGATGTTCTGGGTGGAGAGCATGAGCTGCATGCTCTCGATCTGGGCCTCGAAGCCCAGGGGAACGTGCACCGCCATCTGGTCGCCGTCGAAGTCGGCGTTGAAGGCGGCGCAGACCAGGGGATGAATGCGGATGGCCTTGCCTTCCACCAGCACCGGCTCGAAGGCCTGGATGCCGAGGCGGTGGAGGGTGGGGGCGCGGTTCAGGAGCACCGGGTGCCCCTTGATGATCCGGCCCAGGATGTCCCAGACCTCGGGGGTCTCCCGCTCCACCAGGCGCTTGGCGCTCTTCACGGTGGAGACGAACCCGCGGTCCTCGAGGTTCTTGATGATGAAGGGCTTGAACAGCTCCAGGGCCATGGTCTTGGGGAGCCCGCACTGGTGGAGCTTGAGCTCGGGACCGACCACGATCACCGAGCGGCCCGAGTAGTCGACGCGCTTGCCCAGCAGGTTCTGGCGGAACCGCCCCTGCTTCCCCTTCAGCATGTCGGAGAGGGACTTGAGCGGCCGGTTTCCCTGGCCGCGCACCGCGCGGGAGCGCCGCCCGTTGTCGAACAGCGCGTCCACCGCCTCCTGGAGCATGCGCTTCTCGTTGCGGAGGATGACCTCCGGAGCGCGGATCTCCATGAGCTTCTTCAGCCGGTTGTTGCGGTTGATGACCCGGCGGTAGAGGTCGTTCAGGTCGCTGGTGGCGAACCGGCCGCCCTCGAGGGGAACCAGGGGCCGGAGATCGGGGGGGAGGATGGGGACGACCTCGAGGATCATCCACTCCGGCTTGTTTCCGCTCTGCCGGAAGGCCTCCACCACCCGGAGCCGCTTCAGGGTCTCCTTCTTCCGCTGGGCGCTGGTCTCCATCTTGACCACCGTCCGGAGCTCGGCGGCCAGCTCGTCCAGCTCCAGCCCGGCCAGGAGATCCCGGATGGCCTCTGCTCCCATCTTGGCCGAGAACTTGTTCTTGGAGTCGGAGTAGAGCTCGTTGTAGGCGTCCTCGGAGAGGATCTCCTTCTGCTTGAGCCCGGTGTTGCCGGGATCGATGACCACGTAGGACTCGTAGTAGAGGACCCGCTCCAGCTCCCGCACCGACATGTCCAGGAGATGCCCGATCCGGCTGGGGACCCCCTTGAAGAACCAGATGTGGCTCACCTGCACCGCCAGCTCGACGTGTCCCATGCGCTCGCGGCGGACCTTGGCCTGGGTGACCTCCACCCCGCAGCGGTCGCAGATGACCCCGCGGTAGCGGATCCGCTTGTACTTGCCGCACGAGCACTCCCAGTCCTTGACCGGACCGAAGATGCGCTCGCAGAACAACCCGTCCTTCTCCGGCTTGAACGAGCGGTAGTTGATGGTCTCGGGCTTCATCACCTCGCCGGAGGACCACGAGTGGATCATGTCCGGGGAGGCGAGCTGGATCCTGATGGCGTTGAAGTTGAAGCGCCGCCGCGATTCACGCGTCTCCGGACGGGTAAGGGGATTCAGCTTCCCGGTTCCGAACAACGACTGCGTGAAGGAAGATTCCTGCATTGGGTGTCACCTCTCCTTTGGGAAGCCTTACTCCTGCACGGCGATGAATTCGATGTCCAGGCAGAGGCTCTGCAGCTCCTTGACCAGGACGTTGAACGACTCGGGCACTCCCGGCTCGGGCGGGTTCTCGCCCTTGACGATGGCCTCGTACACCCGGGAACGGCCGGGGACGTCGTCCGACTTGACGGTCAGCATCTCCTGCAGGGTGAAGGCGGATCCGTACGCCTCCAGGGCCCACACTTCCATCTCCCCGAATCGCTGGCCGCCGAACTGGGCCTTGCCGCCCAGGGGCTGCTGGGTGACCAGCGAGTAGGGTCCGATGGAACGGGCGTGGATCTTGTCGTCGACCAGGTGGCTGAGCTTCAGCATGTAGATGACGCCCACGGTCACCGGCTGGTCGAATTTCTCCCCGGTGCGCCCGTCGTGAAGACGGGTCTTCCCCCCCTCGGGAAGGCCGGCGTCGCGGAGCTCGGACTTGATCTCGTCCACGGTGGCCTGGGTCTGCAGGTAGGCGTCGATCTGGCGCCCCAGCTCCCGCGCCGCCCATCCGAGGTGCGTCTCCAGGATCTGCCCCACGTTCATGCGCGAAGGCACGCCGAGGGGGTTGAGCACGATGTCCACCGGGGTGCCGTCCGCGAGGTAGGGCATGTCCTCCTCGGGGAGCACCTTGGACACCACGCCCTTGTTGCCGTGGCGTCCGGCCATCTTGTCGCCCACCGCCAGCCGGCGCTTCTTGGCGATGAAGACCTTGACCAGCTTGACCACGCCGGGGGGCAGCTCGTCCCCGCGGGTGATCTTGTCCATGTCCTTCTCCATCTCGCGCTCGACGCGGCTCACCGCGTACTGGGCCGCCTCCATCTGCCGCCACAGGGTCTCGTTGACCTTGCGGCTGCGGGTGAGGGGGGCGTTCCAGGGGAGCTCGTCCAGATCGATCTTCTGAAGCGAGCTCTTGGTGATCTTGCGCCCGGTCTTGATGAGCTCCTCGCCGGTGCGGGCGGAGACGAACCGGTTGGCGGTCTGCCCGTCCAGGAGGTCGGCGACCTCGGCGTCCCGAACCTCGACGATCCGGGTGCGCTCCTTCTTGGCGTACCGCTTCAGCCGCTCGATCTTCTTCTTGTCCGTCTTGCGGGCGGTCTCGTCCTTCTCCCGGCGGCTGAACACCTTGATGTCGATGACGATGCCTTCCATCCCGGGAGGCGCCTTCAGGGAGGCGTCGCGGACGTCGCCCGCCTTCTCGCCGAAGATCGCGCGGAGGAGCCGCTCCTCCGGGGAGAGGTCGGTCTCGCCCTTCGGGGTCACCTTCCCGACCAGGATGTCTCCGGCGCGGACCGGAGCCCCGACCCGGATGATCCCCTCCTCGTCCAGGTTCTTCACCGCCTCCTCGCCCACGTTGGGGATCTCGCGGGTGATCTCCTCGACGCCGCGGTTGGTGTCGCGGACCTGGAGCTCGAACTCCTCGATGTGGATGGAGGTGAACACGTCGTCCTTGATGAGGCGCTCGCTCACCAGGATCGCGTCCTCGTAGTTGTAGCCCCCCCAGGGCATGAAGGCGACCAGGACGTTGGCCCCCAGCGCCAGCTCGCCCTTCTGGGTGGCGGCGCCGTCGGCCAGCACGTCGCGGACCTCCACCCGGTCTCCCTCGCGCACCAGGGGTCGCTGGTTGATGCAGGTGTCCTGGTTGGATCGCTTGAACTTGGTCAGGGGGTAGACGTCGAGGCCCGAGGCCTCGCTGAAGTCGACGATGCGCCGCTCGCCCTTGGGCCGGTCGAACTTGACCGCGATGGCGTCGGCCGAGACCGATTCCACCGTCCCCGCGCGCTTGGCCACCACCATGGCGCCGGAGTCGCGGGCCACCTTGCCCTCGAGCCCGGTCCCCACCACCGGCGAGTCCGTCCGGAGGAGCGGCACCGCCTGCCGCTGCATGTTGGATCCCATGAGCGCGCGGTTGGCGTCGTCGTGCTCCAGGAAGGGGATGAGCGCGGCGGCCGGGCTCACGATCTGCATGGGCGCCAGGTCCATGTAGTCCACGTCGTCGGGGGCGGTGATCGGGAACTCGCCCCGGTGCCGGACGAAGAGCCGGTCGCCCAGGAACTTGCCCTTGCCGTCCACCGCCTCGTTGGCCTGGGCGATGCGGGCCCGGTCCTCCACGTCGGCGGAGATGAACTCGATGTCGTCGCGGGTGGCCTGCCCGTTCTTGACCCGCCGGTAGGGGGTCTCCAGGAAGCCGAAATCGTTGACCCGGGCGTAGGTGGCGAGGCTCGAGATCAGCCCGATGTTCGGACCTTCCGGGGTCTCGATCGGGCACATCCGGCCGTAGTGGGTGTAGTGGACGTCGCGGACCTCGAAACCGGCCCGGTCCCGGGTGAGACCGCCGGGTCCCAGGGCGGAGAGCCGGCGCTTGTGGGTCAGCTCGGCCAGCGGGTTGGTCTGGTCCATGAACTGGCTGAGCTGGCTGGACCCGAAGAAGGACTGGATCACCGCGCTGATGGTGCGGGCGTTGACCAGGTCGTAGGGAGTGATGTTCTCCGAGTCCTGGAGGCTCATCCGCTCCCGGATGATGCGCGCCATGCGGGTGAGTCCGATGTTGAACTGGTTGGACAGGAGCTCGCCCACCGAGCGGACCCGCCGGTTCCCCAGATGGTCGATGTCGTCGGTGGTGACGTCGGGATGGTTCACCCGAAGCATGAGCAGGTACTGGATGATGGTGATGAAGTCCTCGGGAGCCAGGGTGGTCAGGTCGTCCGAGGGTCCGCTCAGTCCCAGGCGCTCCAGGCGCGTCTCGCCGCCCAGGATCTCCACGTGGTTGAGCTTCTTGTTCAGCTTGAAGCGCCCGACCTTGGCCAGATCGTAGCGCTTGGGGTTGAAGAAGAGCCGGCTCAGGATTTCGCGGGCGGTCTCCGACCGCGGCGGCTCGCCGGGGCGGAGCAGGGCGTAGATCCGGGCCAGGGCGTCGTCCTCGCCGGTGGAGGAGTCCCGCTTCAGGGTGTTCCGGACGATGTCCGCGTCTTCCTGCATGGGGATGTCGAAGTACTTGACCTCCTTGATCCCCGCCTTGGCCAGGTCCTTGATCTTCTCGACCGTGATCTCGTCGTTGGTTTCCAGGAGGATCTCGCCGGTCTCGGTGTCGAGCACGTCCTCGGCCACCACCCGGCCCTCCAGGGCCTGGTCCTTCTGGCTCCGCCCGGAGCCGATGTCCGCGGTGATCGTGGCGTAGAAGAGATCCAGGATGTCCTTCTCGCTTCCGTAGCCCAGGGCCTTGAGAAGGATCGACACCGGAAGCTTCCGCTTCCGGTCGATGTGAACGTACATGATGTCGTTCACGTCGAGGGTGAACTCCACCCAGGAGCCCCGGTACGGGATGATGCGGGCCGAGAACAGGCGCTTCCCGTTGGGGTGCACCGAATCGTCGAAGAACACGCCGGGGGAGCGGTGGAGCTGGCTCACGATCACCCGCTCGGCGCCGTTGATGACGAAGGTCCCCTTGTCGGTGATGAGGGGAAGCTCTCCGAGGTAGACCTCCTGCTCGATGATCTCCTTGTCCCGCTTCTCCCCGTCGATGTCCTCGCGGATCCTGAGCCGGAGGGTCGCCTTCAGGGGGGCGGAGAAGGTGAGATCGCGCTCCTGGCACTCGTCCACCGAGTACTTGGGGTCGCCGATCGAGTAGGAAACGAACTCCAGCGAGAACAGCCCGCGGGTATCGCTGATGGGAAACACGGAGCTGAAGACCTCCTGCAGACCCATCATCTTCCGCTCCTCGGGCGGGGATTCGAGCTGCAGGAAGTTCTCGAAAGACCGAAGCTGGACGTCCAAGAGATGGGGGAGTTCCACCACCCAATTGGGGTCCAGCTTGCTGAAGCTGCGTCGGTTTCCGTTGTTCCCGTTGTTCAAGGGTGTTGTCCTCGTTCCGGTTGATGGACGCGGGCCGGGCCGGCCGGCCCGCGTCCTGGATATCGCCGCCGTTCGGATCCGGCGACGGCGGCCCGGAAGGGAAGCGCCCCCTCCGCATTCGCCGTCGCGGGCAACGCGAAGGCGCTACTTGACGTCCGCGGTTCCGCCCGCTGCCTCGATCTTGGCCTTGACCGAGGCGGCCTCGTCCTTGGAAACCCCTTCCTTGACCGGCTTGGGGGCGCCTTCCACGAGGTCCTTGGCTTCCTTCAGGCCGAGCCCGGTGAGCTCGCGCACCACCTTGATGACCTGGATCTTCTTGTCGCCGGAGCCGGTGAGGATGACGTCGAACTCGGTCTTCTCCTCGACGGCGGCGGCGGCGCCCGCGCCGGCCATGGGGCCGGCCATCATCGGCATGGCCGCGGTGACGTCGAACTCGTCCTCGATGGCCTTGACCAGATCGTTGACCTGGAGAATGGTCATCCCCTTGATCTTCTCGATGATGTCCTTGATATCGGGGGACAGTTCCTTGGTTTCAGTCGTCGTTTCGGACACGGTATTCACTCCTTTTGAGCGTCCCTCCCCGCGGTCTTCGGGACGAGCCCTCGGCGGGGTGGTGGTTTAAAGGAACGGGGCCGCGCCGGATGGCCGCGGCACCGCTGGCGAAAAAAATCAGGCCTTCTGCTCGGCCACCTGCTTGAGGGCGGTGGCCAGACCCCGGAGGGGGCTCGAAAGCGCGCTGTGCAGCTTCTGCACCGGCGACTTCAGCCCGCTCACCAACTGGCCCAGCAGGACGTCGCGGGTGGGGAGCTGGGACAGGATATGGACCTGCTCCCCGTTCATCACGCGGCCGTCCACGATCCCGGCCTTGAGCACCGGCCGCTCGAACTCCTTCATGAACTCGGCGATGATCTTGGCCGGCGTCACCTCGTCCTGGTCGCTCATCGCGATGGCGGTGGGGCCGATCAGGTACGGATCCAGGGCCTCGCGGGAAGACTCGTCCAGGGCCCGGCGGGCCAAGGTGTTCTTCACCACCTGGAAATCCACCCCGGCCTCGCGGCAGCGCGTGCGGAGACGGGTGGCCTGCGCCACGTCCAGGCCCTGGAAATCGGCCAGGTAGACCCCCTTGGCCGCGGAGAGCTTGGCCCTCAGCCGGTCGACGATATCGATCTTGTGCGGTTTTGCCATGACGTCTCTCCTACTTGCTCATCGCCATCACGACGAGGGGATCCAGCTTGAGCCCGGGCCCCATGGTGGTGGACAGGGTCATCGACTTCACGTACTGGCCCTTGGCGCCCGAAGGCTTGGCCTTCAGGATTTCGTTGATGAGGGCGCGGGTGTTCTCTTCGAGCTGCTCCGGGCTGAACGATGCCTTGCCCACCGGACCGGCCACGTTTCCGCCCTTGTCCACGCGGAACTCGATCTTGCCCGCCTTCAGGTCCTTGACCGCCTTGGCCACGTCGAAGGTGACGGTCCCCGTCTTGGGGTTCGGCATGAGCCCGCGCGGACCGAGGATCCGCCCCAGCTTCCCCACCTCGCCCATCATGTCCGGGGTGGCCACCACCGCGTCGAAGTCGAGCCAACCCTCGCGCACCTTGGCCACGTAGTCGGGCCCCACCAGGTCCGCCCCGGCCTCCTTGGCCTCGGTCTCCTTTTCGCCCTTGGCGAAAACCAGGACCCGGATCGACTTGCCGGTTCCGTGGGGGAGCACCACCGTGCCCCGGACCACCTGGTCGGCGTGCCGGGGATCCACGTTGAGCTTGGTCGAGATCTCGACCGTCTCGTCGAACTTGGCGCCCACGGTGGACTTCAGGTTCCTGATCAGTTCACCGAGGTCGGAATAGGGGCCGCGGGGCACCGTCTCCTGGACCTTCCGATAGCGTTTTCCGTGCTTCATGGCGCCCCCCTAGTCCTTGATCTCGATGCCCATGCTGCGGGCGGTGCCCGCCACCATGCGCATGGCCGCCTCGACCGAGGCGGCGTTCAGGTCCACCATCTTGAGCTCGGCGATCTCCTTGACCTGGGCCGAACTCACCGCACCGACCTTGTTGCGGTTGGGTTCGCCCGAGCCCTTGGCCAGGTTGGCCGAGCGCTTGAGCAGGACCGCCGCCGGGGGGGTCTTGGTGATGAAGGTGAAGGACTTGTCCTTGAAGACGCTGATCACCACCGGAATGATGAGCCCGGCCTGGGCCTGCGTCTTGGAGTTGAAGTCCTTGCAGAACGCCATGATGTTGATGCCCGCCTGGCCGAGGGCGGGCCCGACCGGCGGCGCCGGCGTGGCGCCTCCCGCCGGGATCTGCAGCTTGATCGTTTTCTCTACGACTTGCGCCATCTCTCCCTCCTAATCTCCGCCGGCCGGCGCGGCGCGACGGGTCGAGGTGCTTGCGAGATCGGGACGCGCCGCCGCGGCGGCATCGCGTCCCTCGAAATCAGGCCCTCCGGCTAGACCGGCTTGACCTGCAGGAAATCGAGTTCGACCGGGGTCGCCCGGCCGAAAATGGAAACCATGACTTTCAGTTTTCCGCGCTCGCCGTTCACCTCGTCCACCACTCCGGTGAAGTCGGTGAAGGGACCGTCGGTCACCTTGACGTGCTCGCCCACCTTGTAGGGAACCTCCAGGGGCTCCCGGGGCTTGGAGGTATCGAGCCGGCCCAGGATGCGATCCACTTCGTCCTCGCCCAGCGGGACCGGTTCCTGGCCGGAGCCCACGAACCGGGTGACCCCCGGCACGTTGGCGACGATGACCTGGGTCTCGGCGTCCAGCTCCATCTCCACCAGGACGTAGGACGGAAAGGTCTTGCGCTTGGTCACCACGCGCTGGCCGTCCTTCATCTCGGCGTGGTCTTCCATGGCCACGAGGATCCGCCCGAACCGGTCCTCCACCCCGGCGTTCTTGGCCGCCCGCTCGAGGTTGTTCTTGACCTTGTTCTCGTGCCCCGAGTAGGTATGAATGACGTACCACTTCTTGGTCATGATTGGGCGTCCTAGCGGATGAAGAACTGGAGGCCGAAGTTCAGGATCTGGTCCACGATGAACAGGTAGATCATCACGATGAAGGTCGAGATGATGACCACCGACGTGGACTCCTTGAGCTCCGCCCGCGACGGCCACGTGACCTTCTTGGACTCGACCCAGGCCGACTGAACAAAACCGGTGAAGCGCTCCACGATCGACATGTTGGTGATCTTCCTTCAAAGGCGGGGGCCGGCAGCCCCGCATGCGGGGGCCGCCGGCACTCCCATCTGGCAGGTCAGGCAGGACTTGAACCCGCAACCCCCGGTTTTGGAGACCGGTGCTCTACCAGTTGAGCTACTGACCTTCAGGCTCTTCTCCACTCCCCCCCGGCCTCATCGTCCCGAGGTCAATGCCGGGCCGGCTCCCGGATTCGACCCGAGGGGGTGGCGAACGAGACGCCCGCCTGGCGCCGCTTCCGCCGGAAAACCGGGATCCCGCCGCGGATCGAGAGTCAGCGGGTCTCCTTGTGAGGCGTGTGCACCCGGCAGAAGGGACAGTACTTCTTGTACTCGACCCGGTCCGGATGCTTCCGCTTGTTCTTGGTTCCGGTGTAATTGCGGCGCTTGCAGGTGCCGCAGGCCAGGATGATCTTGTCGCGTACCGCCGCCATTTCTATTCAAGCTCCTACCGGACAAGGGGTTACGGGTACCTGGCGGCCCACCGCTCCCCCGGGGCGCGCCGGATCGCCGGCGTCCGTTCCCCGAGCGGGGGAGGAGGTCGCAACCGGGCAGCCGACCCCCCTCGGGCCGGCCGCCGAAATCCTTACTCGAGAATCTTGGCGACGACGCCGGCGCCCACCGTCCGGCCACCCTCGC
>CAYRIJ010000074.1:0-8441 GCA_964424285.1 uncultured bacterium
CCGCGAGCGAGGATAGAATCTAATTCAATTGATTTCGCGGGTCAACGTGTACGGGGCCCGGGCCCGCGGTTCGCCTGCCGGCGCGCCGGGGATTGTGGACCTCCGCATCGTCTTCTCCGAGGCTCCGCTCAGCGCGGCGCGGGGGGCGTCTCGAACGCCGCCTCGTCCACCGTGCGGGAGAAGGCGACCTGGGGGAAGACGATCGAGGTCGCCGGCTTGTCGCCGGTCTCGAGCTGGACCTTACGGGTGGCCAGGGTGATGCCCGCGCCCACGTTCTTCCAGTCCCTCCAGGCGAAGACCGACGGCGGGCCGTCCCCGGGGCTCCCGTCCTCTTTCTGGAGGATGAACTCCCAGCGCTCCATGAGATGGGTCGCCGGATTCACGAAGGCCCAGTAGCGGTCGTTGGAGGTGAGGCCCACCCCGCTCCCGAAGGTGAGGCCCACCACCTCGTAGGTCGTGCTGTCCCGGACCGCGGTGCCGTCGTAGGAGAGGTTCACCCCGTCGTCCAACCACTTCCAGGGCATGAGCAGCCAGTACATGTCGTTGATGTACTGGGCATAGGCGTGGTCGACGTAGGACGCGGCCTCGTCTCCGGCGACCTCGTTCCCCGCGATCCACACCCGGCCCTTCCGGTCGTTGACGTTCATGAGCACCTGGAGGGGGTCGCCCTCCCGGGTGACGGTGTCCAGACGATAGCGACCGGTCCAGCGATCCCAGTGGTGCAGGCGATCCACCAGGGTCTTTCCTTCGCGGACCACGGTGAAGCGGAAGGTGAGCATCCGGGCGGCGTCGAAGTTGTCCCGGCCGCCCATGGCCTTCATGCCCGCCTCGGCGAGTTCCACCGCCTTCGGATCCTTCCCGGCCCGGGCCGGGGACGGGGCGAGGAGGAGCGCCGCCCCGAGGACGGCGAGACCGGCGAATTTCACGGGATGCATGAGGGGTTCCTTTCCAGCTGGGCGGAGTTCATTGCTGCACCTTGGACTTCTCCGGCCGGACGGTGAGCACGGGGCACGGAGCGTGACGCACCACCCGCTCGGTCACGCTCCCGAAAAGAACCCGGGAGAGCCCGCCCCGGCCGTGGGTGGCGATCACGATGAGATCGGCGTGGCTGTCGCGGGCCGTCTTCACGATCTCCTCGGAGGGGGAGCCCACCCGGACGTGGGGCTCCACCGTGACGCCGGGGAGGAGCCGGCTCACGATCCCGGTGAGGCGCTCCTTGGCCTGCTCGGCGACGTTGGCCTGGCTGACGGAGTACTCCCGTTCCGCCACCCACCAGGGAACGTCCTGGGGGCGCTCCAGGGCGTGAACCAGGTGGATCACCGCGTTGAACTTCCCGGCCAGGGAACGCGCGTAGTGGAGCGCTTCCTCGGAGAAGGGGGAGAAGTCGGTGGGAGCGACGATGGTCTTGAAGGCGACGTCCATGAGAGCCTCCCTCGCCCGGCGGGGCGAGCACGGGGGTCTTCGAGAGCGTAGCTGGTGGCGGGGTTCGGGGCAAGGCGGGACGGAGAGGGGATTTTTCCCTTGGTCGTCTTCGATTGACGGTCTAGGCTAAGTGCCATGTTCTTCGGAAGACCCTCGGATGACATGCGCCCGGCGCGGCGTGGAGCGGGGGTGGCGCGTTTCGGCGTCACCCTGGCCTTCCTCTTCGCCATGGTCTTCGCCTCGGGGGTCGAGGCCACCGGAATCCATCACCACGATACGGCGGGATCGCATCCCAACTGCGCGATCTGCCGGGTCGTGGCGGGCCGGACGGACTCCGTTCCCCAGACCGCGGCCCCCCTTGCCCAGGGCCTTCCCGAGGCTCCCGGCGAGCTCCCGCGCGTCGAAGCGCCCCGGGCTCCGGCTCCCCACCTCGTCCACATCCGTCTCCGCGCTCCTCCCACCGCCTGATCCCGAACCGCTCCCACCTCCGCACCGGTCTTCCTTCCATGGTCCACGCCATGTCCGGTCCGCCGGCCGTCGGTAGGGGAGCCACGTAGGGATGTCCCCCGGACGGCGTCGTCCGGGAGCCTCCCCCACCCGTCGTTCGATCCGAATCAGGAGGTCAAGTCCGCATGAGACGATGCGTGCTCTTCGGCCTGTGCGCCGCACTGGCATCCGTTCCGGCGTCGGGGTTCGCCCAGACGCGTTCGATCTACTCGAATCTCGCGAACCCGGCGATCGGGTTCAACGCCCTTTTCCTCGACCAGTTCGCCCCCAACATCGATGAAGCCTACGGGCCGCAATTCCAGGAGTCCGAGATGTCCGTCATCTCGGTGGTGGACCCCTATTGGCTGCTCGAGGCCAACCTGGTGTTCGGGCCCGACGAGGTCACACCGGAGGAGGTCTGGGCCCGGACCTCCAGCATCCCCGGCATCCAGCTCAAGCTGGGGAAGATCCGCGCGGCCTTCGGGAAGCACGGCCAGCTCCATACCCACGCGTTTCCCTTCGTCCAGGCCCCGGTCATCATGGCCAACACCATCGGGGAGGAGGGCTTCAAGGACGCCGGGGTGGAAGCGTCCTGGCTCACCCCGCTCCCGTGGTACGCGGAGGTGATCGCCGGCGCCTTCCAGGCCGAGCCCCTCGACGACGAGAACCCTCTAGACCTCGGATCCAGCGCCCACGGGAACGTTCCGTACCTGGGCCGTCTCAAGAACGTGTTCGACGTCAGCGACGAGACCACGATGGAAGTGGGGGCCTCGCTCCTGAGGGGGCAGGGTGAGGACGGTCATCCTCACGCCGCCTACGGGGCGGATCTCACCTTCCGCAACGTGCCGCTCCGGAACTCCAACCGGAGGGGCTGGATCGCCCAGGCCGAGTATCTCGAGAAGGGCACCTACGTCGCCGGCAAGTACCACCGGGAACAGCACGGCGGCTACGCGTCGTTCCGGTACCGGTGGGCCCAGGTCTGGTGGACCGGGATCCGGGTCGAGCAGGCGAAGGACAGCTTCTTCGACGTGCTGGTGGACGACGCCGGGGATCCGGTCGCCGGCAAGATCAGCCGGGCGTCGGCCAACGTGGCCTGGACGCCTTCGGAGTTTTCCTACGTCCGGCTCGAGTACAGCTACGCCCAGGCCGACGGCGGGGGGTACAAGCCCCACGACCAGCGGTTGATGGTGCAGATGAGCTACACGATCGGCTACCACCCCGCCCATGCGTATTGAGGCGGGGATGAACGACGGACGGGAGACAACCACGGATTCGACCCGCAAGTTCAGGAGGACTCCATGAAAGCCCTGTTCCGGTATCTGGCCATCCCGGCCCTCGCCCTGGCCGTGGCCACGCCCGCGTTCGCGAACCTGAAGGTCGCCACGTCGCTCAGCGACCTGGCCTCGGTGGCCCGGTTCGTGGGCGGGAACCACGTCGACGCCAAGTCCCTGTGCAAGGGATATGAAGACCCTCACTATGTGCCCGCCAAGCCGAGCCTGATGAAGGCGATCCAGCACGCCGACGTGTTCGTGTCGGTCGGCCTGGAGCTGGACAACGGCTGGCTGCCGCTGGTCCTGCCCGGCAGCCGGAACCCGAAGATCCAGCCCGGCCAGCCCGGTTTCGTGGACGCCTCCGACGGCGTCAAGGTTCTGGAGAAGCCGACGGGCACGGTGAGCCGGGCGGAGGGGGACATCCATCCCCTCGGCAATCCGCACTACTACCTCGACCCGGACAACCTGAAGGTGGTGGCCGACCACCTGGCCCGGGTCTTCTCCCAGGTCGATCCCGCCAACGCGGACGACTACGCCGCCAACGCGAAGGCGTTCGACGCGCGGATCGACTCGTCCCTGGTGCGGTGGGAGGCGGAGCTGGCCCCCTACAAGGGGACATCCGTCGTGACCTACCACAAGAACTTCGTCTACTTCGCCGACCGGTTCGGGCTGAAGCTCTTCGGAACCGTGGAGGGGAAGCCGGGAATCCCCCCTTCCCCCCGCCACATCGCCGAGCTGGCCGACGCCATGGAGCAGGCCGGGGTGAAGCTCGTTCTCTACCAGCCCTACTACAAGGCCGACGTCAGCAAGGAGCTGGCCAAGCGGGCGGACGGTGTCGCGGTGGAGATCGCCAGCGAAACCGGCGGCTTGCCCGGCACCGACGACGTGTTCTCCAAGTTCGACGTCCTGGTGTCGTCGATCGCCAAGGCCCTGTCGGGCGAGTGAGGTAAGACCCATGGAATTCATCGCCGTGATGGCCATGCCACTCCTGGCATGCCTGCTTCTCGCCTTGATGCTTCCCACCCTGGGCCGGCACGTGCTGGCCCGGGGGGTCATCTTCGTCGACCTGGCCCTGGCCCAGATCGCGGCCCTGGGGGCGAGCGTCGCGTTTCTCCTCGGAGCGGAGCCGCACGACCCCAGCATGTACCTCTGGTCCTTCGGGTTCACCATCCTGGGGGCGGCCCTGTTCAGCTTCCTGTGGGACCGGAACCACTCCGTGCTGCAGGAGGCGTTCATCGGGATCTCCTTCGCCCTGGCCACCGCCGCCACGTTGATCCTGCTCTCCAACGCCCCCCACGGGGCGGAGCACGTGCAGGGATCGCTGAGCGGGGAGGCGCTGGGGTGGGTGGCCTGGAAGGACATCGTGATCACGGCCGCCCTGTACGCCGTCGTCGGGGCCTTCCTGTATTTCAGCCGGTGGAAGCTGGCCCTGTGTTCCGAGGATCCGAAGGAGGCACGGCGCCGGGGGTTGTCGGTCAAGAAGTGGGACTTCCTGTTCTACGTCGCCTTCGGGCTGGCGGTGACCAGCGCGGTGAAGGTGTCCGGAGTCCTGGCCGTGTTCTCGTACCTGATCGTTCCCCTGGTGGTCGCGACGCTTCTGGGGCGGCACGGCAGGTCGCGGCTCTTCTGGGCCTGGGGTATCGCCTTCGTGGTCTCGATCCTGGGAGCGGCGCTGTCCTACACCCGGGACTGGCCCATGGGGGCGACCATCGTGTGCCTGTTCGGAGTGACCGTGGCGGTGGTGTCGCTCTCCGTGCGCATGAAGAACGTGGACGCCGGGGAAGGGGGGGAGCGGCAGGAGCCGGCGGAGGCCGCCGTGGGGCGGTCGGCCGGCACGGCCGGGGGATGACTCCGTCCGCCGGGCCCGCCGCTCGGAGGAGCGCGGTGACGGGCCGGCCCGGAGGCGCGGGATGGGCCCGGGTGCTAAGATCGACGCGGATTCCGACCCCCTCAGCCTTCGACCGACGGATCCCGCGCGGTCCGTGATATTCCCGGGAAGGCGGCCGGGGCGCAAGGAGAGGAGCGATGGAAACGCCCTGGTCGGTGGAGCACGGGTCGGCAAGGTCCGGGACGCCGCTGGCGGTTCTCCATTTCAACAATCTGAGCGGATCCAAGAAGGACGAGTACTTCCGGGATGGCGTGACCGAGGACATCCTCATCGAGCTGTCACGGATCAGTGGATTCTCGGTGGCCTCGCTGTCCGCGGTCCGCCTGTTCCGGGACCGCTCCGTTCCCGCCATCCAGATCGGCCGCGAGCTGAACGTCGCCTACGTCCTGGACGGCAACTTCCGGCGGGTCAAGAACCACCTGCGGCTCTCGGTGGAGCTGGTGGAGACCCGGACCGGCCTCACCGTCTGGGCGGAGCGCTACGACCGCGAGGTCAAGGATGTGTTCACCATCCAGAAGGAGATCGCCGAAGCCATTGCGCGCAAGCTGAGCGTCATGATCAGCGAGGAGGAGAAGCGCGCGCTCCGGAAGGTTCCCACCACCCGGGTCGAAGCCTACGAATGCTACCTGCGTGGACGACAGCACTTCCGGCAGTTCCGGCGGAAGAGCATCGAGGTGGCGCGGGCGGAGTTCGAGCGGGCGATCGAGATCGATCCCGAGGAACCCCAGGTTCTTTACAACGTGGCCTGTGTCCATACCCTCCAGGGGCTCTTCGACAAGGCGCTCGACTGCCTGGCCAAGACCGTGGCTCACGGTGAACTCTGGCGGGAATGGATGCGGAACGACCCCGATCTCGAGTCGTTGCACGACCATTCCCGCTACCGGGCCCTGGCCGCCGGAACGGAATCCCCAAGCTAGGCGGCAGGGAACGGCCGGCTCCCGGCCCCCCGGACCCTGCGAAGCCCAAGGAACCGCGCTCATGGAAGAACGACAGGGACCCGCCCCCATCTCCTGCCTGACCGGACTCGCGCCGGAGGCGCTGGCCGCCTTCGGGGACGCCCTGCGCGTCGCCGGCTACGACGACCGCATCCTGGCCGAGGGGGAGCGGGTGGCCCCCAACCTCGTCGACCGGCTTCGGCTCCCCCTGGTTCACCGCGCGCTGGAGCGAGTCGGGACGCCGGCCGCCCACCTCGCGCTTCTCTTCGTCTACGACGGGACGCCCCCGGCCGCCGCGGTTCGGGACGCGTTGGGTCGCGAGACGGTGTCCGTCCTTCTCGATGCCGGGATCCTGGTGGCGGACGGCGACGCTCTCCGCGCGCGGTTCCGCCTGCTTCCCTTCGGGGACGTCCTGGTGTTCAGCGACGACCCGGCCGCCGGGCGGGATGCGGTCATGGGCGCCGGTCCGGCGACGGTGGCCCTCGCCCGCCTCCTCCCCGGGCGGGTGGAGGGGCGGTTCCTCGACCTGGGGTGTGGGGCGGGAGCGCTGGCCCTCTTCGCCGCGCGCCGGGGGGCGACCGCGGTGGGCACCGACCTGAACCCGCGGGCCACGGCCATGGGCCGGGTGAACGCCGCCCTGAACCGGTTGCCGGTCACCTTCGAAACCGGGGATCTCCTGGAGCCGGTGCGGGGACGGCGCTTCGACCTGGTGATCGCCCAGCCCCCCTTCGTCATCCAGCCCGAGAGCCAGGAGGCGGTGACCTTCGTCCACGGAGGCCCCCGGGGTGACGTGATCGTTGCGCGGCTGGTGACCTCCCTCTCCGAGGCTCTGGCTCCCGGGGGATGGGCCGCGGTCCGCTTCGACGCGGCGGTGGGACCCGACGAGCAGATCCACGACCGGGTCCGAAGCTGGCTGGACGGGGCCCCCCTGGACCTGGCGCTCTTGACCACGCGCGCGCCCTCCCCCGATGCGATCGCCCTGGGGTACGCGGCCCTCGAGGACCCGACCCTCGGCGCAGCCTACGCCGAATCCGCGCGTCGCTACCGCGAGCACATCGATCTCTGCGGCATCACCGAGTTCCACCAGGCCCTGGCGCTCCTCCGGGCCGGCCGGGACGGAAATCCGGGGGGACGGTTCGGTATTCAGCTTCCGGTTCGCACGCTGGCCGGGATCGGACCGCAGGCGATCGAAGTGCTCTTTGCATCCCTGGACCTGGCCATCGCCGATTCCGCGGCGCTTCTGCGAGCGGCGGTCCGGCCGTCGCCGGGGGCCCGCTTCGTGGAGGTCCGTACCGCGCCCGGGGCGGCGGACCCCGCCCTCACCGTCCGCTTCGCCCCCGGGGCGATCGGGGTGGAGGGGGAACTCAATCCCTCGACCCTGCGCCTCCTCGAACGCCTGGGGAGGTCCGCATCGGTGGCCGAGGCCCTGGATCGCCACGTCTCCGATCCGGACGCCGGCGCCGGGATGGATCGCGAGACGGGGTTGGACTTCGTCCGCCGCGGGCTGGCCGAGGGGTTGCTCGTTCCCGCCGGGTTCGCCTCGAAGACCGCCCCGGCGTGACGGCCCGGCGGCCGCCACGCCGACCCGGCGGCAAAGCAACTCCCGATTCCCCGCGCCCGGGCCCCGGCAAGCTCCGCGACCGCGGTTACCGGATCAAGGTCACCCGCCGCACCAGCTTCGCCCCCGGCGTTTCGAGGTGGACGAAGTAGATTCCGGACGCCAGCCGGCCCGCGTCCCCCTCGCCGTTCCAGGCCACCTCGTAGCGGCCCGGCGGATACGCGCGATCGGTCAGGGTGGCCACCGTGCGACCCTGGGTGTCGAACACCCGCACCCGTACGTGCGCCTCGGCCGGCACGCTGAACCGGATCCGCGCCTGGCCGTGGGTGGGGTTCGGATCCACCGCCTCCAGCGCCAGCGCGGTGACCGGCAATTCGGGCACCCCGGTCGCGTCCTCGATCGTGAAGGTGGTGTCGCTCACGTCCTCGCACGCATTGCCCGCCGCGTCGTGGGCCACCACCTTGAGCACCGCGTCGGTGGTGGCCGGACCGGTGGCCGCCCACGTGTAGCTGCCGCTGTCCGGGACGCAGCTGGCCAGGGTCTCGTAGGTCCCTCCGGCCCCGGTCCGCGAGAGCAACACGTCCACGCAGGTGACCCCCACGTTGTCGCTCGCGCTCCAGCTCAAGCCGGCATCGGTTCCGGTCACCAGGATCTCCCCGCCGTTCGGGACGAGGACGGTCACCGACGGACACGCGACGTCGGCGAAGGCGGCGTGGATGGTGTGGTTGGCGGTGACGCTGGCGAACGTGTAGGACGTGTCCGCGCCGACGGAGCCTCCGTCCACCGTCACGTCGAGAACCCCGAACCCCGGATCGGGGGTGATCGCGAACGCCTGGTCGGCGCCGCAGGCCACGGCGACGGTGTCGACGGGGCTGATGGAG
>CAYRIJ010000074.1:8541-15019 GCA_964424285.1 uncultured bacterium
ATGGTGTGGCCGGTGCTCACTCCCGCCCACCAGCTGCTCCACCGGCTCGAGTTGGATCCGGTATTGCCGTCGTTGGTGCCGGATCGCGTCCCGCCGTACTCCTGCAGCGCCCAGAGGGTCATGTCGTCGGTGGGATCCACCTGGGCGGTGCTGAAGTCCCCCCAGCGGTTCCGCCCGGTGGCGGTGGAGAAGGTCTTGTGATAGTAGTCCTCGCCCGCGTGGTAGACCTGGGGATCGCGGAGCGTCCCCGCCCCGTCGCCGGCCACGTGCATGGAGTAGCCCGCCGAGGGGTGCTGGGTCGAGGAGAACTGGGTGTAGGCCAGCATGAAGCTGCCGGCGGCGTTCACCGCGATCTGGGTATGGGAGTACCACTTGCCGCCGTTGGTGGCGTTGGCGGTGGGGTCCTCGACCCGTCCGCCGTCCACGTAGGCGCCGCTCGGAGCGGCGATCTTCGTCCACTGGGCGGCGGTGTGCGTGTAGCTCGAGGAGGGGAGCCCCACGGTCTGCGCGTAGTAGATGGAACCGTCCCGGTAGGTGGGGCAGGCGCGGATGTAGGCGTCCTGGGCCTCGATCCGGCAGGGGGTGGAGCCGCAGGCGCTGGAGCCGGAGTTGGGGGCCGCCTGTGGAAGCGCGTTTCCGCTCACCTGGGCCCAGCCTCCGCCGGTGCGGGTGTGGGAGCCTCCGCTGGTGTAGGTCGGTGAACCCGGGGTGCCGGTGATCGTGTCCAGCTCGTAGGTCGCGCCCGAGCTGCTCAGGTGGGTCACCACGTACAGCGTCTCCTCCGTCGCCGAATAGGTGGCGCAGGGCCCGCTGCAGAAGTGCGAGTTCGCGCTCATGGTGATCAGGGTCCCCGAACCGGTACCGGCGCGGGCGGAGGGATAGTCCACGACGAGATTGATGCCCCGCTGGAACGTGCCGATGAAGCTGTAGCGGTTGATCGCCACCGAGATCCAGTTCTTGTTGAACCCGAGGTTCGGGAAGTCGATGGTGGCCCCGGTGTTGAACGAATAGAGGTACCAGGAGCCGGCGGGATCGCTGGTCTGGGACACCCCGACCAGGATCTTCCCGGCACCGGACGTGACCGTCTGCATCACCGCGATCCACCGGTCGTTGTACGGGTCGTAGATGGTGCGGGGATCGGTGAGGGACAGCCGCTCGGAAGGCGCCACCACCGCGGCCCAGAAGGTCGCGGTTCCCACCGTGCTGACGATCGCCCCCGTCGACTTGTTGAAGATCCGGTAGTTGTTGTTGAAGCCGCACATGACCCGGTCCGGCCCCACCGCGCCCCCGACGTCGGGGGGGATCACGATGTAGCTCGAGTCGGCCATGGGGACGTCGTCCAGGCCCTTGAAGCTCGTGGTGGGAACCGGGGACGGAGCCAGGGGAATCCCGGGCATGGAGAAGAGCCGGCTCTCCGGTGCGGGGGGAAAGTAGGGCTCGGGGGGCGCCTCGAATTCCCGCGGCATCCAGGTGCGGACGGGCCGGTTCCCGGCCGGACTCCGCGCCGCCTGCTTGGCCAGCTCGCCGAAGTCCACCACCGCCGAGGCCTCGGCGGCGATCGGGGTCGCCTCGGAGATCGTGCCCGCCGCCGCCACGTTGAGAGGCAGCTGGTCGGCCTCCTCTTCTTCCCGGGCGTGGGCCTGGGGCCACCCCAAGAAGGCGCCGGCCATGAATAGGGTGTAGATCAGCCTTGCGGGGCGAGGGGGAGCGAAGCGCATGGGGTCCTCCGGATTCACAGGCCGGCGGAGAGGCACCCGGCCAGGGCAGCGTCTGACCTAGAGGAAGGAAAAGAACGGACTAATTATGTCAGATTACTCGATCGCTCACAATGGAGCTTTCCGACACCGGCGGGGGGGAGCACCCCTGCCGGCGCCGGAGCCATAGGATCCGCGGGACGTCTACTCCACCGGAAACGCCGCCTCCATCCGCGAGAGGGTGTCCCAGTTCCGGTGGACCGCGGTCCGCACGCGGTCCAGGTCCACCGTGCCCTTCTTGAACCGGCCCTGGAGGTTGAAGTACTCCTCCAGAGGGGTGCCGTCGGGCTGGGCGTTGATCCGGTAGCGGCGCCCGTCGAAGATCTCGTAGAGCGGGAAGAGGCCGCTGGCCACCGCCAGCCGCACCAGCTCCACGCTCATCGCCGCCTCGGACTTCCAGCCGGTGGGGCAGGGGGAGTGGATGAGGAAGAAGCGGAAGCCGCGGATTTCCTTGGCCAGTTGGAGCTTCCGCAGGAAGTCCTCCTTGTGGGCCAGGGAGAGGGTGGCCGCGTAGGGGATGCGGTGGGCGGCCAGGATCGCCATGATGTCCTTCTTGGCCTCGATCTTTCCGTACGGAGTGGTGCTGGTCACCGCCCCCTCGGGAGTGGCGCTCGAGCGCTGGCCGCCGGTGTTCCCGTAGATCTCGTTGTCGTAGCAGATATAGATCAGGTCCTCGTTCCGCTCCGCCGCCGCCGAGATGGTGGCCATGCCGATGTCGTAGGTGCCGCCGTCTCCCGCCCAGCAGATCGTCTCCCCCTCGTCCCCGTTCATGAGCTGGACCTGCCGGATCCCCGTGGCCACCGACGCCGCCGAACCGAAGGTGGTGGCCACCACCGGCACCCCGTAGGCCGAGGTGGGGAAGGCCCCCGCGGTCACGATCCCGCAGCAGGCGGGAATGGCCAGGGTGATCGGGGTGTCCCCCATGGCCTTCTGAAGCCACTGGTGGGAGATCGACATCCCGCAGCCCGCGCAGTTGGTGTTTCCGGGCCGGAGCATCAACTCCTTCATGGCGTCGAAGTCGATCGCCGACTCGCGTTCGGTGGTCTTCATACCGCCACCCCCTTCCAGATCGGCTCGCTCTCGCTGTCGCGGCGGGCCAGGTCCTGCATGATGTCCTCGATCATGGGGGCGGTGACGTCGCCGCCCCCCAGCCCCACCAGGTAGTTCTGGAGGAGGAGGCTTTCCCCCCGCCCCCGCAAGCTGGTCGCGGTCTCCTGCCAGAAGATCCCCCCCGATCCGGGGGAGTGGTCCCGGTCCAGGACCGCCACCTTCCGGGCGTTCCGAAGCGACCAGGCGACCTCCTGCCGGGGGAAGGGCCGGAAGAGCTTGATCTTCAACATGCCGATCTTCTCGCCCTTGGCCCGCCGGGCGGTGACCACGTTCCGCACCGTGGAGGCGATGGTGTTGCTGGCCACCAGCACCGTCTCCGCGTCCTCGGTGTGGAATCGCTCGACCGCCGCGTCGGGCAGGCGGCCGAACACCTTCTTGAACTCCTGGCGCGCCTCCTCCAGGACCTCGGGGACCCGCTCCATGGCCGCCTGGAGTTCGTGGCGGTGACCCAGGGTCTGGTCCGGCCAGGCGAGCCCGCCGATGGTGGCGGGATGGGCGTGGTTGATCCGGTGGGGGAGGTCCAGCTCGGGAAGGTAGCGGTCCACGTCCTCCTGGGACGGGACGTCCACCGGCGCCGAGGTATGGGAGATGATGAAGCCGTCGTAGGCCACGATGGCCGGCAGGAGCACCCGCGGGTCCTCGGCCACCCGGAAGGCCAAAAGCACGGTGTCGGCCACGTCCTGGTGCCCCTCGCAGTAGAACTGGAGCATGGCCACGTCCCTGAGGGCCAGGCTGTCCCCCTGGTCGGCCCAGATGTTCCAGGGCGGGCCCATGGTCCGGTTCACCGCGATCAGCACGATGGGGAGCCGGTAGTAGCCCGCGTTGAACACGTTCTCGTTCATGTAGGCGAGCCCGTTCGAGGAGCTGGCGGTGAAGCTTCGGGCTCCGGCCACCGAGGCCCCGATGCACACCCCCATGGCGCTGTGCTCGGACTCCACCGGCACCACCGCCCCCTTGGTGAACTTGAACGCCCTGAGAACCTCCACCACCTCGGTCTGGGGGGTGATGGGGTAGGCCCCCGCCGCGCACCCCCGGGCGTTCCGATTGGCCTCGCCGGCCATGGCCAGGACCGTGCCCGCCACGTGGTTCCCGGTGGACAGCTTCTTCGTCATGACGACCTCCCTTGGTCCGGACGGTTCATGGGCACCATGAACGGCCCGGCTACATCTGCTCCATGTAGACCACGCCGCGGGGACACTCGTAGGCGCAGAGTCCGCACCCCTTGCAGTAGTCGTAGTCGAAGGCGTAGAAGTCCTTCTCCCGCACCAGCACCCCCTCGGGACAGTACTCGCGGCAGACGTCGCATTCGTTGCAGGCGCCGCAGCTCAGACAGCGGCCGGCTTCGGCCAGGGCCTCGGTGACCGCGTCGCCGAACCCGCGGCGCACCTCGATGAATCCCTGCTGGAGCCGTTCCGCCACCGGGACGGTGGTCCCGTGCCGGCTCGGGGCCCGCTCGAAACGGTTGAACCGCATTTCCTCGGGGGGGATCACCTCGCGCTCCGTGGCGGGGAAGAGGTCCTCTCCGCTCAGGGTCCGGTGGATGTGGAAGGCGGCCGTTCGTCCGCTGGCGATGGCCGCGGCCACCGTCCCCTCGTTGGTGGAGAGGTCGCCGCCGGCGAAGACCGGCGCCCCGACCAGCCCCAGGAGCACCTTCTCCTTCTTGATCTCCGAGCCCTCGGGGAAGATGGTGAGGTCGCCGCTCTGGCCGAGAGCCAGGATCGCCCGGGTGCAGTCCAGGTTGAATTCCGAGCCCGGGCCGGAGGCGGGAACCGGCCGCCGGCGGCCGCTCTCGTCGGGCTCCCCCAGCACCATGCGCTGGCAGGTCACCGAGAGACCCGCGTGGGTCTTCTTCATCCGGATCGGGGCCACCAGCTCCTGAAGCTCGATTCCCTCCTCGAGGGCCTCGTCGATCTCCTCCGCGATGGCCGGCATTTCCGCCCGGGTCCTCCGGTAGAGGATCCGAACCTGCCGCGCTCCCAACCGGAGGGCGGTGCGGGCGGCGTCCATGGCCGTGTTCCCGCCGCCGAACACCACCACGGTGTCGCCGTCCATCCGGACTCTTCCCAGGCGCGCCTCGTCCAGGAAGGTGATCCCCTGCATGATCCGCTCCGGGTCCTCGATCCCCAGGTTCAACGCGCGCGACTCCTGGAGGCCGGTGGCCACGAACACCGCGTCGTGCTCGTAGGTGAGCTCCAGGAGCCGGCTCCGGTCCACGCGCTGGTTGGTGCGCGTCTTGACCCCGTGCTCGAGGATGAAGCCGATCTCGCGGTCCAGGATCTCCGGAGGGAGCCGGTAGGCGGGGATGCCGGTCCGCATCACCCCGCCCAGGTCGGCCAGGGCCTCGTAGACCGTGACCCGATAGCCGAGGCGCCCCAGGGTGTAGGCCGCGGTGAGGCCGCCCGGCCCCGAGCCCACCACCGCCACCGATTCCAGGCGATCGGGCTCCCGCACCACCGTCGGTTTTCCATGGTCCCCCACGAATCGCTCCAGCTCGCGGATGTTCACCGACTCGTCGAGATCGTGGCGATGGCAGGCCTCCATGCAGGGCGCCGGGCAGACCCGCCCGCACACCGCGGGGAAGGGGGAGACCTCGTGGAGCACGGCCAGGGCCCGGTCGAAGTCCTCGTCCCCGACCGCGGCCACGAAGCCCCGGATGTCGTTCCCGGCCAGGCAGCCGTCGTTGCAGGGCGGCGTCCACTCCCGGCGCCGCGGCCGCTGGGTGGCCCAGGAGCCGGTCTTGACCGCGGGGGGCGCTCCCACCGAGGGATCGAGAATGCTGGTGGCGCGGGCGGCCTTGGCCGGGGCCGGCGTCTTGGCCGGCGCGGCATCCGGCCGGCCGCCGGTGGCCACCCGGTCGTAGGCGGCCTGGGCGGCGGTGAGGTTGGCCCCGCCGAAGCCCAGGTTCTCGATTGCGGCCCGGGCTGAATCCATGGAGAGGCCGAACATGCGGGACACCGCGCCGAGCAGCGTGGTGTTCACGATGGGCGTGGCGCGGGTGCCGAGCCGGTTCTCCACCGCGATGCCGGTGGCGTCCACGGTGGCGATGTGAAAACCGGGGAAGCGCTCGGCGAAGGCGGTGGGTGATTCCGTGCTGTTGAGGAGGATCCACCCGCCGGGCTTGAGCCCGGTCACGATCCGATCCCCGATCAGGCTCCGGTCGAGCACGATCACGTGGTCGGGCCGGTAGATCTGGTTCCGGTTGGTGATCTCCTGGTCGTCCACCCGGACGAAGGCGTTCAGGGGCGCCCCCGAGCGTTCGGCCGCGTACACCCCGAAGGCCTGGGCGAACTTCCCCTGGAGGAAGTAGGAGTTGGCGATCAGCTTGGCCAGGGTCACGCCCCCCTGCCCGCCGCGTCCGAAGATGACGATCTCCATCATGGGTTACCCCGCTTTCTCGTTCGGTCCGTCACCCCGGTCGACAGATCCGGGGAAGCGGATCTCCGCTCATCACGTCCTGCATCCGCCGGCCTCCCCCCGCGGTCCGCGCCGAGACCCGGCCGGGAGGTCCGCTCTTCAAACCCGTTCCGATGCGCGCGCTCCGGCGTCCCGGGGGATGCCCGCGCCACGCGGCCGGCGCCCGATCCGCCTCATCCGAGACCACGAAGGCCGCGCCT
>CAYRIJ010000075.1:0-5206 GCA_964424285.1 uncultured bacterium
CAAGGCGGCCTCCTCACCGGACGGCCGGGGGCGGAGGGGGCATTTCCGGATCGCGACCGGCTTCGACCGGTTCGTGGGAAGGGGAGTCGCCGGCCCGCTGCGTGACGCGAGTGGCGGCGGCCGGACCGCCCGGGACGGAGCGAGGGACCGTCGCGATCAGGCCTGGTCGAAGGTTCCGTACACCTTCCGCAGGGCGTCGGAAATCTCGCCCAGGCTCGCCCGCGCCCGAACCGCGTCGACGATGGGAACGACCAGGTTCCCCTCGCCGCGAGCGGTCTCCTCGACCGCGGCCAGCGCCCGTCGCGCGGCGCCGGCGTCCCGCTCCGCCTTGACCGCGGCCAGGCGCGTTCCCTGGGCGGCTTCCAGCGCCGCGTCCATCTGGAAGATCTCGGGCGGGGGCTCCTCGACCACGTAGCTGTTCACCCCCACCACGATCCGCTCCCCGCTCTCCACCTCGCGCTGGAACCGGTAGGCCGAGGTGTGGATCTCCTCCTGGACCCATCCGGTCTCGATGCAGCGGACCATGCCGCCGCGGCGGTCGATCTCGGCGAAGGTCTCGCGGGCCGCGGCCTCGAGCCGGTCGGTCAGCCACTCCAGGTACCAGGATCCCCCCAGGGGATCGGCGGTGTCCGCCACCCCGGCTTCCTCGGCCAGGATCTGCTGGGTGCGAATCGCGGTCCGCACCGCCTTCTCGGTGGGGAGCCCCAGGGCCTCGTCCATGCTGTTGGTGTGGATGGACTGGGCCCCTCCGAGGACCGCGGCCAGGGCCTCGATCGCGGTCCGGACGATGTTGTTCTCCGGCTGCTGGGCGGTCAGCGACGAGCCCGCGGTCTGGGCGTGGAAGCGGAGCAGCATGCTCTTGGGATCCCGGGCCCCGAACTCCTCCTTCATGATCCGGTACCAGATCCGCCGCGCGGCCCGGAACTTGGCCACCTCCTCCAGCAGGTTCGAGTGGGCGTTGAAGAAGAACGAGAGCCTCGGCGCGAAGTCGTCCACCGCCAGCCCCCGGTCGATGGCCGCCTGGACGTAGACCCGGGCGTTGGCCAGGGTGAAGGCGAGTTCCTGGGCCGCGGTCGAGCCCGCCTCGCGGATGTGGTAGCCGGAGATCGAGATGGTGTTCCAGCCGGGGACGTGGTCCCGGCAGAAGGCGAAGATGTCGGTGGTGACGCGAAGCGACGCCCGGACCGGGTAGATGTAGGTGCCTCGGGCGATGTACTCCTTGAGCAGGTCGTTCTGCACCGTCCCCGAGACCTTCTCCCAGGGGACCCCCTGCTCCTCCGCCACCACCAGGTACATGGCCAGGAGGATCGCCGCGGTGGCGTTGATGGTCATCGAGGTGGAGACGCGGTCGAGGGGGATCCCCGCCAGCAGCGTTCGCATGTCCTCGATGGTGTCGATGGCCACCCCGACCCTCCCGACCTCGCCCCGGGACATGGGATGGTCGGAGTCGTAGCCCATCTGGGTGGGGAGGTCGAAGGCGGTGGAAAGCCCGGTCTGACCGGCCTCCAGGAGGTACTTGAACCGCCGGTTGGTCTCGGCGGCGTCCCCGAAGCCCGCGTACTGGCGCATGGTCCAGAGCCGGCCCCGGTACATGCTGGGGTAGACGCCCCGGGTGTAGGGGGGCGCCCCCGGCTCGCCCAGGTCCCGGGCCGGGTCCAGGTCCGCGACGTCCGACGGGCCGTAGGACCCCCGGACCTCGAACCCCGACGACGTCTCGAACTTCGGCCTGCGCTCCCGCGATCCTCCCATCACGCCTCCTCCTGCGACGGATCCGCCTCCGCCGCCCCCAGCACCACCAGCACCGTCCCCTGATCCACCACCTCGCCGGTCCGGACCCGGATCTCGAGGACGGTTCCCCCGCGCACCGCGGCGAGGTCGTTCTGCATCTTCATGGCCTCGACCACCGCCACCGTCGCCCCCGGGTCCACGCTGTCGCCCACCGCCACCAGCACCTTCACCACCGAGCCGGGCATGGGGGAGACGATCTCCTCCCCGTCGCCGCCGGCGTGGGCCGCGCTCTCCGCCCGGGCCCAGAGCTCGTTGGTCACCCGCACGTGGAAGACGTCGCCCGAGAGGTAGACGTCGGTCCCGTCCCGGGTTGCCACCGTGGCCGCCTCGTAGGACCGTCCGTCGATCAGGAGCGAACGGGTGGGGCTTCCCGGAGTCGAGCGGGCGTCCACGCGCACCGTCTCCCCGTCGATGTCGATCCGGTATCCTTCGCCCTCTTCGGCGACGGTGACCAGGAACTCCACGGTTCCGTTATGGACGACGTAGCGGGTGGGCACGGCTCAGCCGGTCCTTCCCGCTTCGGCCGCGCGCCGGTGCGCGCCCCTCCGAGGCTCCGCCGTTCCCGGCGCCCTCATCGCCCCCGCCTCATCCCCGGCCGTCCCGCCAGCCGCCAGGGATTGATCCCGCCCCCGCCCTCCGGGGCCGGACGCATCCGCTGCTCCTCCTCGTGGGCGGCGATCACCGCGGCGATCACCGCGGCCCGCCCGCGGTCGGAGTCCGTCTCGCTCACCATCCCGCGGAACACGGTCTCGATGAACCGGGTGTCGTAGTCCCCCCGGATGAACTCGTCCCGCCCCAGCACCCAGCGATGGAAGGGGATGTTGGTCCGCACCCCCTCCACCAGGGCCTCGGCCAGGGACCGGAGCATCCGCCGGCGCGCCTCCTCGCGGTCGGCGCCGTGAACGATGAGCTTGCCCAGCATGGGGTCGTAGAAGCGGGTCACCTCGGTCCCGGCCAGGATGCCGATGTCGTTCCGGATTCCCGGACCCGCGGCCGGGCGGAGCCGGCTGATCCGGCCCAGGGAGGGGAGGAAGTTGTTGTAGGGGTCCTCGGCATAGATGCGGCACTCGATGGCCCACCCCTTGGGAACCAGGTCCTCCTGCTTCCAGGACAGGGTCTCGCCCGCCGCCACCCGCACCTGCTCCCGCACCAGGTCCACCCCGTAGACCAGCTCGGTCACCGGGTGCTCCACCTGGAGGCGGGTGTTCATCTCCAGGAAGTAGTGCTCGCCCCCCGCCCCGTAGATGAACTCCACCGTGCCCGCGTTCCGGTAGTTCACCGCGCGGGCCAGGCGCACCGCGGCCTCGCCCATGGCGGCGCGAAGCTCGGGGGTCACCACCGTCGAGGGGGACTCCTCCACCACCTTCTGATGCCGGCGCTGGAGGGAGCATTCCCGCTCCCCGAGGTGGACCAGGTTCCCCGCCCGGTCGCCCATGATCTGGATCTCGATGTGTCTCGGCTTCTCGATGAACTTCTCCAGGTACAGGGTGCCGTCCCCGAAGGCGTTCTCCGCCTCGCCGCGGGTGAGGTCGAACGCCCGCTCCAGCTCCTTGGGGCCGGGGACCACCCGCATCCCTTTCCCGCCCCCGCCCGCCGAGGCCTTGAGCATGACCGGGTAGCCGATGGCCGCGGCCTGCTCCTTCGCCTCCTCCACGTCGGACACCGGCCCCGGGCTTCCCGGAACCACGGGGACCCCGGCCCGGCGCGCCGCCTCGCGGGCCCGGAGCTTGTCCCCCATGGCGGCGATCGTCTCCGCCGAGGGCCCGATGAAGGTGAGTCCGGCCGCCTCCACCTCCCGGGCGAAGGAGGCGTTCTCCGAGAGGAAGCCGTACCCGGGGTGGACGGCCTCGGCTCCCGAGCGGCGGGCCGTGTCCAGGATCACCTCCCGGTTGAGGTAGGAATCCGCCGAGGGAGGGGGTCCGATCGGGTAGGCCAGGTCGGCGAAACGGACGTGCAGGGAGTCCCGGTCGGCCTCGCTGAACACGGCGACCGACTCGATGTCCATCTCCCGGAGGGCGCGGATCACCCGGACCGCGATCTCCCCGCGGTTGGCCACCAGGACCCGGTTGAACGGAGGTTTCATGGCCCGAGAAGCCTACCCTTCGCGGGGGGCGGAAACAAGGGCGGGGAGGAGGCCGGCGCCCACTTTCCCCGCCCTTCCCGAGGCCGTACAGTAGAGGCCGTCCCAACCAGGAAAGGAAGCGACATGGCATCCAAGGAATCCTTCGACGTCACCACCGGGGTGGATCTCCAGGAGGTGGACAACGCGGTGAACCAGGCCTTGAAGGAGCTCATCAACCGCTACGACTTCAAGGGGGTCAAGTTCGCGATCGATCTCGACCGCAAGGAGGGCACCCTCACCATCCCCGCCCCCGACGCCTACAAGCTGGAGGCGATCTGGGACGTGCTCGAGACCAAGCTCATCCGGCGAAACGTCCCCCTCAAGAACCTGAGCCGGGGCAAGGTCGAGGACGCGGCGTCGGGGACCGTCCGCCAGAAGATCGACCTGGTCCAGGGGCTGAGCTCGGAGATCGCCCGGGAGGTGGTGAAGGCCATCAAGGACGCGAAGCTCAAGCGGGTCCAGGCCGCCATCCAGGAGAACCAGGTGCGGGTGACCGGTCCCAAGCGGGACGACCTCCAGGAGGTCATCCACCTCCTGAAGGAGACGGACTTCGGGGTGGAGCTCCACTTCGGCAACTTCCGCTCGGGCTAGCTCCGGTCCCGCTCCGGCCCCCCGCGGCACCGGCCGGGCCGTCCTCCGCGGAGCCGTCCCGGCGCGGATCAAATCAAGTATAAGTATTTGTCATAAAACGGAATACGGGCTCGGCGCCCTGCCGTCGGTGGTGGACCGGCCCGGCCCGAACTGCTAGAATCAAGCGGTTCAGACGGCCCTTCTCCGGATCCGGCGGACTCCCCGCCGGTCCCCGCGGACGGGCTTCTTCGATTCCGCGGGGACCATGACTCCGATCTTGACGTTCTCCATCCTCCGTCCCGAAACCTCGTTTCGGTACTCCCCCTTCCGGGGTTGGGGCTAGGCCGAGGGCCCAGGACCCGACCCGGCGGCCCCGCGTGCGCGGTGCGGCCGCCCGAACCGCTGATGGGCCGAGCGGGATCCTTCCCGCCGCCACCTCGGAACCGATCGACGTTCCGTTTGGGAGATTTTGAAATGTCTACCCCGCTTGACGAACGCCAGCACGTCGCGCCCGATGAGGTCTTCGCCACCCTCCGGAAATCTATCCTCGTGGACGGGTTCCACGTGGTGGTGGACCTCGAGAAGAGTCACGGCTCCAGACTCGTGGACGCCCGCGACGGCAAGGAGTACCTCGACTTCTACACCTACTTCGCGAGCCTTCCCGTGGGTCACAACCACCCGAAGATGAAGGAACCGGACTTCCAGAAGAAGCTTCTCCGGGCGGCG
>CAYRIJ010000075.1:5306-7546 GCA_964424285.1 uncultured bacterium
CGCCAGGCCTTCCACGGCCGGACCGGCTACACCATGAGCCTCACCAACACCGCCGATCCGCGGAAGACCATGTTCTACCCGAAGTTCAACTGGCCCCGGATCGAGAACCCCAAGTGCATCTTCCCGCTCAAGGGGATGAACCTGGAGCGGGTGATCGAGGCGGAGCGGCGGGCGGTGCACGAGATCTACGAGGCCGCCTCGGCCTACGGCGACGACATCGCCGCCCTGATCCTGGAGCCCATCCAGGGAGAGGGCGGGGACAATCACTTCCGCGGAGACTTCCTCCGCGAGCTGCGGCGGCTGGCCGACGAGCTGGACTTCCTGCTCATCTACGACGAGGTGCAGACCGGGGTCGGCCTCACCGGGAAGTTCTGGTGCTACGAACACTTCGAGGGCGCCGAGCCGGACGCGGTGGCCTTCGGAAAGAAGATGCAGATCTGCGGGTTCCTGGGGGGGAAGCGCTTCGACGAGGTGGAGAGGAACGTGTTCGTGGAGTCGAGCCGCATCAACTCCACCTGGGGAGGCAACCTCGCCGACATGGTGCGCGGTCAGCGCTACCTGGAGATCATCGAGGAGGAGAACCTGGTGGAGAACGCCCGGCTCCGGGGCGAGGTCCTCTTGGCCGGCCTCCGCGAGCTGCAGGAGCGTCATCCGGTGGTGACCCAGGCCCGGGGACGGGGGCTCATGGCCGCCTTCGACCTTCCCGACACCGATTCGCGAAACAAGGTGCTGGCCCAGGCCCGGGAAGACGGGGTGCTGGGCCTCCCCAGCGGACCGCGGAGCATCCGTTTCCGGCCGGCCCTGAACGTGACCGACGCCGATCTCCATCGTGGGATCGCCATTCTCGACCGGGCGATCAAGACGACCCTGGTGTAGCGGCCCGGCGGACCGGACCCGGGGCGCCCGGATCGGCGGCGCCCCGGTCCCCGCGGGGTCGTCGTGACCGGGTGGTGACGTTTGGACCGGTCCAACCGGATCACGGCATTTCCGGGCCGCCGGCCGTCCCGGCCTTTCCGCTCCGAACTCCCGGGATTCCATCGTATACTTGTGTCGCTCGCCTCGATGCCTTCATCCACTGCGTCCCGGCGGGTCCGGGCGCAAGCTCCCCGCAGGAGGCCTTCCCCCATGCCGGTGTCAGCCCATCTCGACGGCAAGATCGTCACCGTCTCCCGCTTCATCATGGAGCAGGAGCGCAACTACCCCGAGGCCACCGGCGAGTTCTCCGATCTTCTCTCCGAGATCATGCTGGCCGGGAAGATCATCCACCGGGAAGTGAGCAAGGCCGGCCTGCTCGACCTCCTGGGAAAGACCGGCGACACCAACGTCCAGGGTGAGGAGGTGCAGAAGCTCGACGCGTTCGCCCAGCGCGTGATCTACCAGACCCTCGATCACACCGGGCACCTCTGCGCCATGGCCTCCGAAGAGGAGGAGGGTGTCCTCACCATCCCGCCCGAGTATCCGTGCGGGAAGTACGTCCTGAACTTCGACCCTCTCGACGGCTCCTCCAACATCGACGCCAACGTCTCCATCGGCACCATCTTCTCCATCCACCGGCGGGTGACCCCCGGGGACGGCCAGGGGACCGAAGCGGACGTCATGCAGGCCGGCCACCGGCAGGTCTGCGGGGGATACCTGGTGTACGGCTCGAGCACCATGCTGGTCTACACCACCGGTCAGGGGGTGCACGGGTTCACCTACGATCCCTCGGTGGGCGAGTTCCTCATGAGCCACGAGAACATCCGCATCCCCAAGAAGGGGAACATCTACAGCGTGAACGAGGGAAACGCCATCCGCTGGGACGAGGCCACCCGGCGCTACATCGAGTACCTCAAGAACGGCGACCGCGAGGACCATCCCTACAAGGGCCGCTACATCGGAAGCCTGGTCGCCGACGCCCACCGCACCCTGCTCTACGGCGGCATCTTCCTCTATCCCGCGGACTCCGGGCATCCCCGGGGAAAGCTCCGCCTCCTCTACGAGGCTTCCCCCATGGCCTTCATCATGGAGCAGGCCGGGGGGATGGCGGTGGACGGAGAGCGCCGCATCCTGGAGATCGAGCCCACCGAGCTCCACCAGCGCACCCCGCTCATCATCGGGAGCGAAGAGGACGTGAAGGAGTACATGCGGTTCCAGAAGGGCGAGATGTAGATCTCCCGCCGGGCGGTTCCGGCCCCGGCTACAGACCGGCGATAGGGAGGTTGAACACGAGCAGGATCTCGCCCTTCCCGCCGGGGTTGGCG
>CAYRIJ010000075.1:7556-14961 GCA_964424285.1 uncultured bacterium
GTGAAGGAGTACATGCGGTTCCAGAAGGGCGAGATGTAGAGCTCCCGCGGGCCGGCTACAGACCGGCGATCGGGAGGTTGAACACGAGCAGGATCTCGCCCTTCCCGCCGGGGTTGGCGCTCAGGGCCAGCGCCGGTTGCGCGGGGCTCCAGGCCAGGAAGGCCGGGGCCTCGGGGGGATCGAACACCGAAACCGCAAGGGGGGACTCCGCGACCGCCAGGCGGAGGTCGTTCGGCGATCCCCCCGCCGGCCCCCACAGGGCGGCCACCGGCCGGTTGCCCCAGCCCCCCCAGGCCGGAGCGGTGTAGGCCCCGTCGTCGTCGGCGAGGGTGTCGGCGAGGGCGGTTCCCTCCGGGAAGATGGGGACGGTGAGGATCGTCCCGTCCTTGACGAAGGCGATCGCGGACCCGTCGGGATTGAAGGTGGGAAGCTTCCCCCGGATGGTCGTCGCGAACCGCGGCCCCTCGGTGGCGCCGTTCAGGAACTCGCTCCAGAAGAGCTGAAGGACCGAGGTCTCCTCGGACGGGGTCGACCCGTAGGCCAGGCGGGGAAGGGCGACCGCGGTCGCGGGCCCGTAGCCGGAGAAGGCCCGTTCGGACGGGGTCCCCACGCTGTCGATCCGGCCGTCGTTGTCCCGGTCCGCCACCGACACGCTGAAGATGCTTCCGGCGTCGCCCACGTAGAAGAGCCACTTGCCGTCCCCGGAGAGGGCGACCGGTTCGTTCACCTTGACCCCGGTGAGAAGCCGAAGCCCGTTCGGGGTGCCGGTCCGCGGGTTCAGGGCCGAGGTGAAGATCCCGGTCCCCTCGGCGGTGCGGGCGCTGTAGACCATCCCGAAGCCGGTCGGGAGCCAGGCCACCCCGCCGATCTCCAGGAAGTCGTCCCGCCCCAGGCTCAGAACCTCGGAGTCGCCCTTCCGGGTGGAGAAGGTCACCGTGTCCACCCGGCCGTGCACCAGGGTGACGGAGGTGGGGTTCTTCTCGTAGGTGAACGCGTTCTCGGACACGCTCACCGGGTGGCCTCCGGGAGGCACCGGATCGAAGGTGTGCGGGGTGACGAAGCGGGTGGGTTGGAGGTCCAGGGTGATGTTCGCCCCGGGAGGGTCGGAGTCCACGACCAGGGTCGCGTTTCCCACCCGGACGGTGACCGACCCGTCCACCGTGAACTCCCCGTCGCTGATCTCCACCCTCAAGGTGAAGGTGCCCGGAGACATGGGCGCGGTCCAGACCGTCGCGTCCGCGGTCGAGTCCTCGAAGCTCCCGCCGTCCGCCCGCCAGCGGGTCTCGACCGGATCGCCGTCGGGATCGCCGCCCAGGAGGGTGACCCGGAGGGACCCGCCCAGGAGCACCGCGCTCGGACGGGCCACCACCTCGTCCAGACGGGGGGGGTGGTTCCGGGGGGCGGTCGCGCCGCCTCCGCCGCATCCCGGGCCGGCGAGGCACAGGACGGCGACCAGCGCGACCGGACCGAGGCCCCGGCGGACCATGTGTTCGTTCATGAGCGGCTCCGCTTGTCCGGGTCGCCGGGCGACACCATCACCGTCTTGTGTTGCCCCACCGTGACCGTTCCCACCGGGGCCTTTCGCGGGCGGCGGACGTGCCGCTTCTCGGTCACCACCACCGGCACCTTTCCCGAGCCCCGCGCCTTGGAGAAGAAGGCGGCGATGGAGGCCGCGGCCAGGACCAGCTCCCGCGGGGGCTCCTTCCCCTTCTCGTGGTGGCGGAGCACGACGTGGGAGCCCGGGGCCTGGTCGGCGTGCATCCAGATGTCCCCGGGGCGGGCGAGTTCCAGGGTCAGCACCTCGTTCCCGCGGTTGCTCTTTCCCACCAGGACCTCCCAGCCGTTCCCCAGATCATAGCGCCGGGGGCGAAGGGCGGAGGTGAGCCGGTCCTCGGGTCCGCCGTCGGGTTCGGAGGGAAGCTCCTCGCGGGGGAGGTTGACCCCGAGCTTCTGCGCCTGGCCGATCCAGGCCGGGCCGGGGCCCTCGGGGCCGGCCTCGGCGAGGCGGGCGGCGAGGTCCCGGAGGGCGTCGAGCCGCTTGGCCAGCTCCCGCCGCCGCCGCCCCGCCTTCCCCGCGCTCCGTTCCGCCTTCTTGGCCCGGTTGAAGTAGTGCTCGGCGTTCTCGCCGGGGTTCCGCGTGGGGTCGAGTTCCACCGTGAGCGTCTCGCCGGTCCGGGGATCGGGTAGCTCGACCCGTTCCGCCCCGCGGGGGATGGCGTGGATCGAGGCCAGGATCGCCTCGGCCAGGCGCCGGTAGCGCGGCGCCTCCTCGACCTCGCGCTCGTCCCGGTCGACCGCGGCCAGGCCCCGCTCGGTGCGCTCGATGGCCTGGTGAAGGGGTTTGCCGAGCGCGCCCTGGGGCGCGCCGTGGCGGCGCTCGCGAAACCGGCGGTGGGCGGCGGCCACCGCGGCGGAGGCGGTCGGGTAGCCCGGTGCGCGCGTCCCCGAGGCCCGGTCGCCGGCGGGTTCCCGGGGATCGTCCGGTTCCCGGGAAGCGGACGGCCGGAAGGCGAGGGCCTCGCCGGCTCCGGTGACGGTGGGGGAGAAGCGCGGGCCGGCGGTCCGGCCGGCTCCGGCGGGATGGACCGCGTCCAGGAACGCGAGCCAGGTTCGGGTGAGGGCGTCGGGGTGCGATTCGGGATCGGGACCGGCGGCCCGCCAGACCTCCTCCGCGGTCGCCGGACCCAGGCCGGTCCAGGCGCCGACCAGGGCGCGGGGGTTCGGGCCGCGTTCCTTCAAGGCTTCCCGGACCGCCCGGGTCAACGCGGCGGGATCGTCGCGGGTCGCGTCGGCCCGGTCGTTTTGGGGGAGCGCGTAGGCGGCGCCCGGGGCCAGCCGCCGGGGCGCGCGCCGCGAACGGTCGTCGCGGAGCCGGTCCAGGATGCGCGCGGCCCAGGGATCCTCGCCGTCGGTGAGGAGGAGGTTTCCGCCTTTCCCGGTCAGCTCCACCACGAGGTGGACACGCTTCGGATCGCCGAGACGGTCGCGCCGCTCGAAGGCGAGGGCGACCACCCGGTCGAGCCCGGCCTGGACGGCTCCGGCGAACCGGCTTCCGGCCAGGGCCTTCTCGACCGCCCGGGCGAAGGGGGGCGCGGAGTCGGCGGCCTGGGCTTCGCCGGGGGCGGGGAAGAGCGCGTTGTGCTCGGGGTGAACGCACGCCACCAGGGTCACCGCCTTCTCGAGCCGCAGGTGGAACTCGAAGGGGTCCAGGGCGGCGGCCGACTCGAACCGGAGGCCGCGATAGGGATGGAGCTCGGCCGCCACGGCCCGCAGCGTCAGGGAGTTCATGGGGGCGGATTGTAGCAGCCGGGGGGCAACCGCGAAGGCGCGGCCCGGTGCGTCCGAACCCCCCGGCACCCCGCTTCTCGAGACCGTGGCGGGGGACCGGCGTGAGTCGCATCGCTTCCCGCTCCGGCGCGGAACCGCGGTCGAACCCCCCTCCAATTGACAGAATTCCCGCCGCCGCGTAGCGTCCCCCTACCCTCGGAAAGCCGGGCGAGCCCTCGAGGCCGTCCCCTTCCCGGGACCCGTGAACGAGTCCGGGCCGACGGGCCCGGCGCCCAGGTGCTTCGGCCGGCGTCGGCACCACGACCGCGCCGGCGAGGAGGTCCCGTGATCCGCAGCATGACCGGATTCGGCCGGGCCGAGCTCGAACGCCGCGGCCGCACCCTGGTGGCCGAGGCGCGCTCCGTGAACCACCGGTTTCTCGAAGTTTCCGCCCGACTCCCCCGCGGCCTGCAACCCCTCGAGGACAAGCTCCGCTCCTTTCTCGGCGAGCGTCTGAACCGCGGGAAGGTGAACCTCACCGTCACCTGGAAGGGGGGGAGCGAGGAGGGGGGCGTGCTCTCGGTGGACATGGACCTCGCCCAGCGCTACGTGGACATCCTCCAGGAAGTGCGCGGGCGCTTCGCCTTCCGGGACGCGGTCACCCTCGGCCAGCTCATGAGCCTCCCCGACGTGATCAAGTGGAGCGAGCCCGACCTGGAGCCGGACGAGGCGTGGGAGTTCCTGAAGGACGCGGTGGGGCGGGCGGTGGACGACCTGGTGGCCATGCGGGAGTCGGAGGGGGAGGCCCTGGCCCGCGACCTCCGGGCCCGGATGGAGACCATCCGCGCCTCCCTGGCCGAGGTGGAATCCCGGGCCCCGGTGCGGGTCAAGGAAGCCAAGGAGCGGCTCCACGCCCGGCTGACCGAGCTCCTTCAGGGGGAAGCCACGGTGGACCAGGAGCGCCTCCAGGTGGAGGCCGCGTTCCAGGCCGACCGGCTCGACTGCACCGAGGAGGCGGTGCGGCTTCGTTCCCACGTGGACCAGTTCGAGGCGCTGCTCGATGAAGGCGGCCCGGTGGGGCGGAAGCTCAACTTCCTCACCCAGGAGATGAACCGGGAGGCGAACACCATCGGCTCCAAGGCCAACGACGTGGAGATCGCCCGGCACGTGATCCAGCTCAAGGAGAACGTCGAGATTGTCCGCGAGCAGATCCAGAACCTGGAGTGACCGTCGCGCGATGACCCCGGACCCCGAACCCTTCCACGGCCTCCCCCAGAGCCCGCCCATGGTGATCGTGGTCTCCGGCCCGAGCGGGGTGGGAAAGACCGTGATCTGCGACCGGCTCCTGGCCCTCGATTCGCGCCTGGTGCGCTCGATCTCCGCCACCGTCCGCCCCCCCCGATCCGACGAGACCGACGGGGTGGACTACCACTTCTGGAGCGAGGCGCGGTTCCAGAAGGGGATCACCGAGGGCCACTTCCTGGAGTTCGCGGAGGTCCACGGCCATCTCTACGGCACCCCCCGCGCCCCGATCGAGGCGCACCTCCGCGCCGGCCGCTCCCCGGTCATGAACGTGGACGTCCAGGGCGGCCACTCGGTGAAACGGCTCATGCCGGCGTCGGTGCTCATCCTCATCGCCCCCCCGTCCATGGAGGTGCTGGAAAAGCGGCTCCGCGGCCGGGGCACCGACTCCGACGAGGTGATCCGCCAGCGCCTGGTGAACGCCCGCGGGGAGCTGGCGGAGTGGCGGCGCTACGACTACGCGGTGGTGAACGACCGGCTGGAGGACGCGGTCGAGCAGGTGCGGGAGGTGGTCTCGGCCGAGCGCTGCCGGGTGGAGCGGCTCCGGCACGGGGGGTGACCGGCCGGGGACGTTCCCGGGGCCGGCGCCCGGCCGGGCCCCGCCGATCGCCCGCCGAGGCCTCGATAAGCGCGCACCCGGGCGTGGGTTAGCCGGGACGTGGGCGGTCGCGTTGCCCGCGTCCCGCACCCTGTGATATCCTTGTTCGCTCGCTGGAGCATTCCCGGAAACCCCTGCTTCGATGGATCCGCCGCGCCCCATACCACCGCGGCGGCGAGGGCACCGATGAACAAGTACGAAATGGTCATGATCGCCGCGCGCGAGGCCCGCCGGCTGAACGACATCGCGCGGATGAGCGGACGGGATCTCAAGGTCCGTCCCACTTCCCTGGCCTGGAAACTCCTCCACGAGGGGAAGATCAAGTTCACCTTCTCGAGCGAACCGTTCGACCCCGAGGCGCCGATCGAGGGGCTCATTCCCCCCGCCGCGCCCCCGATGGCGGAGCAGCCCGAGGAGGACGGCAGCGAGGTCGAGGCCTAGCCGGCCTTCGCATCGCGGGCTCAGGTCGCGCTCGGGCCCCGGCCGGAGGTAGAATACCTCCGGCCTTTTGCTATTTTCAGGGACGTGGGAGACCGGCGCCTCGGGCGCCGGCGGCGGCGAGACACGACGCGGAGACCCGCGGCGCGACAGAAGACGGAAGAAGGGCCGGTCCATGAAGCTCAAGGACAAGAAGATCGTGCTGGGGGTGACGGGGGGAATCGCCGCCTACAAGGCCGCGGAGCTGTTGAGGCTCTTCATGCAGGAGGGGGCCGAGGTCCACGTGGTCATGACCCGGGCCGCGGCCCGGTTCGTCACCCCGCTCACCTTCCGGGTTCTCTCCGGCCACGCCGTTCTCACCTCTCTCTACGAGGACGAAACCGGTTCCGGCCACGCCGACGAGAGCGGGGTGGAGCACATCGAGCTGGTCAAGGACGCCGACCTCATGGTGATCGCCCCGGCCACCGCCAACGCCCTGGCCAAGGGGGCGTGGGGGCTGGCCGACGACGCGTTCTCCACCGTGCTGGTGGCGGCGGGGACGGAGATCCTCTGGGCCCCGGCCATGAACCATCGCATGTGGAAGAACCCGGCGACCCAGGACAACGTGAGCCGGCTCCGTCACCTCGGCCACCAGGTGGTGGAGCCCGAGGACGGCTGGATGGCCTGCCGCGAGTTCGGGAAGGGAAGGATGGCCGAGCCGGTCACCATCCTGCAGCAGGTCACCGAGCTGATCGGCCATCCCCAGGACCTGGCCGGGGTGCGGGTCCTGGTCACCGCCGGTCGCACCGAGGAACCGCTCGACCCGGTGCGGATCATCACCAACCGCTCCAGCGGGAAGATGGGGGTGGCCCTGGCCGAGGAGGCGGTCTCGCGCGGGGCCGAGGTGACTCTCCTGGCCGGGCCCATGGACGTGCCGCCCCCGGAGGGCGTGCACCTGGAACGCATCACCACCGCCCGCGAACTTTCCGACGCCGCCGGCCGCCTGTTCGGCGAGTGCGACGTCCTGGTCATGGCCGCGGCGGTGGGGGACTTCCGGTCCACCCGCGAGGAGATGCAGAAGATCCGCCGCGGCGAACGGGAGATCCAGATCGACCTCACCGCCAACCCGGACATTCTGGGGGGGCTGGCGGAGAAGCGGCGGGGGGGACAGGTCCTGGTGGGCTTCGCCCTGGAAACCGAGGATGCGGAGGAGGCGGGAAGGAAGAAGCTCGAGCGGAAGGGCGTCGACCTCCTGGTGGTCAACAACCCCGGGGAACCGGGGGCGTCGATCGGCGGGGACACCAACGTGGTCACCCTTCTCGAAGCGGGGAAACCCGGCCGGAGGCTCCCCGTGCTTCCCAAGCGGGAAGTGGCCCAGCGCATTCTGGATTGGGTGGTGGCGCGCCGAAGCGTCCCGCCGAGGAGGGAAACCGGTGAGCGATCTTCACGACGAGCTCGCAGCACTTAGCGAGGAGTTCCGCCGCCACCTCGCCCGCGAGCGCGGGAAGGGTCGGCGACACCTGAACTCGTCCGCGCTGAAGGAAGCGGTGGCGCGGCCGGCGCCGAGGCCTCGGGCGGCGATCACCGGCGCCCAAGCGGCGCCGCCGCGGTCCAAGGCTTCGACGGACGCCCCGCCCCACCCCCCGGCCGCGGCGGCTTCGACCGCACCCCGTCCCGCCCCGGCCCCCCGGCCGGCTTCGCCCCCGGCCCGTCCCGCTCCCTCTCCGGTGAGTCCCGCCGGTTCCGGGGCCGCCCGGCCCATGCCCGCGGGCGCGCGTCCGGCTTCGGCTTCCGACGGGGATCGCGGGAAGAAGCTTCCGC
>CAYRIJ010000076.1:0-14596 GCA_964424285.1 uncultured bacterium
GACCTGCGGGGCTACAACGTGTACCGGTCGACGTCGTCGTCCGGACCGTTCACCCGCATCAACCCCACCACGTTCGAGAGAACCTCGTACTACAACGACGAGGGCCTCCCTTCCCTCACCCGCTACTACTACGAGGTGGCGCCGGTGGATTCGTCGGGGAACGAGGGCAAGCGATCGGTGGCCACCTCCGCCACCACCAGCCTCCCCATTCACGCGGGTTTCCCGGTCGAGGTGACCAGCGCCACCACCGCCGGAATCACCCTCGCCGATCTGGACCACGACGGTCAGCCCGAGATCCTCGGCGGCGGGGAGGAGATCTACGCGGTCAAATCGAACGGGGACGAGTACTACGACGGCGACCAGGACGTCCGCACGCTGGGACCGATCACCAAGACCGGCGGCATGCTCTTCTGGAACACCCCCGCGGTCGGGGACGTGGACCGGGACGGCGAGCCCGAGGTCGCCGGGGTGAGCTGGTCCGACGTCCAGGTCCGCCTCCTGGATCGCTTCGGCGTCGCGATGCCCGGCTGGCCCAAGGACGGCAATCCCCTGAACGAGGTGGATCCCAACCCGCTCGGGTCGGTGTGCCTGGCCGACGTGGACGCCGACGGCACCCTCGAGGTGCTGTGCTCGGTGGGCCGCACCCTCTTCTGCTGGCACTACGACGGGACCGAGCTCCGGGACGGGGACAACAACCCCGCCACCGACGGGATCCTGGCCGTCACCGGGGACGCGTTCTCCTACTCGACGCCCACCGTGGCCAACATCGACAGCGACCCCTATCCCGAGATCATCGCCTGCATGCACGACGGGAAGGTGTACGTGTTCCACCACGACGGGACGCCCTATGCCGGGTTCCCCTTCGCGACCGGGGGAAACATCACGTCGAGCCCGGCGGTGGCGGACATCAACCTGGACGGACAACCGGAGATCGTGTTCGGCTCCAGCGACAACCTGGTCTACGCCATCCACTCCGATCTCACCTCCGCCCCGGGGTTCCCGGTGGGGATCCAGCTCGCCCAGGACGTGGATTCCTCCCCGGCCATCGGCGACGTCACCGGAGACGGGATTCCCGACGTGGTGATCGGTGCTTCGAACGGAGCGCTCTTCGTGTTCCGGGGCCAGAACGCCACCATCCCCGCCGGCTTCCCGGTCCAGATCCGGGACAATCTGGGGCTCAAGGTGGCGGTTCGCTCCAGTCCGGTTCTGGCCGACGTGAATGGGGACGGGAACATCGACATCGTGTTCGGGGATCAGAAGGGGCGCCTGCACTGCGTGGACCGGAACGGCCAGTACCTGCCCGGATTCCCCATCCAGACCGGGAACCTGATCGAGAACGCCCCCGCGGTCTGGGACGTCGACGGGGACGGGCTCACCGAGATCCTGGCCGAGAGCTTCGACCAGAAGATCTATTGCTGGGACACTCCCTGGACCTTCAACCCGGCCCTCGCCCCGTGGCCCATGTTCAAGCACGACCAGCGGAACAGCGGGGTCGCCACCACCGATGTATTCGAGCTCACCGGGGTCGGAGACGGACACCCGCTCCCCGATTCCCGGGCGGGACTCCTGCAGAACTCCCCCAACCCGTTCACCGCCGCCACCACCCTGCGCTACCGGATCCCCGAGGGAACCGACTACCGCCGGGTGCGCGTGCGCGTGTTCGACATGAACGGGCGGGTGGTGAAGACCCTCATCGACGGCGAGCAGCCTCCGGGCCTCTACGAGATGAGCTGGGACGGCACCGATCACGCCGGGCGCCGCGTGGCGGCGGGGATCTACCCCTACCGCCTGGACGTGGCCGGAACCAGCTTCACCCGCAAGATGGTCCTCCTCCGATGACCTCCGGAGGGGGCGGGACCCACCGCCCCGCCCCCTCCTCCCCTTGTGGCCCGGCCCGGCCGGATCTATTCTTGTCCCCCGCATGAACGTCATTCGCCGTCTCGGCCCTTATTTTCGGCCCCTGTGGCGCACCATCGTCCTCGGCCTGGTGCTGATGGCCCTGTACGCCCTGTTCAGCGGTTTCTCCATCGGCCTCATCCTGCCCATCGTGGACAAGGTGTTCCTGCGGACCGAGGCGCCCTCGGGCCCGGTGATCCACGTGGACGACGGGCTCCACCGGGCCTGGGATGAGGCGGGCGACGCCTTCCGGACCGCCGACGGGATCGGTCATCGCTTCGACGCGGCCCGGAACGCGGCGATGACCGGCCTCCAGCGGATCCAGAACCAGGCCCCTCCCCTGGAGATCCTGGCCTGGCTCTGCGTCATCACCCTGGTGGCCATCCTGCTCAAGAACGCCTCGGATTACGGACGAAAGGTCGCCTTCATCCGGGTGGAGCAGCGCGCGGCGGAGTCGCTCAGGACGGATCTCTTCCATCGGGTGGTGCTCTTCCCCCTCTCCACGTTCAATCGCATTCCCAGCGGCCAGCTCCTCTCCCGGCTGGTCACCGACGTGGAGCTGGTGAAGCAGTTCACGGTGAACAGCGCGGCCAACTTCGTCCACAACCTCCTGCAGGTGTTCGTCTACCTGGGGATCTCGGTGTGGGCGAGCTACCGGCTGGCCCTGGTGAGCTTCCTCATCGTCCCTCCGGTGGCCTTCCTCACCGGCAAGATCGCCTCGAAGCTCCGCCGCCACAGCGGGCGGGCCCAGGCGCGGATCGCCGAGGTCACCTCCTCCCTCTCCGAGGTCCTGGGCGGGATCCGCATCGTGAAGGCCTTCGGGAGCGAAGCCCAGGAGCAGACCCGGTTCGCCCGGGCCATCGCCCGCTACCGGAGCTCGGTGATCAAGCTCATGGGCCTGGACGCCCTGGCCGCTCCCCTCTCCGAGTTCTGGGGGGTGGCCATCGGGGTGAGCGTCCTCTACTACGGCGGACGCCTCGTCCTCGCCCCCGATTCGGGAATGACCGCGGGACGGTTCTTCGTTTTCTTCATCGCCCTGGTCTCCATGCTTCACCCCTTGAAGGAGCTGTCCAACGTGGTGACCCGCTTCCAGCGGGGAGCGGCGGCCGCGGACCGGGTCTTCGAGGTCCTGGATCTCCCGGTGGAGGAGGACGCCCCGGATGCCGTCCCCATCGCCTCGTTCGAGAAGGGGATCGCCTTCGAGGGGGTGACCTTCGCCTACGAGAAGGATCGCCCGGTGCTCCGCGAGGTGAGCTTCGAGGCCCCGGCGGGGACCACCACCGCCCTGGTGGGCCCGAGCGGCGGCGGGAAATCGACCCTGGTGGACCTGATCCCCCGGTTCAACGACCCCACCGCCGGCCGCGTGCTCCTGGACGGCACGGACCTTCGCCGGGCGCGCCGGCGGGATCTTCGGGCGCTGATCGGCATCGTCACCCAGGAGACGCTCCTCTTCGACGACACCGTGTACAACAACATCGCCTACGGGATCGCGGATCCGGAGCGGGGCCGTGTGATCGAGGCGGCCCGGGCGGCCAACGCCCACGAGTTCATCGAGGCCATGCCCCTGGGATACGATACCCCGATCGGAGAGCGCGGCGTGCTCCTCTCCGGGGGACAGCGCCAGCGCCTGGCCATCGCCCGCGCGGTGCTTCGGAACCCGTCCATCCTCATCCTCGACGAGGCCACCTCCTCCCTGGATACCGAATCCGAGAACCTGGTCCAGGAGGCGCTGATACGGCTCCTGGCCGGTCGCACCACCTTCGTGATCGCCCACCGCCTGAGCACGGTGATGCGGGCCGACCGGATCCTGGTGCTCGATCGCGGGCGGATCGCGCAGTCGGGAACCCACGCCGAACTGGTGGCGGTCCCCGGGATGTACCGGCGGCTCTACACCCTGCAGTTCCGGGACGAGGAGATCCCACGGCTCGATGCGGTGGAGTCCTGAGCCCGGGCGCCCGCCCGGGAAGGTGCTGGTCATCCAGCTCCGGCGGATCGGGGACGCGGTGCTCCTGACCCCGGCGCTCGACGCGCTCGGCGCCGAATGGCCCGAGGCCCGCGTGCACCTCCTCACCTCCGGGCCCATCCCCGATCTGTTCGCCGGGGATCCCCGGGTGGCGGTGACCTGGACGCGTCCGCCCCGGCTCCGCCTGCCGGGCCTGGCCGCCCGGCTCCGGGCCGAACGTTTCGACGCGGTCTTCGACTTCCAGTCCCTTCCCTGGACCGCCATCCTCTGCCGTACGCTGGGGGCCTACAGCGTGGGTTTCCAGAAGCGCCGGCGCCGGCTCGGCTATCGGCGGAACGTCCCTCTCTCCGGACACCGCGGGAGCGACTATGCCGCCGATCACAAGCTCGACCTGCTGCGGGCCGCGGGGCTCGCCGCCCCGTTGACCCTTCCCCGCCTCATCGCCCCCGGGGCCGGGTCACCCCTCCGGGAGGCCTTCCCCACCGGGCCCCGGGTGGTCCTGGTCCCGGTGAGCCGGCGGACCCACAAGCGGTGGAGCGCCGGAGCCTTCGCCCGCACCGCCCGGCTCCTCCACGAGCGGACGGGGGCCGCCTTCGCGGTGGCCGGGGGCCCGGGGGAGGACGCCGCCCTGGACGAGGTCGCGGCGGGGCTCGGCGGCGTCCCCCACCGCCGCTTCACCCTGACCCGCCTCCGGGAGATGGCCGCGCTGATGGACGGGGCGGATCTCTTCCTGGGGAACGACAACGGCCCGCGCCACATCGCGCTGGCTCTGGGGGTCCCGACCCTGGCCTGGTTCGGAACCCAGAACCCCACGCACTGGACGCCCCCGGGAACCACCCGGCACCGCGTGATCTGGGATCGCGGGCGGGCGCTGGGCCGCCCGGTCCGCGACGACCTGGTGATCGTGCCCGAGACCCCCGAGGACGCGGCTCGGGCGGGGGCGGAGCTTCTGGCCGGGGGGAGCGGCCCCCCGTGACCCGCGTCGCGTTCGTGAACGCCACCCATCGCTGGGGCGGGGTCAAGAGCTGGACCCTCCGGGCGGGGCGGGGCCTCTCCGAGCGGGGTCACGACGTCCGCCTGTTCGTCCGCGCCGGGGGGGACCACCGCCGGGTGTTCGCCGAGGCCGGGCTCGACGCCCGCGGGGTGGCCTTCGGATTCGACTTCAACCCCCTGGCGGTGCGGGCCCTCATCCGCGGGTTCCGCGAGCACCGCACCGAGGTGGTGGTGACCAACGTGTCCAAGGACAACCGGACCGCGGGTCCGGCGGCCCGGCGCCTCGGGCTTCCGGTGCTCCAGCGGGTGGGCGGGAGCGGCGACATCACCGGCGGCTGGCGGGTGCGGCTGGAGCAGCGCCGCTACGTCGACCGGATCGTGGTCCCCGCCCGCTCCATCCGCGACCGGCTGGCCCGGTACCCGTGGATGAGGGCGGAAGAGCGGGTGACCGTGATCCCCAACGGGGTGGACCTGGAGCGGTTTCGTCCCGGGGTGGGGACCGGAATCCTGCGGGAGGCCCTGGGGATCGGCCCGGAGGCGCCCCTCCTGGTCACCACCGTCCAGCTCGCCGCCATCAAGGGCCTGGACGTTCTCCTCGCCGCCTTCGCCGCGCTGAAGCGCCCGGAGCCGGTGTTGGCCCTGATCGGCCGGGGGAAGGAGGAGGAGAGCCTCCGCCGGCGCGCCGGCGCCCTCGGCCTGGAAGGACGGGTTCGTTTCCTTGGATTTCGCGATGATTTGCACCTTCTATTGGAAGACGCCGACGTGGCCGTCCACCCCTCGATCGCGGAGGGGGAGGGGCTCCCCAACAGCGTGATCGAGTGCCTGGCCAAGGGGAAGGCGCTGGCCGCCACCGGGGTGGGAGGCGTCCCCGAAGCGGTGACCGACGGGGTGGAAGGGCTCCTGGTCCCTCCGGGAGACCCCGGCGCCCTGGCCGAGGCTCTGGCCCGTCTCCTCGACGATCCCCCCCTCCGCGAACGGCTGGGCCGCTCGGCGCGACGCCGCGCCGAGCGGGAGTTCGACCAGGCCCTGATGCTTGACCGCCTGGACACGCTCCTCGGGGAGATGGCGCGATGAGCGCGGCGCGGGCCCGCCTCCACCTCTGGACCATCGGCGACCGCCAGACCGCCAGCACCCGGCTTCGCGTCCACCAGTACCTTCCCCGGCTCGCCGCCGACGGCGTCGAGGCCCGGGTGCGCCGCATCCCCAAGGGGCTCATCCCCCGGATCTGGCTCCGGGCCGCCCTCCGCCCCGGAGACCGGCTCCTGATCCAGAAGAAGCTCTTTCCCTCCTGGGAGCTGGAGCGCCTGCGCGAGCGCGCGGGGGGGCTCCTGTTCGACGTGGACGACGCGGTGTACCTGGACGGGCCCGGGAGCACCCGGAACCGCGATCGTTGGGTGGCGGTGACCCGGGCCGCCGATCGCGTCCTGGCCGGAAACCGCACCCTGGCCGAGGCCTCGGCGCGGCCGGAGCGGACGGTGCTGGTCCCGACCCCGGTGGACACCGAGCACCACCGCCCGGGTCCGCGCGAGGCGCGCCGGCGGGGTCTGATGGCGTGGATCGGCAGCCGCACCAACCTTCCGAACCTCGCCCCGGTGCTGGAGGTGTTTCCCCGGGTGGCCGCCCGCCGTCCCGGGGCGCGCCTGGTGATCTGCGCCGACCGGTCGCCGGCGGCCCTCCCCGCCGGGGTCGAGTTCGTCCCCTGGTCCCTGGACGCCGAGGCCGCGATCCTCGGCGAGGCGGAAATCGGCCTCATGCCCCTGGACGACACCCCCTTCAACCGGGGAAAGTGCGGGTTCAAGATCCTCCTCTACCAGGCGGCGGGGCTCGCGGTGGTCGCGTCCCCGGTGGGGGTGAACCGGGAGCTGGTGGCCCCCGGGGAGGACGGCTTCCTCCCCGCGGGTCCGGATGATTGGGAGGAGGCCCTGGCCCGGCTGGCCGGCGAACCCGACGCCGCGCACCGGATGGGCGCGGCGGGTCGGCGGCGGGTGGAGATCGCCCACTCGGTGGCCGCGCTCTACCCGCGCTTCCGCGAAGCAGTCATGGAGGGATCATGAACGACCGGATGTGGACCGCGCTCCTCGGGCGGCCCGTCCCGCTCTCCGCCGCCGAGGCGGGAACCCGTCTCCGCGCCGCGGGAAAGGTGCTCCTGGTCGGACCGCACCTGAAGCGCGGCGAGCTCCTCGCCGCCACCCCGATCTTCCGGAACCTCCGCCGGGCGCTGCCCCGGGCCGAGCTGGTCCTGGTGGCCGGGCGCCAGAACGTGGACGCGGTGATGGACAGCCCCGATCTCGACCGGGTGGAGGTGACCCGGCTTCGGGGACTGACCCTGGGACCCCGGGCCCTCGGCCTCGCCCGCCGGCTGGAGCGCGAGCGCTTCGACGCCGCCCTCGTGCTTCCCTCCCCCCATCCCCTCGCCTTCGCGGTGTACCTGGCCCGCGCCGCCCACCCGGGGTTCACCGCCGGCCTGGACGACGCCTCCCTGGGGAGCGACCTGGCCCGGCTCGGTTTCGATTGCGTGCTTCCCGCGCCGGGGGAGGAGCGGGTCCACCTGGTGGACATGGCCCTGGCCCTGGTGGAGGGGCTGGGAATCCCGGTGGAGGAGCGCGGCCACGTGCTCGGGGTGACCGCCGCGCAGCGGGCCGCCGCCGCGGCGGCGCTGGCCGAGGCGGGATTCGATCTCGCCCGGCCCATTCTCGGGATCCAGCCCGGAGGCACCGCCCGCCACCCCGGCGTCCACTGGCCCCCTCCCCACTACGCCACCGTGCTCCAGCGCGCGGCGGGGGAGCTGGACTTCCAGCCCCTGCTCCTCGGGAAGGAAGGAGACGCCGACGTTATCCGCCAGGTGCGGGAGCTGGGGAAGCGGGCGGTGGTGAGCCTGGTGGACCTCCCCTTCCCCCTGTACAAGGCGGTCCTCTCCCGGCTGGACTTCTTCCTCACCCAGGACGGCGAGCGGGTGCACGTGGCCGCGGGGGTCGGGACGCCCTCCTACTTCATCTATCTCGGCTCCCCGCCCTGGCGATCGGCCCCCTACGGCCCGCACGTGGCGGTGTGGGCCGAGGAGCGCCTCCCCACCTCCAACGAGGTGTGGGAACAGGTGAAGCCGCTCCTGGCCGCGGCCGGAGACCGCCGGAAGGGCGCCGCGGGGTGAGCCGCATCCTGGTGCTCTCGAGCGTGCGCTGGCTGAACGCATCCGCCGCCTACGCGGTGGACGTGGCGGCGGGGCTCGCCCGCCGAGGCCACGACGTCCGCGTGGTCGTCAAACCCGACAGTCCGGTGGAGGCCGAGGCCCGTCGCCGCGGGCTCGCGGTGGAGACCGGCTTCGATCTCACCGCCACCGAGCCGGGCCGGGTCTTCGCCGGGCTCCGTGGACTTCGCGCCCTGGTGGCCGCGTTCCGTCCCGAGCTGGTGAACGCGCACCGGAGCGAGGACCACCTCCTGGCCGCGATGGCGCTCCGGGGAAGCGGGGTGCCGCTGGTGCGGACCCGGGGGGACGTGCGCCCCCCCCGGTCGCACCTGGCCAACCGCATCCTCTACCGGCGGGCCACCGCGCTCCAGATCGCCTGCGCGGACTTCATGCCCGACCGGTTCTACGCCCCTCTGGGGATCGAACCGGCCGAGGTGGCGGTGATCCGCCCCGGACTCGACGTCGCGGCCTACCGCCGCGGCGCCCCCGGGCGGGGCGAGGCCCGCCGGGAGCTGGGATTGGACGAGCACGCCGACTGGATCGGGCTCGTCGGCCGCTTCACCGCGGCCAAGGGGCACCGTTCCCTGATCCGGGCCTTCGCCCGGCTTCCGGGCGCGCCCCGGCTCCTTCTCTCGGGGACGGCCAACGAGATCTCCGCCGAAGCGCTTCGCGCCGAGGCCGCGGCCGCGGGGGCGGGGCCCCGGGTCACGGTCACCGGCCGGGTGGAGGACGTCCGCGCGGCGCTTCGGGCCCTGGACGTCCTGGCCGTGCCCTCGGTCGCCTCGGAGGCCATCGCCCGGATCGCCCTGGAGGCGCTGGCCCTGGGGGTGCCGGTGGTGGCCTCGCGGCTCAATTCCCTCCCCGAGATGGTGGGCGACGCCGGCATCCTGGTCCCCCCGGGGGACGAACCGGCCCTGGCCGCCGCCCTGACCCGCGCCCTCGCCGACCCCGGGTTCCGCGAACGCGCCGCGGAGGCCGGGCCCGCACGGGTGACCCGCCGCTACGATCGCCGCACCCAGATCGATCTCACCGAAGCCCGGTTCGGCGGGCTGATCCGCGGAGGACGGGGATGACCGGCTCCCGGGCGGCCGGAGCCGATTGCCGGGGCCGTCGATGAGGGTGTTCCTGCTCACCCAGGACTTCCCTCCCCGGCCGGGGGGGATGGCCCGGTACTATGCGGACTGGGCCCGAGGCCTCGGCGCCGACTGCACGGTCGCGGTGGGATCCTGGGAGGGCCGCCCCCCCGAGTCCCCCGGCGGGGCGCGTCTCCTCACCCTCCCGGTGGACGCCGGCCGGGCCCACCGGCCGGTGGGTCTCTGGCGGGCGATGCGCCGGGCGGAAGCCGCGATGGCCGCCGATCCTCCCGGAGTGATGATCTCGGGCAACGTCCGCCCCTACGGTCCCCCCGCCCTCCGGATCGCCCGCCGCGCCGGGGTTCCCCTGGTGCTCGCCTATCACGGGAACGATCTCCTGCGCACCGCGCGCCGGTGGAAGGCGCACCCCTGGAAGCGGCGCCGATGGGCGGCGCTCGTCGCCGGGGCCCGCCTCCACGTGGTGAACAGCGCCTTCACCGCGAAGCTGGCCGAGGGGGCGGGCCTGCCGCCGGAGCGGATCGCCGTGGTGCCGCCGGAGGTGGACGGCCGGCGCTTCCGTCCCTGCGAGAATCCCGAGGAGCGCGCCGCGCTCCGCGCCCGTTTCGGTTTCGGCAAGGACGAGCCGGTCACCCTCTTCGTGGGACGGCTGGTGGAGCGAAAGGGCCTCGACGACCTCTTCGCCGCCCTCCCCGCCATTCCCGCCCGGGTGCGGCTGGTGGTCGCCGGCCCGGGAGAGGTCGAACCCTGGCGGCGCCGGGCCGAAGCCGCGGGGACGGCGTCCCGGGTCCGATTCCTGGGCCGGGTGACGGAGTCGGAACTCCCCCTTCTCTACCGGGCCGCCGACCTCTTCGCCGCCCCCTCGCGCGATCGCCGGGAAGCGGACGACGTCGAGGGGTTCGGGATCGTCTTCCTGGAGGCCGCGGCCTCGGGGCTGGTGTCGCTGGCCACCCGGACCGGCGGCATTCCGGAAGCGGTGGAGGACGGGGTGGGAGGGCTTCTGGTCCCCCCCGCCGATCGCGGCGCCCTCACCGAGGCCTGGGCGCGGCTGGCCTCCGATCCGGAGCTCCGGCGTCGTCTGGGGGAGGGAGGGCGCACGGGGCGAGCGCGGAGCCACGGGTCCGGAAGCTCGGCTCGGACCCTGATCGAGGTCCTGGAGCGCCGCCTGGGTCCCTGAGGCGGAGGCCTGGGCGGAGGGCCCTGCCGCCGCCGCGCCCCGAGCCGGCTTTCGAGCCGCGCTCAGCGCAGGCTGTCGAGCTTGTCCTTGGCCAGGCGCGCCTCGGGGGAATCGGGATACTCCCGCATCACCGTCTCGAAGTACTTCCGGGCGGTGGCCGAGTCCCCCTTCCGGAGGAAGGCGTAGCCCAGCTTGAGGGTGGCGGCGGGCCGCTTGTTCCCGTCGGGATAGAGGTCGCGGACCTTCAGGTACTCCTGGATGGCCCGGTCGAGGTCTCCCAGGGCGAAGTAGCTCTCGCCGATGTAGAACTGGGCGTTGTCGGCGCGGTCGGACTGGGGGTAGTACTTCAGCAGGTCCTCGAAGCCGGCGACCGCAAGCTGGTAGTTCCCCCGGGACCAGTCCCGGTAAGCGGCGTCGTACAGCTCGGTGGCGGACGCCGTGGGCCGGTCCGGGACGTCCGTGTCGCCCATGGCGGTGGTCTCCGCGGGGCTCCCCATGCCGGTATCCGGCAGCGTCGCGGTGGGCATCGTGGCCGGGGGGGGGGACTCCTGGACCCGCCGCTGGAACTTCTCGAAGCGCACTCCCTGGTCCTCGAGCTGGGAGCGGAGCACCTCCAGCTTCTGTTCCAGATCACGAAGCTGGGCGTTGGTGTCCGCCCGCATGGCCGCGGTGGCCTCGGTCTGGGAGTCCATCTGGGTCTTCAGGTCGCGGACCAGGGCCAGGATCTCCGCCTGCTCCTTCCGCATCCCCTCCACCTCGTCCCGGGTCACCTCCACGTTCACCGGTTGCCGGAAGAAGGCGCCCACACAGCCGCCCAGAACCAGGGGGGCGGCCAAGAGAACGAGGGTCGCGCGTGCGCGCAGCTGTGGATTCATGCCTCGGTTCCATTCCTGCCGCGCCCCATCCGCCGGGACGCGTTCCAACGGACCGCGCGCCGCGCGGTCCGGCAAAAGGGGATCGCCGGTCCCGCTCATGGCGGCGGGACCGGCGCCGGGACTACTGGCTGATGTTGAAGTGAACCCGCCGGTTCTTGGCCCAGGCCTGTTCCGTGTCCCCCATGGCGAACGGCTTCTCCTCGCCGTAGGAGAGGGTGGAAAGCCGGGAGGCCGGGATCCCGAGGTCCGTCAGGTACTGCTTCACCGCATCGGCGCGGCGCTGGCCCAGGGCCAGGTTGTATTCCTCGGTGCCCCGATTGTCGCAGTGGCCCTCGAGGACGACCTTGGCGTCGGGATGGTCCTTGAGGTACTGGGCGTCGGTCTGGAGGACCATCCGCGCGTCGGATCTGAGCTCCGCCATGTCGAAGTCGAAGAACACGTCCTGGACCTTCTCCATCCAGGCCCTCGGGTTCTCGGTGACCTCGGGGGGCTCGGTGGGAGGCTGCTCAGGGGTCTTGGGCGGCGGGGTCTGGTTCACCTCGGTCGTGGGCGGTGGCGGCTTCTTGGGGCACGCGGTCAGAAACGTGAACCCCATTGCCAGGACGGCGATTCCCATGAAGATCTTCATGGCGTGTCGATTCATTGTGATTGGTACCCTCCCCATTGGTTCCGGCTGCTCCAAGTGCGGTTCTACTCTAACCGCGCCCCTCCCGGTCCGCAAGGTGCGGCGGAGAGAGAACCCCGTCCACCCTTCCCGGTTCCAGGATCCCCGCCGGCCTCGGGCCGGCTTCCGGGTCACCTCGGGGGCACTCCCGACCAGTCCGGAGCATAGTTGTCGGCTCCCCTCCCGGTGACCAGCGCCCGCACCGTCCCCGAGTCCACGTCGAGCACGTAGATCCCCTTCTCCCCTCCCCGGGTGGAAGTGAACACCACGTGCCGGCCGTCCGGAGCCCAGCGGGGATGCTCGTCGCTCCCCGGACCCCGGGTGATCTGCTTCTCCTCCCCCAGGCCGCTGGCGTCCATCACCATGATCCGGAAGAGCCCGCCGCGCATGGAGGCGAAGGCGATCCGGTCCCCCTGGGGGGACCAGTCGGCCTGGTCGTTCCACTTGCCGGCGAAGGTGAGCCGGCGCGCCCCGGTTCCGTCGGCGTCCATCATGTAGAGCTGCGGGCTCCCCGCCCGGTCCGAGGTGAACACGATCCGCCTTCCGTCCGGCGACCACGAGGGAGACGTGTTGATGCCGGCGGCCCGGGCCACCGCGTGGGGGTCTCCGCCGTCCGCGGTGACCTCCATGATCTCGCTGGATCGCCCCTCGGTCTGGCTGTAGGCGATCAGGGAGCCGTCCGGAGAATAGGCGGGGGCGCTCTGGACCCCCCGCCCCCCCACCAGGGGGCGCTCCTTGCCGCCGGCCACGTCCGCCTGCCACAGGTCGGCGTCCCCCTTCTGGTAGGACGTGAACACCACGGCGGCCCCGTCCGGCCGGAAGGACGGGGAGAGGTTGATGGAGCCGTTCCGCGTCAGCTGGCGCAGACCGAAGCCGTCGTAGTCGACCAGAAAAATCTCCTTCCCCCCCGCGCGGCTGGAGACGAAGACGATCCGGGTCCGGGCGATTCCCTGCCTCCCGGTCAGGTAGAGCACGATGTCGTCGGCGAACCGGTGAGCCGCTTCCCGGTACCACTCGGGCTTGGTCCGATAGTCCCGGGAGAAGATCAGGGAGCGGCCGGGCAGGGACTCGAGGGTGCCCCGAAGTACGATGTCCCCGCCGGAGACCAGAAGCTCCCCCCGGACCAGGGCCTGGGCCCGGCCGGCGTAGAGGGTGTCCCCGGGGGTGAGCCGGGGAATCTCCGTCACCGCGAACACGTCGGAATACCGGAGGTCCTTCCCGGCCACGTCATGGACCGCCTTGGTGTCCTCGCCGGTGGCCCCGGCGCCGGGGAGAAAATCCTCGAGGAGGAGCCGGATCTTGGGCACCGATCCGGTCTGGGTGATGACGATCTGCTTCTCGCCCGCCTGGGTGCTGTCCTCCTGGGCGCGGACGGATCCGCCGGGGACCGCCAGCATCGCCGCGGCGACCAGCGTTGCGGCGCCCGCGGCAACGAGCCGGGTGCGGTGGTGTTGAAGCGAATGGCGCAAGTTCTTCCTCCTGGGGGTTCCGGCTTCGAGGGCGCTCAGCGAGGGACCACGCCGGTTTTCTGGAAGATCACGGTGAGGCCGAGGTGGTCACCGGAGTAGGCCTCGGGAAGGGGTGGAAGGCGCCGGGTGGTGACCACCGCCCCCATCGCCTGCCGGTCGTAGAGCGACCATCCCGAAGGTTCCTGGACGAAGGGCTGAACGATGGTCCCGTCCTTCTCGATGACGAAGTGAATCGTGGTGCGGATATCGCCGCTCCCCCCCTCGGGGCTGGTCCACTCCGCGGCCAGAATCTGTCTCACCCGCTTCAGGTAGTCGTCCTCCTTGAAGTCCTTCTGGTCCACCATGCCGAGGGAGACCGGCTCCTCCGGGGTGTCCGGGACCTTCACCTCCTTCTCCGGAGGCGTCGTTTCCTGGGGCTTGGTCTCCGGAGCCTTGGTGGGTTCCGGCTTGGTCTCGGGCTTCTTCACCGGCTCCTTCTTCTCCGGCTTCGGCTTAGGCTTCTCCGGCACCTTGACCACGTCCTTCTCCCTGGCCGGAGGCTCCTTGGGCTTGGGCTCCTCGACGGGTTTGGGCTTGGGAGGTTCCACGGTATGGGTCGGCACCGGCGGCTTGAAGTTCGGAACCGGCCAGTTCACCAGCGCGACCTGGTACATGGGCTCGGCGTAGATCGGCCGGGGGGATCGGGAAAGGGGTATGGAGAGGAGGATCAGGGCGACCAGATGAACCCCGAGGCTCAACCCCACGAAGCGGGGTATGCCCCAGGTTCGGGTCACCGGCTGGCGTGCCTCCTTACGCCGGGTCGGCGACGAAAAGCTCTTCATGGTTCAGACTGCGCTCACGTCGTGGGTCCCGTGGGCCCCGGCAGGGTGGCGACCGGTCATCCGTTTCGCGGCGGCCTCCGTCGAGGCGGCGCGATCACGAGATCACGTATCCACGCCGTGCGGCGATCTCCTCCTTGTGCTTCTCCACGAGCAACGTCCACTCCGTGCTGCCCGGGCTCAGGTTTCGCGAGTAGGTCCCCAGACGATCGACCGCTTCATGAGTGATCTCGTCCTCGATTCGAAGGTCCGCGACCAGAAAACGGGCGATATCCCGCTCCAGCGCCCCGCGACGGCCCTGGAACCGCACCAGGTCGGTCCTGCTTTCCAGGAGTCCGGCCAGCCGGACGGCTATGCGCTGGATCTTCTCTTCGCTCAGCCTCACGGTCCTCTCCCTCGCGCCCGCTCAGATCACAATACCCCGCTCCCGGGCCAGTTGTTTCTTGATTTTGTCCCGCAACAGGGC
>CAYRIJ010000077.1:0-14582 GCA_964424285.1 uncultured bacterium
ACCCCCGGCTCGGAGCGGCACCTCGGTTCCCGGACCCCGGGCCCGGGATGGTTCCCGTCCAGTCCCCCTCACGACCAACCACCCACCTGGTCCACCCGGACAGGCCGACCGATCTCCTCGCAGGACCGCCGACCCAGGCGAATGGATCACCATCTGCCTTATAACCTGTTTATGTAAAACGATTTAGACTAAAAACAAGCCGTGCGTTTGTACAATCCTGGGGGTTGTATCGGCCGACGTTTCACGTGAAACATCGCCACCCCGATCGTCCCGCCGGTCCCGGCCGGACCGTTACCGGGAGTTTGGCAGCTCCGCCCACGTGGATCGGGGCCAGATCTGGATGGCCCGGGGGGATTCGCTCTCGATGGGCACGACCCGGATACCGGGAAGCCCCAGACCCGGGTCCCCGAAACGAATGAAGTCCCCCTCGGGGGTCATGATCTCTTCGAGCAATTTCACCATGGGCGGCGTCCAGCTCACGGCCCGGGAAACCCCCACGCTGAACAGGGGCTCGGGTCGGGATCGGACGAAGGCGTCCAGCGATGCCATGACCACGCGGGTCTGCTTGAGCCCCAGCTGCATGACGGTCCGCTCGAGAAACCCGGCCCGTCGGTGCCTCGGTTCAACGAGGACGATGTCCAGGTCGGGGCGCAAGATGGCCAGGGGAATCCCCGGTAGGCCGGCGCCGCTTCCGATGTCCACCACCCGGGACCCCGGCCTGGCCAGCCCCACGAACGCCGGCGCCGCGACTTCCCGGAGGTGACGCATGAAGAGCCGGGGCAGATCCTTTCGGGAAACCAGCCCCAGGCTGGCGCCCCGCTCGATGATCAGCTCCCCGTAATCGAGGAGTCGCTTCCGGTCCCCATCCGATAGTTCTTTATAATTATCACTCATCCATGAGATAAATAGTTTCTTATCGCTATCGAACTCCGCTCTTTCCATGCTCTATCCTTTTCCTGAATTCCGGCCGGAATTACTGCAAGCCGGTACCGGATCCGTTCGATGCGCCGCGCTTCCCCGCCCCCCCGAATTCCCGGAGCCGGACCAGGATCACCCCCACGTCGGCCGGCGACACCCCCCTCACCCGGGAAGCCTGTCCCACGTTCTGCGGCCGGACCCGGAGGAGCGCTTCGCGCCCCTGGTTGGACACCCCCCGGAGCTCGCTCTGCCAGAACGGCTCGGGAATCCGGCGGTCTTCCATGTCGCGCCGGCGATCGATGCCGTCCAGTTCCCGGCGGATGTATCCCTCGTACTTCACCTCGATCTCCAGACGCCTCCCGAGGTCCTCGGGGAGGAGCGGCGCTTCGGACACCACGGCCAGGCCCGGATAATCCATCTCGGGACGACGCAGAAGGTCCTCGAGACTCGCCCCCCCGAACTCCGGCATTTCCAGGGAAGGCAACGCCTCGGCGATCCGATGCGCGGAGACCCGGGAGGTCCGCAGGCGCTCCCGCTCCCCGGCGATCCGCCGCCGTTTCTCCAGCCAGCCGGCCCGCTCCGCGCCGGTCACCAGGCCCAGCCGCGCGCCCAGCTCCATCAGCCGCTGGTCCGCGTTGTCGTTCCGCAAGAGCAGCCGGTACTCCGACTGCGAGGTGAACATGCGGTACGGCTCCTCGGTGCCCAGGGTCACCAGGTCGTCGATCATGACCCCCACGTAGGCTTCCCAACGACGAAGCACCACCGGCTCCTCTCCCCGGATCCGGAGCGCGGCGTTGATCCCGGCCAGCAACCCCTGCCCCGCCGCCTCCTCGTACCCGGTGGTGCCGTTGATCTGGCCGGCCAGGAAGAGCCCGGCCACGAGCTTGGTCTCGAGGTTGGGATGGAGCTGTTCCGGATGCACGAAGTCGTATTCCACCGCGTAGCCCGGCCGCAGCATCTCCGCCTCCGCGAGACCGGGCACGGTGGACAGGATCTCCATCTGCACTTCCTCGGGAAGGCTGGTGGAGAGACCGTTGATATACATCTCGTCGGTCGCGCGCCCCTCGGGCTCGATCCAGATGTGATGGGCCGGGCGGTCGGGGAACTTCACCACCTTGTCCTCGATGGAAGGGCAGTACCGGGGGCCGACCCCCCGGATGCGCCCCGAGTAGAGGGGTGAGCGGTGCATGTTCTCCCGGATCACCCGGTGGGTCTCTTCGGTGGTGTGGGTGGTCCAGCAGGTCACCTGCTCCACGTCCAGGGCCTCGGTGAAGTGGGAGAAGGGGGCGGGGGGCTCGTCCCCGTATTGAACGGCGAGCCCGTCGAAATCGATGCTCCGCCGGTGGATTCGCGGCGGGGTGCCGGTCTTCATCCGCCCCAGGCGGAACCCTTTCTCCCGAAGGGAGTCGGAGAGCCGCGGCGCGGAGATCTCGCCGCTTCGGCCCCCCGGATAGTTGGCGTCGCCGAGGTGGATGAGACCGTTCAGGAAGGTCCCCGGGGTGATGATGAGGGCCCGGCAGGCGTACCGGCGGCCGCTCTGGAGCCCCACCCCGGCGATCCGGTCCCCCTCCAGGAGGATCTCCACCACCTGGCCCTGGCGGAGATCCAGCTCCGGCGTCTGCTCCACCATGCGGCGGACGGTGTCCTGATAGAGCTTCTTGTCGGCCTGGGCCCGGGGGGAGTGGACCGCGGGCCCCTTGCTCCGGTTGAGCATCCGGAACTGGATCCCGGCGGCGTCGATCGCCCGGCCCATGACGCCCCCCAGGGCGTCGATCTCCCGCACCATCTGACCCTTCCCCACGCCGCCGATGGCCGGGTTGCAGGACATCTGCGCCACGTGATCCAGGTTCAGGGTGAGGAGCAGGGTTCGCATCCCCATGCGCGCCGCGGCCGAGGCGGCCTCGCAGCCGGCGTGGCCGGCCCCGATCACGATGACGTCATAGGTGTCGCGAGAAGTCATGCTGAAAGGGTCTCCAACAACAGAGGGTCGGCCCGGGCGCGGCGCGCGGGACCGCCGCCGTCACTTTCCGATGCAGAACCGCCGGAAGATCTCGTCCAGGAGCTCGCTCCCCGCCCGCTCGCCGGTGATGGCGGCCAGAGCCTCGAGGGCCCGGTGCAGATCCGCCGCCGCCAGCTCCACCGGCTCGCCCGCCAGGAGCACCGCCCGCCCTCGCGCCAGGGCCGACGCCCCCGACCTCAGGAGGTGAGCGTGGCGCTCGTTGGCCACCCAGACCGTCTCTCCCTCCAGGGCTCCCACCACCTCGGCGGTGAGCTCCGCCTCCAGGGCCCGGGCCAGGCTCCCGACCCCCGCCCCGCTGAGGGCCGAGGTTCGGTGGATCGCACGGGGTGAGTGGCCGTTCACCCACCCTTCCGGCCAGGATCCCAGGTCCGCCTTGTTGAGAATCAGGTGCACCCGCGCAAACTCCAGCCCGCCGGCGATTTCCCGGTCCTCGGAGGTGGGCGCCGTCGAGCCGTCCACCACCCACAGGATCACATCCGCTTTCCGGAGTTCGGAGCGGCTTCGCTCCACCCCCGCCCGCTCCACCGGTTCCGCCGCCTCGCGAAGCCCCGCGGTGTCCACCAGCCGGACCGGGATCCCGGACCACTCCACCCACCCGTCCACCACGTCGCGGGTGGTGCCGGGGGTCTCGTGGACCAGGGCGCGGTCGGATCCCACCAGGGCGTTGAGGAGGGACGACTTCCCCACGTTCGGCCGCCCGCAGAGCGCCACCGTCATCCCCTCCCGCGCCCGGCGCGAGGGGGCGTGGCCGGCGGCCAGACGATCGAGGCGCGCTTCGGCCCGGGCCAGCGCGGCGGCCACCGAAGCCGCGTCCGGGGCCTCGGGGACATCGTCCCCGAAGTCGAGATGCGCCTCGATGCGCGCCAGCTCGCCCCGGATCTCCCCCGCCAACCCGCGCACCCGCTCCGACAACCCGCCCTGGAGCTGGACCAGGGCCTGCTCCTGGGCCCGTCGCCCGCGCGCGGCGATGAGATCGGCCACCGCCTCGGCCTGGGCCAGATCCAGTCGCCCGTTCAGGAACGCCCGCCTCGAGAACTCGCCCGGCTCGGCGGGCCGGGCGCCCGCCTTCCATAGCGTTTCCAGCACCCGGCGGGCGGGAACGCTTCCTCCGTGGCAGGAGAGTTCGACCACGTCCTCCCCGGTGTAGGAGCGCGGCCCGCGATACACCCAGGCCACCGCCTCGTCCACCGGGACCTCGCCGTCCACCACGAACCCGTGCATCCCCTCGAAGCCGGCCAGGGTCTCGAGCTTCCGCGCCCCGCGAAACGCCCGATCGGCCGCCGCCACCGCTTCGGGGCCGCTCAAGCGCACCACGGCCAGGGCCCCCGCCCCGGGAGGGGTGGCGAGCGCGGCGATGGTATCCAGGGTCGTGTTTCGGATCACGGGGACCTTCCGGTGACGCTATTCGGACCGGGTCTTCTGGACCGGCGGGATCAGGCCCCGCCGTCGCCGGGGACCGGGTCTCCCGGGGCGGCGTCGGAGCGCCGCGCGGGGATGAGGACCACGCGCTTGTTCACCCCCGAACCCGCGGCGTGGGTCTCCACCCCGGAAATCTCGGCCAGGGCGCGGTGCACCACGCGCCGCTCCGCCGGGGTCAGGGGCTCGGTCATGGCCCGGCGCCGGGTGCGCTCGACCCGCTCGGCCAGGTTTCGGGCCAGCTGGCGGAGCTGTTCCTCCCGCCGGCCGCGGTATCCGGCCACGTCCACCCGCATCTCCCCGCCCCGGCCGTTCAACTGCCGCGAGGCCATGCGCACGATCACGTGCTGGAGGGCGGCGAGGGTCTCCCCCTTCCGCCCGATCAGGAGCCCGTCGGTTTCGCCGCTCCGGATGTCCAGGGTCACCGCGCCGCCGCTCTCGCTGGTCGCGACCTCGGCGGTGATCCCCATCAGGTTCAGGAGCTTCTCGGCGATCCGCTGGGCGGTGGCCCCGAGCCGGTCCTTGATCGCCACCCGCACCCGGGCGGGGCGGGAGCCGATCCCCAGGAATCCCCGGGTCCCGGCGTCCAGCACCGAGACCTCGGCGTCCCCGGCGGCGAGGCCGAGCCGGGCGAGGCCGGCCGCCGTCGCCTCCTCAACCGTGCTTCCTTCGACTTCGACGGCGCCCTCGTTCGCCGGCGGCGGGGTGAATTCGTTCATGCTGTCGGTCATGCTGTGCTGGCCGCCGGAGCCGGCATCGGCTCTTCCCGGTGAATCATCCATTGCTGGGCCACGGTCAGGATGTTGTTCACCGTCCAGTAGAGGTTGAGACCCGCCGGGAACGAATAGAAGATGAACAGCATGACCAGGGGCATCATGTAGCCGATCATCTTCTGGCGCGGGTCGCCGGCGGTGGGGGTCAGCATCTGCTGGGCCACCGTGGTCAGGAACAGAAGAAACGGCAGGACGTGGATCGCGAACCCGCCCACGGTGGCGATGGTGTCCGGGGAGGACAGGTCGTTCATCCACAGGACGAAGTCCGCTCCCCGCATGGCGATGCTGTTGGCCAGCACCGCGTAGAGGGCGACGAACACCGGCATCTGGACGACGATGGGCAGGCACCCCCCCATGGGGTTCACCTTGTGCTTCTTGTAGAGCGCCATCGTCTCTTTCTGCTGGCGCTGGGCGTCGTTCTTGTACTTCTCCTTGATCGCCTGCATTTCCGGCTGGACCCGCTGCATGGCCCGCATGCTCTTCACGCTGGACTTGGTGAGCGGGTAGAAGATGAGCTTGGTGGCCGCGGAGATGATGATGATGACCACGCCGTAGTTGGGGATGAAGCCGTACATCCACACCATGACCGCCAAGAGGAGCTTGGAGATCGGCCGGAAGATCTTCCAGCCCAGGTCCACCGCCTGCTCGAGCCCGTGGTCGAGGTCCTTGAGGCTGGCGTAGTCCATCGGCCCCAGGTAGACGTGGTACTGGTGGTCGGCGGCCCCGTGGAGCATGGGCATCACCAGCTCGGCGCCGGTGATGTTCCGGGCCGCGTCCCCGGTGGCCACCACGCGGCTGGAGACCCCCTCGGGGGGGATCATCACCGCCATGAAGTACTTGTTCCGGACTCCCGCCCAGATGACGTTCCCCTGTAGCTCCTTCTCGTGGGTCTTCTTGAAGCTTCCGGGGCGGACCGACTCCTTCTCCTTCCCGAGAAGGACGATGGTGCCGGCGGCGGTGTGGTACTGCTTCTGGTTGGACTCGGCCCGGGGGACCCCGTCCCGCCAGGTCAGCCGGTAACCCACCGCTTCGGGCACGCCGGCGATGGAAACGTCCAGGTCCACCATGTAGCCCCGGGCGGGGAAGGTGTAGGTCTTGGTGATGCGCGCCCCGCCCTCGGATCCGGCCTCGAAGATCAACCGCTGTCCGCCGTCGGCCAGGGTTTCTTCCCGGGTCGAAAACAGGGTCTCCGAGAGGCGCTTCACCCCGGTCTCGGTTTCGAGGACGAGATCGAGCTCCCCCGTCCCGGGGGGGACCAGGTCCACCGGGCCCCCGGTCAGTCCGTTGTAATTCAACAACTTCCAGGATACGAGCTGTCCGCCCCGGTTGGAGAAGACCGCGTCGTACTGCTCCGTCCTCACCTCGACGGTCTGTTCCGAGGATGCCCGGTCCAGCCCGGTCTCGAGCCCGGCGGACGGGGTCGCGGTCCCGGTGGATTCGCTCGGGGCGGCGGTGACCGCGGCGGTGCCTTCCACCGCGGTGGTGCCGGCGGCGGTGGCCAGCGATTCGGCCACCGAGGCCTCGCTGGACTTCTTCGTCCCCGGGGGAGGCGGCTTGGGCGCGAACCACATCTGGAAGACGATGAGCACGATGGCCGAGAGCACCACCGCCATGAGAAATCGTCGATCCATGAAACTCCTTCTTGGAGTCCGGCCCGGCGGGCCTACTCCACCGGGTCGTAACCCCCCGGATGAAATGGGTGACACCGGAGCACTCGCTTCACGGCCATCCAGGACCCCCGGGCCGCACCGAAGCGGAGGATCGCCTCCCGCGCGTAGTGCGAGCAGGTGGGGGTATAGCGGCAGGAGGGGGGGAGAACCGGCGACAACACGATCTGATACAGGCGGATGACCCCGGCCAGGAACCGGCGGGGCCATTCCGGGGGTGCGTGATGGAAATGCGTGCGGGTCTGGGTGTTCACGTCAGCGATTCTCGCCCGGGGGCGACGCGGGGGCAACCGAGGACTCGCCGGAGAGGCCTACGCGATCGAGGAGCCCGGCCAGCTCCCGGTCCACGTCCTCGAACCGCGCCTCGCCACATCCCTTCCGCGCCACCAGCACCACCTCGTATCCCCGGGGATGGAGTCCGGCCTTTCTCAGTCGGAATGCTTCGCGGAGAAGGCGCTTGGCGCGGTTGCGATGCACCGCGTTCCCCACCCGGCGACCGGCCACGAAACCGGCGCGGAGCGGGGCGTCGGGCGCGCGCAAGACGAAGAGAACCAGGAACCGGCCCGGATAGCTCTTTCCTTCGCGATAGACGCGCTGGAATTCCGGGTTGCGACGGAGCCGGTCTCCAGGGCGGAGACGGCGGTCCGGGGATCCCCCCACGACCCCGTTCGGGGTCACTACGGGGCCAGCCGGGCCCTGCCCTTGGCGCGGCGGCGCTTCAAGACCAGACGTCCGGACTTGGACTTCATGCGCGCTCGGAAGCCGTGCTTTTTCTTGCGCCTGCGATTATGTGGTTGGAAGGTTCGCTTCACCCTGATCCCCTTTGATCGAGAGCTAGATGGAACGGTCCCGGGGAGGACCGCCTACGGCAAGAGTTGCCGAAAACGCAACAGGACCGAAGAGGGTATGCGCTCCCCGGAACCGAGTCAAGAGCTTCGAACCGGTGGTAGTGTGAGTCGACTATTTTCGCCGACCATCGAGAGGAAACCGCCCGGTCCGGCCGTTTTCCCCAGGAATCGGCCCCGGGGACCCCTCGAACGAGATTGAACGTGAAGATGGCGCCACATATCATTATACGGAAGTAAGTTACACGCTTTTTTGGGGGTCCTGATTTGGTGTTGTGGGGCACCTGACCCTGTGGTACGCTGCCCCCACGCTCGAATCCGGACCTTGACCGTGGCTCTTGGCTTTCAAGGTGCTGTGGCGCACGGTGTTACGGAGGAGCCGTTGTATTCCCCACCCTGGTCTCCCTGCCTGTGGATAACTCAGTGCGGAAAGCGCCTCTATCCGAACCACAACCCTATAAAAGACAGCTAGTTGGATGCCTTTCCACACGTGTGGAAAGGCGCCCGGGAATGCTCGCGCCGTAGGGGCGGGGCAAACCCTCGGATTTGCCGAATAGACATCTCCCCGTCCCGGCGTTCTCGGCTTATGCCCGGGATTGTGGATAACTCTGAAGGAGTCCCACCGATGGCAACCGACCCTCTCCCCCCCAACTGGAGGCAGCTTCTACACGAAGTACGCAGCAGAGTCCACGACCAGGCGTTCGAGACCTGGTTCAGCAACATCCGATTCCACAGCCAGGAGGACGACACCCTCACCATCGGCGTAGCGAGCCAGTTCGTGGCGGACTGGCTGTCGGAGAACTTCATGGATGTTCTCCAGAAAGCGATGATCAAGGTGTACGGCGAGGGGTTGAGCCTCGCCTTCAAGGTGGATCCGGACCTCGAGGCTCATTCCCGGGAGCGGGGGATCGCCGCCCCTGCCCCGAGGCAACCGGCCCGGATCTACCGTGACCGCCAGGCCCAGATCGACCCCAAGTACACCTTCCAGAATTTCGTGGTCGGCAAGAGCAACCAGCTCGCCCACGCCGCCAGCAAGGCCGTGGCGGAGAACCCGGCCACTTCCTACAACCCGCTCTTCCTCTACGGCGGGGTGGGTATGGGAAAGACCCATCTCATGCAGGCGATCGGGAACGCGGTGCTCATCCACTCTCCCGACGCCCGCGTGACCTACGTCTCGACCGAAAAGTTCATGAACGAGATGATCTGGTCCATCCAGCACGCCAAGACCCTGGAGTTCAAGACGAAGTACCGGAACGTGGACCTGCTTCTCCTGGACGATATCCAGTTCCTCACCGGCAAGGAGAGCACCCAGGAAGAGTTCTTTCACACCTTCAACGCCCTCTACGAGGCCCGAAAGCAGATCGTGCTCACCAGCGACCGGCCTCCCAAGGAGATCCGGATGCTGGAGGAGCGGCTGGTCAGCCGCTTCCACTGGGGCCTGGTCGCGGACATCCAGCCGCCCGACCTCGAGACCCGCGTGGCCATTATCCGCAAGAAGGCGGAGATCGAGAACGTCCACCTGCCCGAAGACGTGGCCCTGTTGATCGCCGAAAACGTCCGGTCCAACATCCGGGAGCTGGAAGGCTCCCTGGTGCGGTTGGTCGCCTTCGCCACCTTGATGAAGAGCCAGATCAACGTCGACCTGGCCAACCAGGTTCTCCACGACTTCATGCGTCGGGAAAAGCAGAAGCGCCCGGAGGCCCCCGCGATCATCAAGACCACCGCCCAACGCTTCAACGTTACCGTCGAGGCCTTGAAGGGAAAGCGACGGACCAACGTCATCGTCGTCCCGAGACAGACCGCCATGTACCTCTGCCGGACCCTCACCGAAATGCCGCTGACCGAGATCGGCAAGGTGCTCGGCGGCCGCGATCACACCACCGTGCTCTACGCCTGCGACCGCGTGAGGGAGATGATGGAACTCGACCCCGAGTACCAGCACACCGTCGAGGAGTTGACCGAACGACTGCGGAGAGAGCCTTGATAAGTGGGGGTCCGGAGGTGGACAACTTCCGTGGAAAACGTCGCGTGACGCCGGAGTGGGGAAGACCGGGGAACGCTGGGGATAAGCCGGCTTCTCCGCCGGACTCGACATTCCTTGCCGGGCATGCAGTTACGGCGGAAGGTCGGAGTTGTCCACGGTTTCCCGGCCCCTACTACTACTACTACCTTCAATACCTATAAGAAGTAGGAACCCGGAAGACGGGGGGCCAAGCCCGACTCGGGCAACGCCGGCCGGGATCCAGAGTGCCGTCTCTTGGCGTGTAACTTTCAGGATGTTAATGACTTAGGACTGGGGATGGCCCTTGTGGAGGGGGGAAGCAGCGACTATAATCGCTGGTTCGGACCGGTGGGTTCAGAACTGCCCCGTCCCCATGGACCGCGGATCGCTTCTTAAGGCTGTGTGAAGGGGAAACAGGATGAAGTTCTCCATTTCGAAGGGAGCCCTTCAGGAGCTCCTGCAGGTGGTGGTCAGCGCCGTTCCGGCGAAGAGCACCCTTCCGATTCTGTCGAACATACTCGTCGAGGCCGACAAGGAAGGCCTGACCCTGGTGGCCACCGATCTGGACATTTCGATCCGGACCCGGGGAGAAGCCGAGGTCACCGAACCCGGATCGATCACCATTCCCGCCAAGCGCGTGGGCGAGATCGTGAGGGAGCTTCCCGACGCCGACATCAAGGTCGTGGTCAAGGACGCCAAGGTGAAGCTTGCCTGCGGAAACGGCTCCTTCACCATCGTCGGGTTGGACCCGGAGGACTTTCCCCAGCTTCCCCAGGTCGATGCCGACAAGATGGTCACCCTTCCCACCGGGGTGCTCGAGAAGGCGGTGCGTCGTTCCACCTATGCGGTGAGCAACGATGAGACCCGGCAGATGCTCACCGGCGCCCTCCTCCAGTTCAAGGAAGGGGAGCTGCGGATGGTGGGCACCGACGGCCATCGCCTGGCCAAGTCGGCTTTCAAGGGAGAGTACAAAGGTCTCGAGGGCCGGGATCTCATCATTCCCCCCAAGGCCCTCTCCCAGGTGGTGCGGCTCGCAGCGGGCACCGAGACCGTGAAGCTCAACGTCAGCAAGAACTTCGCCGTCTTCGAGGTGGGCCCGACGACCGTGTATTCCCGACTGATCGACGGTAATTTTCCCAACTACGAACAGGTGATTCCCAAGGACAATCCGAAGAAGTTCCAGGTTCGCAGGGACGAATTGATCGCCGCCCTGCGCCGGGTGGTCGTGCTCTCCGACAGCGTGACGCGTCAGATCAAGCTCTCGGTCAAGCCCGAGCGGGTCGAGTTGAGCGTGAACACGGCGGACGTCGGGGAAGGACAGGAATCCATCGGCACCAACTACTCCGGGGACGAGCTTTCGGTCGGCTACAATGCCGCCTATCTCCTGGAAGCGTTGCGAACCATGGACTCGGAGGAGGTCACCGTCCAGCTGAACACGCCGACCAGCCCCGGTATCTTCGTCCCCGCCGTGCAGGAACCCAACGAGGATATTCTGTGTCTCGTGATGCCGCTCCGACTCCCGGAGGCGTGAAACGGACCGGGTCGGCGAGAGAGGCATTTCCAACCCCGCCCCGCGGTAATAGCGGAAGGACACAATGGACAGGATAGGCGGCCCGCTACAGGAGTTGCTGGCCCGTCTCCGACTGACCGGGCCCATGGTGGGCTGGCAGGCGGTCGAGGTTTGGCCCGAAGTGGTCGGTGACCGCGTGGCCGCCCGGGCCCGGGCGGTCGCTTTTCGGGACGGCACGCTCGTGGTCGAGGTGGACAGTTCCACCTGGATGAACGAGCTGACCTATTTGAAGCGACGGATGATCCTTGATCTGAACCGGCGGCTCGGAGCCGAGGTGGTCCAGGATCTGCGTCTGCAACCGGCATCCGGGGAAGCGGCCCGCCGCGCCCCGCGACGCGGAGAATGAAGGAATCGATGGCACAAGAACCCTTGCCCCATGGCGCCTACGACGCCGAATCGATCAAGGTCCTCAAGGGCCTCGAGGGGGTGCGCAAGCGCCCCAGCATGTACATCGGGAGCACCGGCATCCAGGGGCTCCACCATATGGTCTACGAGGTCGTGGACAACTCCATCGACGAGGCCTTGGCCGGAGAGTGCGATCACATCGAGGTGTCGATCCACCCCGACCAGTCGGTCACCGTGGTCGACAACGGCCGGGGCATTCCGGTGGAGCTGCACGCCAAGGAAGGCCGCCCGGCCCTCGAGGTGGTGATGACCACCCTTCACGCCGGCGGCAAGTTCGACAAGTCGAGCTACAAGGTTTCCGGCGGGTTGCACGGGGTGGGCGTCTCGGTGGTGAACGCGCTCAGCAAGACCCTGGAAGCGGTGATCATCCGCGACGGCCACCGTTACCGGCAGACGTATGCCCAGGGGGTGGCCACCAGCGAACTCGAGGATCTCGGCCCGTCCGAGGGACGGGGAACCACCATCACCTTCCATGCCGACCCCGAGGTGTTCGAGACCCTGGAGTACTCCTTCGATACCCTGAGCCAGCGGCTCCGGGAGCTGGCGTTCCTGAACCCCGGGCTCACCATCGAGATCGCCGACGAACGGACGGGGAAGGACCACAAATTCCGTTTCGACGGCGGCATCCTGGAGTTCGTTCAGAGCCTGAACCGCGGCCATCAGACCCTGCACCAGCCCCCCATCTACCTGAAGGGGCGGCGGGACGACGCCGAGGTCGAGGTCTCGCTCCAGTACAACGACACCTACAACGAGAGCGTGTTCTCCTACGTCAACAACATCTGCACGGTGGAGGGGGGAACCCACCTGGTGGGTTTCCGCTCCGCGCTCACCCGGGTGTTCAACGCCTACGGCGCGCGGGAGAAGCTGTTCAAGAACGACAAGTTGAGCCTCTCCGGCGAGGACGTGCGGGAAGGCCTGGCCGCGGTGATCAGCGTGAAGGTCCCCGAGCCGCAGTTCGAGGGGCAGACCAAGGGGAAGCTCGGAAACAGCGAGATCAAGGGCATCGTGGAGTCCCTGGTGAGCGAGGGGTTGAACGATTTCCTCGACACCAACCCCGCCGTGGCCAAGGCGATCATCGAGAAGTCGGTGGCCGCGGCCCGGGCCCGCGAGGCGGCACGGAAGGCCCGGGAACTGGCCCGCCGGAAGACGGCCCTCGATTCGGGTTCCCTGCCCGGGAAGCTCGCCGACTGCTCGAGCCGCGACCCGGCGGTGAGCGAGCTCTTCATCGTCGAGGGCGATTCGGCCGGCGGCTCGGCCAAGCAGGCCCGAAACCGCGAATACCAGGCCATCCTCCCCATCAAGGGCAAGATCCTGAACGTGGAGAAGGCCCGGCCGGACAAGATGCTCTCCAACGAGGAGATCCGCACCATCATCACCGCCCTGGGGGCGGGGATCGGGAGCGACTTCGACGGCGCCAAGCCCCGCTACCACAAGCTCATCCTCATGACCGACGCCGACGTGGACGGAGCCCACATCCGGACGCTGCTCCTGACCTTCCTCTTCCGCCAGATGCGTCCCCTGATCGATCTGGGATACGTGTTCATCGCCCAGCCGCCGCTCTACCGGCTCTCCAAGGGGACCAAGAACTTCTACGCGTGGAGCGACGAGGAGCGCGACCGCCTCATGACCGCCGAGTTCGGGAGCGCCAAGGGCGTCCACGTCCAGCGGTACAAGGGCCTGGGGGAGATGAACCCCGATCAGCTCTGGGATACCACCATGGACCCCGAGACGCGGATTCTCCGCCGCATCACCCTGGAAGATTCCGTCGAGGCTCACGACGTCTTCTCCACCCTGATGGGTGAGGAGGTGGAGCCGCGTCGCGACTTCATCGAAAAGAACGCCATCTACGTCCAGAACCTGGACATTTGACCGCTCGCCGGCCGGGGCCGCGGAGCCGCGGACACCGGAGTCCGGCCCCCGCCGGAGTCCGATGAAGGCGATCGACGTTTCCCGCCCGTCCGACGGGAACGTCTCCGGTCCGGTCATCCGGATCGGGGTTTCCCAGTGCCTCCTCGGGGAAGAGGTGCGCTATGACGGCGGTCACAAGCGGAACTCCTTCCTGACCGACGTCCTCTCGGCCTACGTGGAGTTCGTTCCGGTGTGCCCGGAAGTGGAGTCGGGAATGGGGATCCCGCGCGAAGCGGTGCGCCTGGAGGGCTCCGTCGACGCTCCCCGCATGGTGGGAACGCGGACGGGGACCGACCACACCGAGGCCATGACCGCCTTCGCGGCACGACGGACCGCGGCCCTGGACGACGCGGATCTCTGCGGATACGTGTTGAAGAAGGGTTCGCCGAGCTGCGGCATGGAGCGGGTCAAGGTGTACGCGGGGTCGGGAATGCCGGCGAAGCGGGGCGTGGGACTCTTCGCGCGAACCCTCATGGACCGCTTTCCCCTCCTTCCGGTGGAAGAGGAGGGACGGCTTCACGATCCGGTCCTCCGCGAGAACTTCATCGAGCGGGTGTTCGCCTACCGCCGGTGGAAGGACTTCCTGAAAGGGCGCTACTCCGTCGGGCGACTGGTGGACTTCCACACCGCCCACAAGTTCCTCATCCTTTCCCACAGCCCCGTCGACTACACCGGGATGGGGCGGATCGTGGCCGACGCGAAGCGCCTGGGGGCGGCCGAGGCCAAGTCGCGCTACGGCCGGGCGTTCATGGAGGGGATGGCCCGGCGCACCACACCGCGGAAGCACACCAACGTGCTCCAGCACATGGCCGGGTTCGTGAAACGCGACCTGGACGCGGCCTCGCGGGCCGAGCTGGCCGGGGTGATCGAGGACTACCGGCGGGGACTGGTGCCCCTGGTGGTGCCGATCACCCTCCTTCGCCACCATGCCCGGGCGGCGAACCAGGAGTACCTCCTCGGGCAGCTCTACCTCGATCCCCACCCCAGGGAGCTGATGCTCCGGAACCACGTCTAGTGTTCCGATTCAGAAGTCATGCACACAATCTGGCGGCGGTTCG
>CAYRIJ010000078.1:0-12040 GCA_964424285.1 uncultured bacterium
GAGGCCAAGCTGGCCAAGACCGACGTCACCAGCACCGACGAGTTCGGGTCGATCACCAACACCTTGAAAGACAACACCTTGCGTGTGGGGGGGGAGTACCTCCTGGGGGAGATGCTGGTCGGCCGGTTGGGGATCGTCCGGTCCCGGCTGAAGCAGGAGTACGAGGCGCTTCCCGACCGGGACGGGTCCTTCAACACCACCACCCTGGCCACCGGCCTGGGGGTGGTGCCGTCGGGAGGGATCTGGCAGTTCGACTTCGCCTACGACGTGGACGTTCAGTCGGACATCGACGTCAATCGATCCCGATTCTCCGCCTACGTCAAGTACCTCTTCTGACCCGGAGAATCGGACTTGACAGGGGCTTCTGGTCTGGCTAAATTGTTGGAGCAAGGAGGCCACAGGGTCCTCTCCCTCGCGCCGCCGTTTGGTGCCGGCGGTCCTGCCTCACGAGACGTCTCGCTCCTTCATCGGCCCTCGTATGGTGCCCGTTCGGTCCCCCAGGTGGTGGATTCGAAGGGACGCCCGGGCGGCTGAGTCGGCCTCAGTTGACTCAACCGTCCCTCGCGCTTATAGTTGCGCCTGTCGAAGAGAGCCAGGGCTACGGGGTTACGCCCCGCGGAAAGGAGCCGACACGGTAATGGACGTCCGCCCCAAGAGCCTGCTAGCCATGCTATTGGTCGCCGGTTTGAGCCTGGCGGCCAGCACCTCCGCATTCGCTCAGGGAACCGGCACGCTGACGGGGACCGTGAAGAGCGCCGGAGAGAAGAGCGAACCCCTGCCCTTCGCCAACGTGGTCGTGCTGGGAACGAAACTGGGCGCGATGACCAACAGCGACGGCAAGTACACGGTCAAGAACATCCCGGTCGGCAGCTACAACGTCCGCGTATCCTTCCTCGGTTATGAGCCCCAGGAGCGGAGCCTCCAGATCAACGCGGGACAGAGCGTCAACCTCAATTTCGACCTCAAGGAGACCGTCGTCGCCACCATGAAGCCGGTGGTGATCGAGGCCCAGAGGAAGCTCATCGACCAGAAGACTTCCACCACCTCGCACCAGGTCGGCCAGGACGATTTGGAGCGCCTCCCGGTCGACTCCTTCCAGGAAGCGGTGGGGCTCAAGTCCGGCGTCGTCTCCCAGGCCGGGCAGCTCCATTTCCGGGGCGGTCGGGCGGGGGAGGTTCAGTATCAGATCGACGGCATGCCCGTGAACGACCCTCTGGTGGGAGGGGGCGTCAACGTGGCCACGGTCTCCGTCTCGAATTCCGACGTCCTTCTCGGCGGGTTCGACGCCGAGTACGGAAACGCCCAGTCCGGCATCGTCAACATCGTCACCCAGGAAGGCGGGGATGCCTTCTCCGGGAACGTCACCTACATGACCGACGACTACGGGGCCCCGGACAAGACCTACGACAACTACGACCGGGTTTCCCTGGGCATGGGCGGGCCCACGCCGGTCCGCAATCTCACCTACTTCGTGTCGATCCAGGGCACCTGGACCGACACCTACCTGAAGACCAGCGAGCAGCGCACCCGCAGCCAGGTTCTCGACTTCATCCGGGTGGGCCCCCGCCAGGACAACGAGATCAATCTCCAGTCCAAGCTGGCCTGGAAGCCGGGTCCCAACTACAAGATGACCTTCGAGGTGCTGGACAACCACCACAAGTACGACACCTACTACCATACCTTCAGCCAGTCGGGTTTCGTGGAGACCCGGCTGGACACGATCCCCGATACCGGCGAGATCGTCACTCGCTACGGGCAATTCAGCGAGCGCCAGGAGGGGCCCAACTGGGTCTACTACAACGCCCCCGAGCACACGCCGAACATCACCAACGATTTCCGCCAGTACAAGATGGTGTGGAGCCATACCCTCAGCGAAGGGACCTTCTACACCCTCAAGGTCAGCCGGAACCAGTACGACTACACCTCCGACGTGCTGGGGGAGCAACCCTGGGAATACCAGGCCCGGTACCCGGATCAGTGGCGGGACCGGATCCATTTCTCCACCCACCCGTTCTTCGCCACCAACGGAGACGTCCCCACGTACACCGACCGCACCACGAAGGTGTGGACGGTGAAGACGGACTGGACCAGCGAGATCGGACCCCACAAGGTGAAGAGCGGAGTGGAGCTGACGTACAACGATCTCCAACTCCTCGCGGTGGATTTCCCCAACCGGGTCAACGCGGAAGGGCTCATCGGCCTCTACCGGAGCCAGTACCACTACTACAATCCCGAGGGCTCCTACTATCTGCAGGACCGGTGGGAGCACGAAGGGATGGTGGTCAACGCCGGACTTCGCTACGACCTGTTCTCGGTGGGGAACCAGCTCGACGCCTCGGAGGTCGAGAACCGGACCCGCACCCAATGGAGTCCGCGGGTCGGCATTGCCTACCCGATTTCCGACCGCGACGTGTTCTCCTTCCACTACGGTCGCTTCAGCCAGGTCCCGGACCGCCAGTACATCTTCGAGAATCGCGGCGCCGCGGTCCGGACCCGGGGAAACCCGAACCTGGAGAACGAGACCACGGTCTCCTATCAGGCCGCGCTCCAGCACATGTTCACCGAGGACGTTTTCGGGCAGTTCACGGTCTACTTCAAGGACATCTTCGGACTCCTCACCATCCAGGAAGTGAGTTCGGGAGACAGCCCCGCCCTGGTCACCCAGTACGTGAACAAGGACTACGCGTCCTCCCGCGGCTTCGAGCTCAGCCTTACCCGGCGGTTCACCCGGAACTTCGCCGGCGACCTCTCGTACACCTACGGCGTGGCCACCGGTGTGGCCTCGGACCCCAACCAGCAGCAGCAGGTCACGTTCCTCTACCTGCCGATCTCCGAGCAGGCGCTGGACTGGGATCAGCGCCATACCCTCTCCGCCACCGCCACCATCGCGGAGCCGGGGAGCTGGTCGGCCAACCTCGTCTGGACCTTCGGAACCGGGTTCCCCTGGACGCCGCACGATCGGAGCGAGCGCAAGGTCGATCCCTCCAAGACCAACTCGCGACGTTTGCCCAGCACGTCCAACCTGACCATCCAGGCCGAGAAGTACTACAAGATCTGGGGACAGAAGGTGAAGCTGTTCCTTCGCGGAAACAACGTGCTGGACGCCAAGAACATCCGGCAGCTTTCCCCGGGTAACTTTCCCAATCCCCCCCAGGCCGGTACGCTCGATTACCAGGTCTTCTATACCGAGACCGGTCGGGCGGGCGGGGCGTATCTCGGGGACGATGTGAACGAGGACGGGGTCCAGGACTGGATCCCCCTCAACGATCCCCGGGTGTTCTCCGAAGGCCGGAACATCCGGGTCGGGGTCGGGATCAACTTCTGACGGCGGGAACATGCACATGACGGACCACTCTTGCAGCGGGCTTGAAGGAACAAGGAGGGGGGAGCACATGAACCCAGGAAGACGGGCGCCCGGATCCAAGGTAGCCGGCCTGCTCCTCATCGGCGCTCTCTTGGGGGCGGCCTCCGGGTCGGCCCTGGCTCGTTCCAACATCGAGCTTCCCATGGCCTACGGCAGAGTGCCGGCCGACCTGTACGCGGTGCGCGAACCGAACATCTTTACCCACAACGTCGGCCTGCTCACCCTGCAGATCACCAACGTGGCGCTGATCGGGAACCCCTACATCAACGACTTCTCCGCCGGATGGCGGGGGGGGGAGTATCTCTACTATTCCGGGCTCTGGATCGGGGCCATCGGATCCGATTCCGAGGCGCACGTCTCCACCGCGGCCCCCACCGAGCTCCGACCGGAATTGAGCCCGATCTGGACGGTCTACGAGTCGTACGAGGGGGTCAAGGGGGGAAACCGCCTCGGCGAGGGCGGATCCTGTCTGGCCGACGACGACGGGGACGCGGGATGTGCCAACAACAAGGCCGTGAATCCCGACAAGGTCAACGAGGACTTCCAGAACGGGTTGGACGACGACGGGGACGGCAAGATCGACGAGGACTACGCGGCCGTCGGCCAGCAGATGTTCTCATGCCAGTACAAGGACGACACCCCGGAGGCGGTGGCTCAGAACCCGGACCACGTGCCGCTCAACGTGCTGGTTCACCAGCGGTCCTTCGAATGGTCGACGACCGGCATCAACGAGTTCGTCGGGTTCGAGTTTCAGATCATCAACACCGGGGACCAGCGCCTGAAGCAGCTCTTCCTCGGTTTCTTCTCGGATTCCGATATCGGACCCAAGACCCACGAGCAGTTCTGGACCGACGACCGGGTAGGGTGGGCTCATGTCGACACCACCATCGTGGATCAGTCCCTGGGCGGAGCGTGCGCCAAGTTCGATCTGTCGATGGACAGCGCGTTCATGTGGGACGCCCCGGACAACGGCACCACCGTCTCGGGCGGCGACGTCCCCGGAGTGTTCGGCACCCTCTTCCTGGGACACACCACCGACGACACCGGGGTGCGCGCCCCCCAGAACGTGGGACTCAGCACCGTGGTGTGGTTCAGCTCGTCGGGGCAGAACTCGGATCCCCAGAACGACGACGAGCGGTACCAACTCCTCAATTCGCACCAGAAGCCCCAGAAGTGGGGGGTCAAGCCGGATGACTACCGGTACGTGGTGGGGGCCGGGCCTTTCGCCCAGTTGAACCCCGGCGAGTCCCTGGTTTTCCAGACCGCGTACGTGATCGCCACCAAGTGCCCGGGCGAAGATACCTACTTGAACACCCAGCAGGACAACCTTCTCAAGTGCGGCTATTGGGCCAACGCGGTCAACGCTCAGCGGGTCTTCAACGGGACCTACGTCAACGCCGACCAGGATTTGAGCACCGGCGTGGACGGCAAGGAGCGGTGCCTGATGGTGCTGCAGCAGGGCGACCTCATCCGGTGGGATGATCCGTGCGACACGCTCCATACCACCATCGACGTCCGGACTCCGAACCAGTGTACGTGGGTCGATGCGGACTGCAATCCCTGCACCGGGGTGGACGGCAAGGAGACTCAGATCCACTGGGTGGGAACGACCGCTCCGCCCCCGCCGGACAGCAACACCGACCCCACCCTCGATCCGATCCAGGATCCGCATCTTGCGCCGCTCTACGTGCCTCCGGCCGGTGACCACCGGGTGGTCATCCAGTGGGACAACTCATCGGAACTGCGCAAGGATCCCATCACCCAGAAGGAGCTGTTCGAGGGGTACCGGGTCTGGCGGGTGGACAACTGGCAGAGGCCGGAGGGTTCGATCGGTCCTTCTCCCGAGGAGTGGATGAAGATCGCCGAGTTCCGGCAGTCTCCGGACGAGCCTCCGCTCACCGAGGACGCCAGAAGCCTGCGTGAGGTGAGACAGACCGGGGTGCAACCGATCGGAAAGACCGACGACGGCAAGCACGACATCTACCCGATCGGCTACTACCAGTACGAGGATACCCGCGGGCTCATCAACGGGAAGCTGTACTTCTACTCGGTGACCGCGTTCGGTTTGACCACGGTCAAGAATCCGTCGACCGGCAAGGATGAGATCCAGGTTCTCGGGGGCCTTCCTTCCGCGGTGGAGGCGGAGTCGGTGATCCCGCGTTGGGATGCCAGCGGCGGCTGCAACGACGTCACCGTAGTGCCGAATCCGTACCGGGGGAGGGCCGACTGGGACCTCGTTCCCAGCGACCGGGATCCCACCGGAACCAAGATCGCGTTCAGGAATCTCCCGGCCGAGAAAGCGACGATACGGATCTACACGCTGGCCGGGGACCTGGTGAAGGAAGAGACCCACGACGGAAGCAATGGAGACGGCACCTACTTCTGGAATCTGATCACGCGGAACGGTCAAAACATAACGAGCGGAATCTACCTGTACTCGGTGGAATACTCCGGCGGCATTTGCCGGGGTCGCTTCGTGATCATCCGATGACGGGTTCCAGCCGACGGATGAGGGCACAAGGAGGTACTGCGGTGAAAAGAACGGTCGTGGCGCTCGCGCTTCTGGGCCTTGCCGCGGCGGGTTTTCCGCCGTCGAAAGCGGAGGCGGCGAAATTCTTCGAAAAGGTGGGAACCTATGACGGCCAGTTCCTGAAGATCCCCATCGGGGCTCGAGCGACCGCCATGGGAGGAGCTTTCGTGGCGGTGGCCGACGATGCCTCGGCGGTGTACTGGAATCCGGCCGGAATCGCCCGCCTCCAGGGCAACGTCGTCTCGGTCAACCACCTGAACTGGGTGTCGGACACGAACCTCACCCAGGGGGCGTATATCTTCAGCCTGGGTTTCCTTCCCGGGATGCTGGCCGTTCACGCCCGGTCCCTGTACATGGATCAGATGGCCCGGACCACCGTGTACAAGCCGGATGGAGACGGCACCTACTTCGATGCCGGGTATTCGGCCTTCGGGTTGACCTATGCCCGGTCCCTCACCGACAAGTTCTCGGTCGGCGTCACCGGCAGCCTGGTCCACGCGGGGCTGGACAATCTCAGCTCCAACGCCCTGTCGTTCGACGTGGGGACGTTGTACGACACGGGCTACCGGTCGCTGAAGATCGGGATGGAAATCCAGAACATGGGATCGCAGTTGTCGTATATCGACAACGCAAAGGCGGCCAAAATCCCGATCCTCTTCCGGGTCGGGGCGGCCATGAACGTGTACCAGGCTCTGGACCATCAGGTCCTGACCACCGCCGAATTCAGCCATCCTCCGGACAATAACGAACGGCTGAATTGGGGCGCCGAGTACGCCTACAAGGACTTCTTCTTCCTTCGCGGCGGCTACAACTTCGGGTACGACGCCGAAAGTTTCAGCGCCGGGTTGGGAGTGAAGTTCCCCACGTCGCTTTCCTCGGCGACGCGGTTCGATTACTCGTACACGGACCTTGCGGACCTGTCCGGGGCCCACCGGTTCTCCCTGGAGATCTACTTTTAGCGGGTCGCCGGGGACGGGTCGAGGAGAAGGGGCCCGCCGGAGCCGCGGGCGAAGGATTCACCGCAGTCGGACGGGCAGTACGGCGGGACCGGACCGTACTGCCCGTTTTGCTATACCTCTGGAGACGGGCCGTCCGGCCCGATCCCACCCCGGCCTCCGCCGGGTCGGGAGGCGACCATGAAGCCACGCATCCACGCTCTGAACTTCCTCCTTGGGGGGGCGATCCCCGTCGCCTCGGTTTCATTGTTGGTCCTGGCGTTGCTCCCGCCCGATCCGGCCTCGGCGGCGTCGGATTTCCCCCTGGCGTCGACCGGGGATATCTGGTTTCAGGCCGACTACGCCGGGTTCCGGGGGAGGGACGGAGGGGTGCAGGAGGAGTACTACTTCAAGATCTCCAACAACCAACTTACGTTTGAGCCCGACGCGGACTCGGTCTATACGGGCAAGGTCTATGTCCAGCTCACGTTCAAGGATGCGGACGACAACGAGTTGGGAAAGGCGGGTCACCGCTATCAGTTCCAGGTGGCCGGCGCGGAGGTGGCGTTTTCGCCGGATCACGCCCAGATTCTCCTCCTTCGCGAGCCCCTCGATCCCCGCGCCGCCTCGGTGGAGATCCAGGTCGAGGATCTGAACGCGAGGAAGCGCGGAATCCTCTACCTGTTCACCGGAAAGCGTAAGAACGGATCGGCCGAAGGTACCCTCGTCCCGCCCCCGTTCGTGGGAAAGCGGTTCGGCGTGAGCGATATCCAGTTCGCCTGGGAAGTCCACGAGGGTTCCAGCGAGAGCCCCTTCGAGAAGAACGGTCTCGACGTCGTTCCGAACCCTTCCCGGGGCTACGGCCTGCTCTTGTCCAGGGTGAGCGCCTACTACGAGGTCTACGATCTGCGCGACTCCCTGGACACGGGGAAGACCTACTATGTCGACCACTCGCTTCAGGACCCCACCGGACGGACGGTAGGAACCGTTCCGGATACGGTCCGGTCGGACAGCCGGGAGTGGGTCAAGGTGATGAGCTTCGACGTCAGCGCCCTGCCGAGCGGGGAGTACACCCTGACCGTCTCGGTCCGGGATTCAGCCGACGGCGGCGAAGCGGCTTCCTCCCGGAGCTTCAACCTGTTGTGGAAGACCGGATCGTGGGATCGGACCGAACAGGAAATCCTGGACGAGGCACGCGTTCTCTTCACCGAGAAGGAATACGACCGGTTCAGGACCATGTCCACCGGCGACCGGGAACAGTACGTCGAGAAATTCTGGGCGGACGCGGACCCCGATCCCACCAGCGCCGGCAATCCGCTGCGACACGAGTTCCTGCGTCGGGTGGCGTACGCCAACCGCCACTTCGGGTCCGACGGGAAGGGCATGACCAGCGATCGGGGCCGGATCTACATTCGATTCGGGGAACCGGACGAGATCGAACGGGAACTCCTTCCCACCCAGGACAATCAGCTCGACCAGCTGGTGGCCGGGCTGTCCGAGCAGAACGCCGCCGGACGCACCCTGGCCACCAACGACGAAATCGACACGCGACCCTTCGAAATCTGGATCTACACCCGTCAGGGGAGCCCGCTCTTCCCGGAGCGCGAACGGACCACGAGCGTTACCGGGCTCAAGTTCGTCTTCGTGGACGAGTCCGGAACCGGTCGATATATCCTGCGTTATTCCTCCGACTTCATCGGCTATTGACGCCGGCGGACGGGGGGGCGGGGATCGCTCGCCGGGCCTCAAGGGGTCCCGGGGCCGCGCCGACAGGCGGATCAGGGGCGGCTTGACAGGGTCTAACACCGCGCATACCATCGGATTGTCGATCTCGAAAGAGACTGGCAATCTTGCTTTTGTGGTCCTGGAGACATGAAGGGCGGGGCGCGGGACGGGACTCCGCGGGAGTCCACCGTTGGGCAAAACGTTCATCCCCGGCCGCCTCCGGCTGAGCCTCCGGCAGAGCCCCCGGCCCTTACCCGGTTCCGGGAGAGGAACAGAAAAGGAAATCTGGCATGAGAGTAGCGATCAACGGATTCGGGCGGATCGGGCGGCAGGTGCTGCGGGGTGCGCTGCGCCGCCCCGGTCTCGAGTTCGTGGCGGTGAACGACATCACCGACGCACGAACTCTCGCGCATCTCTTCAAACACGATTCGGTCCAGGGAAACATCCAGGAGGACGTTGTCCTCGACGGTGACACCATCCGGTGCGGGGACGTGCGGGTAAAGGTGCTTTGCGAAACCGATCCCCGGAAGCTTCCGTGGAAAGAGATGGGCGTGGACGTGGTGCTCGAGGCCACCGGGCGGTTCACCGACCGGGAGAAGGCGGCGGTCCACCTGGAGGCGGGGGCCCGCCGGGTCATCGTGAGCGCGCCGTCCAAGGGCGCGGACGTGACGCTGGTGCTGGGTGTGAACTCCGGAGACTACGACCCCTCCAAGCATTTCGTGATGTCCAACGCGTCGTGCACCACGAATTGCCTGGCTCCGGTGGCCAAGGTGCTCCACGACAACTGGACGATCAAGCGCGGGTGGATGACCACCATCCACGCCTACACGAACGATCAGCGTCTCCTCGACCTTCCCCACAAGGATCTGCGCCGCGCGCGCGCGGCGGCGGTGAACCAGATCCCGACCACCACCGGGGCGGCCCGGGCCATCGGGCTGGTCATTCCCGATCTCAAGGGAAAGCTGGACGGTATCTCGGTCCGTGTCCCGGTGACCACCGGATCGCTGGTGGACCTCGTGGCCGAGCTGGACAAGAGCGTCACCCGGGAGGAGATGCACGCGGCGATGAAGCAGGCCGCGGCGGGGCCCATGAAGGGTGTGCTCAAGTACAGCGAGGATGATCTGGTCTCCTCCGACGTCGTGCACGACCCGCATTCGAGCATCTACGACTCCAAGATGAGCTCCGTGATGGACGGGAACCTGGTCAAGATCCTGTCCTGGTACGACAACGAGTGGGGCTTTTCCATGCGGGTTCTGGATCTCCTGGATCTGATCCGCAGCCGGGGATAGGCCATGGCCAAGCTCGGTCTCAGGGATCTGGACGTGGCGGGGAAGCGCGTGCTGGTCCGGGTGGATTACAACGTTCCCCTCAAGGACGGCGAGATCACCGACGACACGCGTATCGTCGCTTCGCTACCGACCGTGCGGTATCTGGTCGAGGGCGGGGCCCGGGTGATCCTCATGTCCCACCTGGGCCGGCCGAAAGGGACCGCCGACCCCCAGTACTCGCTGGAGCCGGTGGCCAAACGCCTGGCCAAGCTCCTGGGACGCGAGATCCGGTTCGTCGACGACTGCGTCGGAAGCGCCGCCCTGGAGGCCAGCGAAAAGCTGGAGGACGGCCAGGTGCTGCTGCTGGAGAATCTTCGCTTTCATCCCGAGGAAGAGGCCAACGATTCCGGATTCGCGCAACAATTGGCCCAGCTCGGGGACGTGTACGTGAACGATGCATTCGGGGCCGCGCATCGCGCGCACGCCTCCACCGAGGCGGTCGCCCACCGCTTCAAGCAAGCGGCGGCCGGCCTTCTGTTGGAGCAGGAGCTTCGCTATCTAGGCGAGGCCCTCCAGGATCCTCGACGGCCTTTCGTGGCGATTCTGGGCGGGGCCAAGATCTCCGGGAAGATCGACGTCCTCAACAATCTCCTCGACAAGGTCGACCGCATCCTCATCGGAGGCGGGATGACCTACACCTTCTACAAGGCCCAGGGACACGAAATCGGGGATTCGCTGGTGGAGTCGGACCGGGTCGAGCTCGCCGGGACCGTCCTCAGCGAAGCCCGAAAGGCCGGCGTGGAGCTGTTGCTCCCCGTGGACTCCATCGTCTCGTCGGCCGCGGACGGCTCCGAGCCCAAGCAGGAGTCGGAGGGGCCGGACATACCCCCGGGGGTGATGGGCGTGGACATCGGTCCGCAAACCGTGGCTCTTTTCGAGGAAAAACTCGCCGACGCCGAAACCGTGGTGTGGAACGGTCCGCTGGGAATCTTCGAGGTGCCGGCGTTCGCCGAGGGGACCCGGGCCGTGGCCCGTGCCCTGGCCAAGGTCCATGAGCGGGGGGGGACGGTGGTGGTAGGGGGAGGCGACTCCGTGGCGGCGATCGCCCGCCTCGGACTGGACAAGAACGAATACACCCATGTTTCCACCGGCGGCGGCGCCTTCCTGGAGTTCCTGGAGGGAAAGGAACTTCCCGGAGTGGTCGCCCTGTCGGATCGGAGCTGACCGATGCGTAAGCCCGTGATCGCCGGCAACCTGAAGATGAACCTGAACCGGGTCGGGTTGGTCGCGCTCCTGGAAGGGGTGAAACGGGGGGTCGGCACGGCGCCCCCCTGCGAGGTCGTCTACTGCCCGCCCTTCACCCTCCTCACCCAAGCCGCGGATGTCCTGGCCGGCTCGCCGGTCGGGCTCGGGGCCCAGGAAATGCACTGGGAATCCTCGGGAGCCTTCACCGGCGAGGTCTCGGCGCCCATGCTCCGGGAGGCGGGATGCCGGTGGGTCATTCTCGGGCACTCCGAGCGCCGGACCCTGTTCGGTGAGACCGACGCCCGGGTGCGGCGGAAGGCCGCGGCGGCGCTGGAGGCGGGCCTTACCCCCATCGTCTGCGTGGGGGAGACCGAGGAGGAACGGAAGGCGGGGGCGACCGAGGTGGTGCTTTCCCGGCAGGTGGTGGGATCGCTGGGGGGAACGGCCTTGGCGAGTCCCGCGAGCCTGGTCGTGGCCTACGAGCCGGTCTGGGCCATCGGTACCGGCAACACGGCGAGCCCGGAGCAGGCCCAGGATGCCCACGCGCACCTGCGCCGCGAACTGGGCCGGGTCCTGGGGGCCGAGATTGCGTCCGGCATCCGCATTCTCTACGGGGGGAGCGTGAAGCCGGACAACGCCCGGACGCTTATGGAGCGGCCGGACATCGACGGCGCCCTGGTCGGGGGGGCCTGCCTCAAGGCGGAGACCTTCCTCCCGATCGTGGAGGCCGCGGCTCCGCCGCCCGCCTCTTCCCGCGGTTGACGCTCCCCGGCCGGCTTGCTACACTGGCCCGTCCTTTGAGCGGGTGCGGCTTTGCCCGGGGCGGAGCGGCCCCGTTTTGCAGTCAAGGAGACGCGCGTGATCTACGGGTTCTTGCTGGGTATGCATCTCATCATCTGTGTGACCCTCATCCTGGTCGTGCTCCTGCAGTCCGGGAAGGGGGGCGGCTTGGCCGGCGCCTTCGGGGGCATGG
>CAYRIJ010000078.1:12050-14346 GCA_964424285.1 uncultured bacterium
GTTTGCCTCCCCCGCTGCGGGGTCCCCCCCAGCCGGGGGGCCCCCGGCCGGCCGGGGCGGGGGGGGGGTGGGCCGGGCCCCTCGGGGGCCCGGGGGGGGGCGGGGCAGAGCCTCTTCGGCGGCCGGGGCGCAGCCACGTTCCTGAGCAAAGCCACGACCGTCCTGGGGATCGCCTTCATGACCACCTCCCTGGTCCTGGCGCTCCTGTCGGGGAGCCACAACGCTCCCCGCAGCGTCATTCGGGAAGGCCAGGTGAAACCCGCCACCCAGCCTCCCACGTCGTCCCAGCCGCTGCAGATGCCGGGTGGGGGAGCGGAGGGGTTGCCTCCGGTGGGTGGGGAGATGGAGGCGCCCGCGGCGGGCGCCCAGCCGGGTGGAGGGGCTCCGGCCGCCGGCCAGCCCGCGCCGGCGCAGCCGCCGGCCTCGGGGGATCAGGGCACCCCACCGAAGAGCGACGCCCCCGGCGGAAACTGAGCCTCGTGGACCTTCGAGCGGAAGTGGCGGAATTGGCAGACGCGCAAGGTTGAGGGCCTTGTAGGAGCAATCCTGTAGGGGTTCAAGTCCCCTCTTCCGCACCATTGTTGAGCGACCGACGGACGGCCCGGAGCTTCGGCTCCGGGCCGTCCGCGCGACGGTCCCCCGAGTCCGCGGCCGGACGGGATTGGCCGGCCATCCACGGCCGGCCCTGGGCGCCGGGCGGAATCGGGTGAGACCAGGTCTGGAGACCCTGGATGAGGACTCCGGAAAAGCCACTTCAGATCCCCGCAACCCGATCCCTGCTTCGCTCGCCCGCGGGCCTGGTGGGGCTCCTCCTGATCGTCCAGATCCTGCTTTTCGCCGTCCTGATCCGGTCCCACGGGGGGGCCATGGTCGACGACGCGTACATCTCGTTTCGCTACGCCGCCCGGTTCGCCGCCGGGAAGGGCCTCACCTTCAACGACGGACCCGCGGTCGAGGGATTCTCCAATCCCCTGTGGACCCTCCTCCTGGCCGGGGGGGCCCGGCTCGGCGTCCCGCCGCATCGCGCCGCTCCCTGGCTGGGGCTCGGGGCCTATCTCCTTCTCACGCCCGTCCTTCTCGCCCTGGCCCGCCGAAGGAACCTGGGAGGGGCCGCCACCGCCGTCCTGGTCGCCGGAACGACGACCGATGTCGGGCTGGCGGTGTGGGCGGGGTCGGGGCTCGAGACGGTCTCGGCGGCGTTGCTCCTGGCGGGTTGGATGGGGGTCGCGGCCGACGCCTCCCCCCGGGGGGGCGCGGGCTTCCCCCGAGGGCTGGCCCTGGGCGGGCTGGGGGCGCTCCTGACCCTGTCCCGACCCGAGGGCGGGGCCTGGGCGCTCTGGGGCCTCATATGGCTCGTCTGGGGGGCCTGGTCGCGGCGGCGCCTCCTCGCGGGCTGGGTTCTGGGCATGGTCCCGGCGGCGGCGTATCTGCTTCTGCGCTGGCGCCTCTACCACCGCGCCGTGCCGAACACCTTCTACGCCAAGATGGAAGCCGGGGCCGCGCCGTGGGCGCACGGAGTCGCCGACCTGGGAGGGTGGGCCCTGGCCCACGCGGGGTGGCTCGCGCTGGCTCTTCTGATCGCGGGGCTGCTCCTCGCAGGCCGGCGGACGACCGTGCCCCGGGAGGGGGCCCGCTGGTGGCTGCTTCTCCCGTCGGGATGGGTGGTCTTCCAGGGCCTCTTTGTGGTGGCTGCGGGCGGGGACTGGATGGGGAAGACGCGCTACCTGGCCCCGGCGCTACCCGCCTTCTACCTGATGCTCGCCGAGGGTTGGAGGCGGGTGGAGGGGGGAACCGGCCGCTCCCGGGTCCACGCCCTGGCGGTCGGCGGTGTTCTGGTCGTTCAGCTGGCCCTGGGCTGGTCCACCCGGGACCGGATCGCCGACTATCCGTTGATCGGCGAAGAGCTGGCCCGGTGGCTCGACAAGGTCGCCGCTCCGGGGGATACGGTGGCGGTGACCGCCGCGGGGGCCATTCCGTACTTCTCGGGTCTCCCCACCCTGGACGTGCTGGGAATCAACGATCGCGACGTCCGCGCCTGGCGCCCCCGCCACAGCGGGGCCTGGGCCCCCGGCCACCATCGCTACGACCTCGATCGTCTTCTCGATCTGGAGCCGAGATGGATCGTATGGGACTACGGAATCAAGTTGAACGAGCATCGCCTGCGGGCGCTCAAGGACTATGAGGGGAACCCCGACCGTCTGGACTTCCGGCGGGCGCTCCTGGCCCGACCCCGCTTCAGGGATCTCTATACCGTGGCTCGGGATACGCCTCCGGCCACCCAGGACGCCTATACGGT
>CAYRIJ010000079.1:0-11174 GCA_964424285.1 uncultured bacterium
GCCTCGAGGGACTCCTGCAAGGACTTGGTGCGCACGGAGATGGAGGTCTATACTGTCGCGTTCGTAAACGGTCCTCCCTCCCGGTGAAGAGGACTGCCCTTCCGGAGAACACAGAATGACCGCCATCCTCCTCGCCGGCCTCCTGGCCGGGCTCGTCCACGTCGTATCCGGACCCGATCACCTGGCCGCGGTCGCCCCCCTGGCCGCCGAAGGGCGCGGCCGTCGCTGGGCCGCCGGGCTCTATTGGGGCCTGGGCCACACCGGCGGGGTCTGGGTGGTGGGGGCCCTCGCGTTCTTTCTCCGGGAGTTCATCCCGGTGGAGCTGCTCTCCCACTGGAGCGAGCGGCTGGTGGGGGTGGTGCTGGTGGCCATCGGTCTCTGGGGCCTCCGGCGGGCGTTTTCCCGAAGACTTCACGCTCACGAGCACGTCCACGAGGGCGAACGTCACCTCCACGTCCATCTCCACGGCGCCGAGACCGCCCATCCCGAGGACGCCCCCTCGGTCCACCGGCACTCCCACGCCGCCCTGGCGGTGGGCGGGCTCCACGGCCTCGCCGGCACGTCGCATCTCCTCGGGGTGCTTCCCGCCCTCGCCCTTCCCACCCTGGCCGATTCCGCGGTCTACATCGGGGCCTTCGGCGCGGGGTCGATCGTGGCCATGACCCTCTTCTCCGCGGTGGTGGGCGCCCTGGCCGGCCGGTTCTCCCTGGGCGGGGCGCGCGCCTACCGAGGCCTTCTCGCCGCGCTGTCCGCGGTGGCGGTGGGGGTGGGGTTGGTTTGGCTCCTGGCCTGATTCTCCTGTAGGCTATCCGGCGACGCGGAGAGCGATCCGTCCCCCGGCGCCGCCTTTCCGCCGCCGCCCCGTCTCCATCCAGTCCCGATGCGTCCGGAGGATCGCCCGTGACCGAACCCGTTTACCCCGTCAAGCCCCACATCGCCGAGCGCGCCCACCTGAACAGCATGGAGGAGTACCAGCGGCTCTACCGCCTCTCCCTGGACAACCCGGAGTGGTTCTGGGCCGAGCAGGCCAAGCTCCTCACCTGGTACCACGAGTGGGACTGGGTGTTCGACGCGGACTACGACGAGGTGGACTTCAGCTGGTACTCGGGGGGGCGTCTCAACGCCTCCTTCAACTGCGTGGACCGTCACCTGAAGGACAAGGCGGAGCAGACCGCGATCATCTGGGCCCAGGACGAGGTGGGGACCTACAAGCACATCACCTATCGCGAGCTGAAGCACAACGTGGCCCGGGTGGCCAACGTGCTCCTGAAGCACGGGGTGAAGCGCGGGGACCGGGTGTGCATCTACATGCCCATGATCCCGGAGCTGGCCTACTCCATGCTCGCCTGCGCGCGGATCGGGGCGGTTCACTCGGTGGTCTTCGCCGGGTTCAGCGCGGAGTCGCTCCGGGACCGGGTGGTGGACGCGCGCTGCAAGGTGGTGATGACCGCCAACGAGGGCCTCCGGGGAGGAAAGCGCATCCCCCTGAAGGCCATCGTGGACCGGGCGGTGGAGGGGATGTCCACGGTGGAGACGGTCCTGGTGGCCCGCCGCACCGAGCGGGAGGTCCCGATGCAGGCGGGCCGGGACTACTGGCTGGACGAGGAGATGCACCGCCAGCGTTCCACCTGCAGCAACGAGTGGATGGGGGCCGAGGATCCGCTCTTCATCCTCTACACCTCGGGGAGCACCGGCCGGCCCAAAGGGGTGCTTCACACCACCGGCGGCTACCTGGTCTATGCCGCGCTGACCCACAAGCTGGTCTTCGACTACCATCCGGGCGACATCTATTTCTGCGCCGCGGATATCGGGTGGATCACCGGTCACAGCTACATCATCTACGGCCCCCTGGCCAACGGCGCCACCACCGTCATGTTCGAGTCCACCCCGGTCTATCCCGATCCGGGGCGCTACTGGCGGATCGTGGACGATCTGGGGGTCAACATCCTCTACACCGCCCCCACCGCGCTCCGGGCCATCGCCCAGGCCGGCGACGACTGGGTGAAGCGGTCCCGGCGGACCTCGCTCCGTATCCTCGGTTCGGTGGGGGAACCCATCAACCCCGAGATCTGGAAGTGGTACCACGACGTGGTGGGGGAGAAGCGGTGCGCGGTGGTGGACACCTGGTGGCAGACCGAGACCGGCGGAATCCTCATCACCCCGCTTCCGGGAGTGACCCCGACCAAGCCCGGCTCGGCCACCCTGCCGTTCTTCGGGGTGAAGCCGGTGATCGTCGACGCCGAGGGGAAGGCTCAGGAAGGGAACGGCGTCTCCGGCGCGCTCTGCCTCAGCACCCCCTGGCCGGGACAGGCCCGCACCGTCCACGGCGACCACGACCGCTTCCGGGAGACCTACTTCACCACCTATCCCGGCTACTACTTCACCGGAGACGGCGCCCGCCGGGACGAGGACGGGTACTACTGGATCACCGGACGCATCGACGACGTCATCAACGTATCCGGGCATCGTTTGGGGACGGCGGAAGTGGAGAGCGCCCTGGTGGCCCACGAGATGGTGGCCGAGGCCGCGGTGGTCGGGTTTCCCCACGCCATCAAGGGCACCGGGATCTACGCCTACGTGGTGCTCTCCAGCGAGTATGAAACGGGGGACGGCGAGCAGATGGAGGGCGCCCTCAAGGAGCAGGTGCGCCACGCCATCGGGCCCTTCGCCGCCCCCGACGTGATCCACATCGCCTCGGGCCTTCCCAAGACCCGAAGCGGCAAGATCATGCGTCGCATCCTGCGGAAGATCGCCGCCTCGGAGTACGAGGGTCTGGGGGACACCACCACTCTGGCCGATCCGGACATCGTGGACCGCCTGATCGAGGAGCACCGCACCAAGGCGGGGTAGGCGTCGCGACGCCCCCCTCCGGGTTTTTCCAAGTCCCGCACCAAGGGTTACCAAGTTCCGATGTCCAGGTTTTTCTTCGCTCTGATCATCGTCGCTTCGGGGGTCTGGGTCTCGGCCTGCGGGCGATCTCCCAGCCGACCCTCGTTCTCCCCGGTTCCGATCCAGCCGGTCGCAGACTCCGTGCTCGATAACGGCCGGATTGACTTGACCGACGGGTTGACCTGGGCGTTCACCTGGTCCGAGGTCCCGAACGCCGACCGCTACGAACTCTATGTCCGAAACGCCGACGCCTCGAACCCGGTGCTGGACGCCGATACCCTGACCGCCACCTCCTTCCGATTTCAACGACTGGGCTATGTCTTCGGCCCCCACTGGCTCACCGGATGGTCCTTCCGGGTGCGGGCGGAGGTGGACGGTTCGTGGGGCCCATGGTCCCGGCCCCGGGAATTCAAGGTGGAGCCGCGGGACACCGACCGGCCCCCCGACGCCGTCCCGGTTCCCCTCCTCCCGGATCCCGGACACCGACCGATCCCGGACCGGGCTTCGAACGGGGGGTGAGGGGCGGCGGCCCCGTTCCGTGGGCGCCTTGCCGGGGCTCGTCCGGAGACGGTAAGCTCATGGACGCCCCTCGATTCAAATGAAAACCAGTCCGTCGCCTCCGGTCCTCGCGTTGTGACGGCGAGCTATCATCACGCCCGGGCATGCTTCGTTCATCGCTCGGCCGAGCGGGGAGTGGAATCATGACCCCCAGGACCGACCCGTCGCTTTCATCCTCGTCCGGGACCGTTGAGCCGACCCTCGTCGAGCGCTTTCGCGAGGTGCGGGCCCGGACCGAAGCCCTCTGCCGTCCCCTCGCCGTCGAGGACTACGTGGTCCAGTCGATGCCCGAGGCCAGTCCGGCCAAGTGGCACCTGGCCCACACGAGCTGGTTCTTCGAGACCTTCGTGCTGGAGCAGGGAGAGGAGGGCTACGAGCCGTTCCAGCCGCTCTACCGCTACCTCTTCAACTCCTACTACAACACCGTGGGCCCCATGCACGAGCGTCCGCACCGGGGGCTCATCACCCGCCCCACCGTGGATGAAGTCCGCGCCTACCGCGACCACGTGGACCGTCACCTGATCGAGTTCCTGGAGCGGGGTCACCCCGAGCGGGTGGCCGAGCTCCATCCGGTGATCGTGGTGGGGCTCCATCACGAACAGCAGCACCAGGAGCTGCTCCTCACCGATCTCAAGCACCTCTTCTCCCTGAACCCGCTCCGTCCGGTCTATCGGGAGACGCCGCCGGGAGACGCGAGCCCGGTCCCGGCGTTGGAATGGCTCGGCTTCGAGGAGGGTCTCCGCGAGATCGGGTTCAAGGGAAGGGCGTTCGCCTACGACAACGAGACTCCCCGGCACCGGGAGTTCGTCCCCGCCTTCCGGCTGGCCGACCGCCCGATCACCGCGGGGGAATACCTCGAGTTCATGGAGGACGGCGGGTACGAGCGACCCGACCTGTGGCTCTCGGACGGGTGGGCGGCGGTCGCCGACGAGAGCTGGCGGGCGCCCCTCTACTGGGAGCGGGCGGGGGACCGCTGGCGCCAGTTCACCCTGGCCGGGCTCCGGGAGGTCCGCCCCGAGGAGCCGGTCTGCCACGTGAGCTACTACGAGGCCGACGCCTACGCCCGCTGGGCGGAGGCGCGCCTCCCCACCGAGGCGGAGTGGGAGATCGCCGCGGAAGGGGCGCCCATCCGGGGGAACTTCGTGGAGTCGGACCGCCTGCACCCCGCGCCGCTTGGCGACCGGGGGGCGCCGCCGGTCCAGGGGGCGAAGGAACCCGCCGATCCTTCCCGCCGGCCCGCCGTCCCGGCCCAGCTCTTCGGGGACGTCTGGGAGTGGACCGAGAGCCCCTACTCGCCCTACCCCGGCTACCGGCCTCCCGCCGGAGCCCTCGGCGAGTACAACGGCAAGTTCATGATCAACCAGATGGTCCTTCGCGGCGGCTCGTGCTTCACCCCGGTCTCGCACATCCGGCCGACCTACCGGAACTTCTTCTCCCCCCGGACCCGCTGGCAGGTCTCCGGAATCCGGCTGGCCCGGGACGTCTAGGAGCCGGGGCATGTGGACGGCGGGGCCGGTGGGCGAACTCTGGGTCGAGGACGGGGGGAAGGGGGGACCGGCCCTGCTCTTCGTTCACGGCCTGGCCGGGGAGAGCGGCCACTGGGCCTCCCAGCTCGAGCGCTTCCGCCCCGAGCGGCGGGCGGTCGCCTTCGATCTCCGCGCCCACGGACGCTCCGATCCCGATCCCCGGAACCGGTACACCGCCGAGGAGTTCGCCGGCGACGTGGCCTCGGTGGCCGAGCGGCTGGGCCTGGGCCGGTTCGTGCTGGTCGTACACAGCGCGGCCGGCCACATCGCGGGCATCGTCGCCGAACGCCATCCCGACCGGCTGGCCGGCCTGGTGCTGGTGGATCCGATGAACGATCTCCGGGGAATGCCCGACGGCGAGGCCCAGGCGTTTCTCCACGGCTTCGCCCCCGAAACCTATGCCCGGACGCTGCGGGAGCGGTTCGAGGGGTTGCTGGAAGGGGCGCGCCCTACGACCCGGGGCCGGGTGCTTCGCGGGGTGCGCGCGCTTCCGCGGGAGGTGGCGGCCACCTTCTATCGAGAGGCGCTGGAGCACGACCCGGTGACCCCGCTCCGCCTCTCCGAGGCCCCGAAGCTCGCGGTGGTGTGCGAGGCGCGGGACGCCGATCCGCGCGCGCTCCACCGCCGGGTGCCGGGTCTCCCGGTCCGGGTGATGCGCGGGGTGAGCCACTGGATCATGCTGGACGACCCCGAGGGCCTGAACCGGATCCTGGCCGAGTTTCTGGGCCCGCTGCAGTAGAGCGGCGCCCGGCGGCATCGGGTCGAACCCGGCGGGCCCCGGGTCCCGTCGCGGTCCCGGACGGCCTTCGGGAACCCCCCCTACCCGCTCACCCGGATCGAGCCGCTCCCGGTGTCCAGGGTCACCCCGGCCTCGCCGTCCCCGATCCTGAACTTGAGATCGTCGTGGGATGAGCGCCGGACCCCGTCGTCGGGGAAGTCCACGTGGATGCCGCCGCTCCCCGCGGAGGCGTCCACGGTGGCCGAGGCGTCCTTGGGCACCCGGAGGTCGATGGAGCCGCTCCCGGTGTCGAGGACGAACCTGCCGTTCCCCATGTGGGTGAGGTCCAGGGTGATGCTCCCGCTTCCGGTGTCGAGCTTGGCCGCCTCGGTGGAGATGCCGGTGGCGTCGATGGAGCCGCTTCCGGTGTCCACGTACAGGTAGTCGCAGGCGGCGTCGCGAAGGGTGACCCGGCCGGAGCCGGTGTCGGCGGAGATCCGGTCCCCCCGGCAGCCGGTCACGTCCACGTGGCCGCTCCCGGTGTCCACCAGGAGCTCGCCCGAGACGCCCTCGGCGGTGACCGAGCCGCTCCCGGTGTCGAGGTCGACCCTTCCCTCCACGTCCTTCACCGTCACCGAACCGCTTCCGGTATCGACGGTCAGATCACCGTGGATCGAGGCCGCGTCCACGCGACCCACGTGGGTGTCCAGATTGAGCTTCCCCTTCACGTTCCGCGCGGTCACCGCTCCCGCCCCGTGACGGAGCACCAGCTCCTTCCCCTCCGGCACCTTCACCGTGATGTCGGCCCAGATCTCGAGCCCGTGGCCGTCCCCCGAGATCTCGATCTGCTTTCCCGCGATCGCCCCGAAGACCTGCTTCAACCACGACTCGTCCTCTCCGCTGCCGCTCATCCGGAAGGTGGATCGGGACCGGCGCCCCATCTCGGGGTAGACGTAGCGGGTGCTCTCCTCGAGGGGAAAGCGCACCAGGAGCGACGCGGTCCCCCCCTCGTGGGTCTCGATCTTCACCCGGTCCCGGGTGGCGTCGTCCCCGCGGACCGCGACGTCCACGCCGAACGCGCCCGGGCCGGTCCCCTCGATCCGGACCGCCCCGATCAGGTTGGTGATCTCGAGCTTGGAGCCCTTCAGGGTCGCGTGCTCGTCGAAGCCCGCCCAGGCCGGCCGGGGGGCGGAGATCAGGATCGACGCCGCCATAATGACAAGCGGCACAAGGAGATGAAGACGATGGAAACGCGACATGGCACCTCTCCCGGGGTTGGGGCTCGCCGTCGCCGGCCGAGGGGTGGACGGCGACTCCGATGGTGAGACGCCGGGGGGCGCCCGATCGTTTGCATCCCGCTGGTGCGGGCGGGACGGGTGACGGCGGGCGACCCCTCCGGGTCCCTCCGCCCCGAACTACGGGCGCGCCGGCCGGGGGGTTGCAGGGGAATCGGCCCCTCCGCGCCCGGGCCCGCGCCGGTCGCACCCGGCCCGGGCCTCCCGCGGCGATTCCGGGGCGCCACGCCCCCCCCGGCTACCGCACCTCGGCGGTCGACCCCGGCACCGCCTTCCACGGCTCGACCCGGCCGCCCAGGTACCGTCCCAGGAACTCCTCGACCCGTCCGCTGAAGTCCAGGTTGTTCTCGGGGCGCGCGAACCCGTGCCCCTCGTCCGGATACACGATGAACGTGACCGGGAGCTTGTGCTTTCGCATCGCCGCCACGATGGTCTCGGATTCCGGGAGCGTCACCCGAGGATCGTTGGCCCCGTGCCCGATCAGGAGCGGCGCCCGGATGGCGTCCACGTGGTAGAAGGGGGAGATCCGGCGGTTCAGCTCCGGGTCGTTCTCGGCGTCCCCCACCCGGAGCTTCCACCGGGTCCGCCGCACCTTCCAGTAGGGGGGCATGGATTTGAACAACGTGGCCACGTTGGACGGCCCCACGACGTCCACCGCGCAGACGTAGAGATCGGGGGTGAAGGTGATCCCGGCCAGGGTGGCGTAGCCGCCGTAGGAGCCGCCCATGATGGCCACCCGCGCGGGGTCGGCGATCCCCCGCTCCACCGCCCAGCCCACCGCGTCGGTGAGGTCGTGCTGCATCCCCCCCACCCCCCACTGGCCGGTCGAGGCGTTCAGGTACGACTTTCCGTACCCGGTCGAGCCCCGGAAGTTCACCTGGAGCACCGCGTACCCCCGGTTGGCCAGGTGCTGGACGTCCGCGCGGAACTCCCAGTCGTCGCGGGCCCAGGGGCCGCCGTGGACGTAGAGCACCATGGGGAGGTTCGCCGGCTCGACCCCGAGAGGCAGGGTGAGGTAGCCGGGAATCAGCAGCCCGTCCCGGGAAGTGAAGGTGATGGGCTTCATGGGGGCCATCGGGTAGGCGTTCAGCCCGGCGGCGCTTTCGAAGAGCAGGCTCGTCCGGTGGGTGGTCCGGTCGTAGAGATACCAGGCCGGGGGCACGGTGTCGGACCAGGTCTTCACCACCCACCGGTCGTCGGCCCGGTCGCGGCTCCCGACGGTGAACGCCCCGGGAGAGAGCTTTCGGAGCGCCTCGAAATCCGGCGCCACCGCGGGATCCAGCACCCGCCACTCGGGAACCAGGTAGTCGAAGCCCACCGCCTGGGGGGCGCCGGTCGCGGGGTCGAGCATGACCTGGGGGATCCACCAGATGTTCCACACATCCGATCTTCCGTCCGAGGCCACCTCGCGGACCTCGCGTCCGGTCGCCGCATCCAGCACCACCAGCCGCGACATGTCGCCGCCCATGAAGGTCTGAACGTAGAGGCCGGCGCCGTCCGCGGTGAAGCCGAGGATCTTCTTGTAGAGCACGCTCCCCGCTTCGGTGAAGGGCCAGCGGGCGACGTCGCGCCACGGATCGCCGGGAGCGGACCGCACCCGGATGACGGTGTCGCTGGTCTCGGGGTCCAGGGCCACCGCCGCCCGCACCCGGAACTCGCGATCCACCGCCCACTCGGTGACGTCGCCGGGATTCTCCGCCGCCGTCTCGGCGGCGCCGTCGGCCAGCCGGATCCGCACCAGGTCGAGCACGGTCGGATCCCGCCGGTTCATGGAGACCAGCACCTCGCCGGGGCGGTTCCGGCCGGTCATCACGTCCTGGACCGAGACCCCGGGGTAGGGGGTGAGATCGCGAACCTCCCCCGAGGCCAGGTCGCTCGCGTAGAGGTGCCAGTTCTCATCCCCCTCCTGATCCTGGATGTAGAGGAGGTGCCTTCCGTCCTCGGCCCACCGGAAGGTGTAGATCCCGCGGCGCCGGTCGTCGGTGACCATCGTCGGCGCGTCCCGTTCCACCGGTCGCACCCAGATGTTGGACACCCCGTCCGGGGAAGGGGCGAGGTAGGCCAGGAGCCGGCCGTCGGGGGAGATGGCGGGCTCGGACCGCTCCGGATCCCCGAACAAGAGACTTCGGGGGATCAGCTCGGGCGAGGCGGCGGCCGCGGGGCCGGGGACCCGCGGGAGCGCGCAGAGGGCCAGGGCAAAGGGGATCAGGTGGAGCGGCGGACGGTGAGCGGCCATGGTGAGTTCCTCGGGGCTGACGACGGTCGGGGTGAGGGCGGCCGAGGCCGCCCCGGTGGGACCGCGCCCATGCTCGCACTCCCGGGAGCGGTCGGCAAGCGGTCTCCACCGGCCCGGCCGCCGGCAGGCGGTTCCGCGGCCTTTATCCCGCCCGCCCCCGGGGCTAGAATGGGAACTTCACCGTGCCGTTCCGGGGTGGCTGATCCCGGGAACCGCGTTCGGCCCCGCCGCGCGCCGGACGCGACGTCCCGATTCCGCCCCCGCGGGGAAGGAGGAGGTCATGGACTGGCATGAACTGGAGAAGATGAAGGTCACCGATCTCCGCGAGCTGGCCAAGGAGAAGACCCAGCTCGAGGGGCTCTCCGGGCTTCACAAGGACCAGCTGGTCGAGGCGATCGCTCACGACCTGGGAATCGAGAAGCCCCACAAGGTCGTTCACGGGGCCCAGAAGACCAAGATCAAGCAGGCGATCCGGGCGGCCAAGGCCAGGCGGGGCGAAGCCGAGGCCTCGAAGAACCGCGCCGCCTACACCGAGGCCCGCCTGGAACTCCGCAAACTCCGCCGCCGGCTCCGGCGGATGGCCCAGGTGGAGGGCTAGCCCGCCCCCGCCCGGTCACTCCCCGGCGAGCGCGTCCTCCAGGCGCTCCCGCATGTGCGTGAGGTGCGTTCCCTCCCAGTAGATCCTCCGGCACCGGGGGCAGCGGAAGAACGTGCGGTGGTGGGCGTGGACGAAGGGAGGGATCCGCCCCGCCGCCTTCTCGCGCGGGATCGAAACCAGCGCCTGGTTGCACAGGGTGCACCGGGTGGGGGTCCGGCCGCGCCAGTCCAGGCCCAGGGCGTCCACCACCTGGCGGAGCTGGGCCAGGGGCCGGTCCGCCGCGACCAGGATCGCGTCGGGGAGGCGGTAGCGGACGGGGATCCCGCGGTCGCGGGTGAGCAGGATGCGCCCTTCCCGCAGCGCCCGGCGCGCCAGCTCCGGGTCGTCCACCGCCGGGTCGTACTCGGTGTCGTATCCGAGGAGCCGGAGCCAGCGGGCGAGCCGCCCCAGCATGGCGTCGGCGATGAAGCGCGGCTCGCCGTGGCGGGGGACGGCGCGGGCGGGGCTATCCCGCTCCACGCGCGCGCCGCAGGCGCAGGTGATCGCGCGGCCGAACTGGAAGAGGGTCACGTCGTAGTTCCGGCCGCAACGCGGGCAGACGATGGCCATGACGATTCCAGTATAGACCGGGGCCGCGGGGGGTCTCCCGCCGCCGGCTTCCCCGAACCGGTTCCCTTCGGCTAAGGTGATAGCTGCAGTCCCGTTTCCGCATGCATGGAGCCGGCGGGAGCCGTTCCCGTCACCCAGGAGGATACCCATGAAATCGACCCTCTCGGCTGCCCTGGCGCTGACCGTCGTGCTGGTTGCCGCACCCCTTGCCGCCCAGGAGCACCCCGAGCATCCCACCGACAAGCCGATGACCAAGGAAGTGGAGCTCACCAAGGACTCCCTCGCCGACGCCATCCAGGGCTGGGTGAACGACCAGTCCAAGCTCCTCGGCGGCTATTTCCTCTACTACGACGCCGAGGCCAAGCAGCCCCTGGCGCTGACCCTGGACCACGTCCACCGCGAGCGGGTGGCCAGCCTGGGGAACGACGTCTACTTCGCCTGTGCCGACTTCAAGGAAAAGGGCGGGAAGATGTACGACATCGACGTGTTCATGAAGGACCAGGACGGCGAGCTGGTCCCCACCGACGTCTCCGTCCACAAGGTCGAGGGAAAGCCGCGCTACACCTGGGCCGAGGAGAACGGCCTCTGGGTGAAGAAGCCGGCGAAGTGATCCGCCCGCCGCGCCCCGTCCCGGCGGCGGGAGCGCGGCGATTCCGCTCCGCCCGCCGCGCCCCGTCCCGGCCCCCGAACCGCGGTCCGCGCTCAGGATGAGGCGGCGGTGCCTCGGGCCGGTGCGGGACGGCGC
>CAYRIJ010000079.1:11274-13969 GCA_964424285.1 uncultured bacterium
CGCGGTCCGCGCTCAGGATGAGGCGGCGGTGCCTCGGGCCGGTGCGGGACGGCGCGGGAGCTGCACCGCGGTGACCCCCGCCAGGACCAGGACCCCCCCGAACACCACCTGCCACGACGGCATGTCCCCGAAGGCCAGCCAGGCCAGGAAGGCGGTGACCGGGGCCTGGAGGTTGGTGAAGACCGCCACCTGGCTCGCCTCCAGCCGCCGGAGCGCGTAGTACCAGAGGGTGAAGGCCACCCCGCTGGTCATGGCGCAGAGGTAGAGGAGCTCGAGCCAGCCCCGGAGCCCCGGGTCGGCGGGATGGAAGCCGCGCCACGCCCAGGGGGTGAAGGGGAGGGCGAAGAGCGCGGCGAAGCCGAAGGCATAGGTGATCACGGTGAACGGATCGTAGCGGCGAAGGACGTCCTTCCCGGCCAGGGTGTAGCCCGCCCAGGCGATCACCGCGAGGAGGATCAACAGGTCGCCCCGCATGGGGGCGGCGGAGAGTTCGAGGCCCCGCGCGGTGAGCACCAGCACCACCCCGGCCACCGCCAACGCCACCCCCGCGCCCTTCCGCGGCCCCACCCGCTCCTTCGACATGGCCACCGCGCCGGCCAGGACCAGGACCGGGGTGAAGGCGTAGAGGAGGGCGGCGTGGAGCGGGGTGGAGAGATGGATCCCGAAGATGAAGAGCACCTGGTTCAGGCACACCCCCAGGAACCCGATCAGCGCGAAGCCCGGGAGGTCCGCCCGGCGGGGGCGCGGCCGTCCGCGGTGGGTGGCCGCGTACACCGACCAGACCAGGATCCCGCTCACCATGATCCGGAACCAGGCGAGCTGAAAGGGTGTGAAGAGCGCGGTGGCGTCCTTGGCCACCAGAAAGGTGCCGGCGGCGATCAGGGTCTGGCCGGATGCGGCGAGGTAGGCCCAGCGCTTCACGCGTTCTCCCGAGGTGGCGGCGCGGGCCGGGGAAGGGCGGAGCGCCGAGCGAGCGGACGAGGGTAGCACGGGGCGCCCCGGGCCGGCTCCGGGGCCCACCTGCTATCCTCCCCGGACCATGAAACCGACCTTTCCGTGGACGGATCCCCTGGAGGGGCTCCCGCTTCGCTTCGCCACCCCGCGCGCCTGGGTGGATACCGCCCGGGCCAACCTGGACGCGCTCCTGGTCGATCATGCCCACTGCGAGGAGAAGGCGGCGAGCCAGGCCCTGGCCCTGATCGGGCGCTTTCCCGAGCACCCGGGGCTCGCGCGCGGGATGATCGCCCTGGCCCACGAGGAGATGCGCCACTTCCGCCAGGTGCTGGACCGGCTGGAGGAGCGCGGCGGCCGGCTCACCAAGCCCCTTCCGGACCGCTACGTGCGCGCGCTCCGCGAATGGGGGTTCCGCCATCGCGGGGGGATCGGGGCCCTGGGGGACCTGCTCCTGGTGAGCGCCTTCGTGGAGGCGCGTTCCTGCGAGCGGTTCCGGGTCCTGGCCGAGGGGCTGGCCGCGGACGAACCGGCGCTGGCGGGGTTCTATCTGCGGTTGGCCGACGCCGAGGGCCGCCACTGGGAACTCTTTCGGGACCTGGCCTACGAGGCCGGGCCGAAGGCGGCGGTCGGCGAGCGCCTGGCCGAGATGGCCGAGGCCGAGGCGGCGATCGTCCGGGCGCGGCCGATCGAGCCGCGGATGCACTAGCGCTTCGCCTGCTTGTCGGCGGCCTACGTTACAATAATCGGAATAGTTAACCCGTTGGTAAGTATGCAGATACCCGGGTAAACTCCGGGGCGGGCCGACACTCGCGAGCAACCCCGAGCCTCACAGCCAGTCCGAGTACGAGCGCGAGCTCCTGCTCCAGCTCGACCGGGGAGGACGCGAGATTGCCAGGGCAAAGGTTTCGATCTCGACTCTGTGCTCGCCGAAGCGGACTGTTTCATCGGCGACGGTGACCCGTGACCCTCCAACTCCCCTCCATAGCCGGTGATCGGCTTGCTTCGCGCGGAGGCGCTTCCTGAAGGCCTCAGGTGAGTTGAGGGAGCGCCGCGCCGCCATAGATGGAAGTGCTATTCTGGGCCTGGCTGCGGAAGAAACCGGACGGCGGATTCTTTCGGCCTTTGCTGTGCGGCGTGGAGGTGGTGAAGCATTAAGAATTCGACGCGATTTCTCATCCTCATGGGTTGCCTATCCTCGCTCAGTGCAACCACCGCGTCTGCGCGGACGTGGCGCATCATCGAGAACGGAACGGGCGACGCCCCCACGGTACAAGCCGGTATCGACAGCTCGACCGTGGGGGACACCGTCCTGGTGGCGCCGGGAACCTACGTGGAGAACCTGAACTTCGTTGGGAAAGATATCGTCGTGAAGAGCGAGACCGGCCCGGATGTGACCACGTTGGACGGAAGCGGAAAGAAGGGGAGCGTCGTCCTGTTTCGTTCCGGCGAGGGTGCGGGCGCGGTGCTGGAGGGATTTCGGATTACCGGAGGTGTGGGGGAACTTCTTGGGGAAGCGGACTTCACGCGTTCTGGAGGCGGGATTTCTATCGGGGACAGCAATCCGACCATTCGCAACAACGTGGTGGAGGAGAACTCGGCGGGGTCCTATGGCGGCGGTATCGTGGCGGCAGGTACGGGACCGGGTCCTAGACTCCAAGGAAACGTGATCAGGAACAACACATGCCTTGCCAACGGAGGCGGGATCGCATGGTCTTCGTCCGGGCTCATCGATGGCAATCTC
>CAYRIJ010000080.1:0-13937 GCA_964424285.1 uncultured bacterium
ACCGTCACCCGGCGTCTGAACGACGGTCGCGAGTACCGGATCGTGAAGGTCTTCTACGAGCCGGAGGACCTCGCGCGGCGGCTCGAGGGCCTCGGGTGGCGGGCGCGGGTGCGCGTGACCGATCGCTACTTTCTCTGGGGCGAGGCGGCGCCGATCACCGACTCCCCCGACGCCGCGAAGTAGCGTCGCCGGAACCAGAGCGCCACGTTGACCAGCCCGATCAGGACCGGCACCTCGACCAGGGGGCCGATGACCGCGGCGAAGGCCACGCCGGAGTCGATCCCGAACACCGCCACCGCGACCGCGATCGCCAGCTCGAAGTTGTTGCTGGCCGCGGTGAACGACAGCGCGGCGGTCTTGGGGTAGTTCGCCCCCGCCTCCCGGCCCAGCCAGAAGCTCACCAGGAACATGGCCACGAAGTAGATCAGGAGCGGCACCGCGATCCGCGCCGCGTCGAGGGGGATGCTCAGGATGCGGTCCCCCTTGAGCCCGAACATCACCAGGATCGTGAACAGGAGCGCGATCAGGGTCACCGGGCTCAGGCGCGGGATGAACCGCTCGTGGTACCAGGTCTTCCCGCGGAGGCGCACCAGGGTGAACCGGGTCAGGAGACCGGCCAGGAACGGGATCCCCAGGTAGATGAACACGCTCTCGGCGATCTGGCCCATGGACACCGGCACCACGCTTCCCCGGAGCCCGAAGAGCGGCGGCAGCCAGGTGATGAACACCCAGGCGTAGACGCTGTAGAAGAGCACCTGGAACACGCTGTTCAGGGCCACCAGGCCCGCCGCGTACTCGGTGTCCCCCCGCGCCAGCTCGTTCCAGACGATCACCATGGCGATGCACCGGGCGAGGCCGATCAGGATGAGGCCGGTCATGTACTCGGGGTACCCGCGAAGGAACGTCACCGCCAGGGCGAACATGAGGACCGGGCCGATCACCCAGTTCTCGAACAGCGAGAGCCCCAGGATCCGGCGGTTCCGGAACACCTCGCCCATCTCCTCGTAGCGAACCTTGGCCAGGGGCGGGTACATCATGAGGATGAGCCCGACCGCGATCGGGAGGTTGGTGGTTCCGGTCTGGAATCGCTGGATGAAGGCCGCGGTCCCGGGGACCAGCCGCCCCAGGGCCACGCCGGCGGCCATGGCCAGGAAGATCCAGAGGGTGAGATACCGGTCCAGGACCTTCAGGCGGCGGGTCACCCCGGGGGTCACGGGCGCGTCTCCAGGGCGTCCAGCTCGGCGTCCATGCCCTCGATGAAGGCGCGTATCTCGTCCCGCACCCGGCGGTAGTGCCCCATGGCTTCCTCGTCGTTCGCGGCCCCGCGGGCCAGGAACGGCGGATCGTCGAAGCTCACGTGGAGGGTGCGGGTCCATCGCGGGAAGATCGGGCAGCGCTCCCGCGCGCTGTCGCAGACCGTGACCACCAGGGCGAAGGGGATCTCCAGCACCTCGAAGACGTCCTTGGAGCGCTGGGCGGAGATGTCCACCCCGGCCTCGGCCATGGCGCGCACCGCGAGGGGGTTCAGGCCGTGGATCTCCACCCCGGCGGAGTGCGCCTCCACCCGATCCCCCTTCAGGGCGCGGGCGAACCCCTCGGCCATCTGGCTCCGGCAGGAATTGCCCGTGCAGAGGAACAGGACGCGGAGCTTCCCGCCCCGGTCCGGCCCCGTCTCCCCGGAGGGGCGCCCATCGCCCGGCGGGTCGTCCCGGTCCGGCCGCGTCTCCCCGGATGGGCGCCCGTCGCTCATCCGGTCGCGTGCGTCCGGCACAGTTCCTCCGGGGTGACGCTCAGGATGTGCTCCAGGCGCGTTTCGTCCTCGCCGCGGGCCGGGTCGGCGATGAACGACGCGTCGAGCCAGGCCAGGGCGTCGCGCACGGTCTCCGGGGCGTCGGCGCCGGTCCGGCGGTAGTAGATCCAGCGCCCGTCCTTCCGGCTTTCCACGAAATGGGCGTGCTTGAGCACCGCCATGTGGCGGGACACGGTGGACGGGGCATGGCCCAGAAGCTCGGTGATCTGGCACACGCAGAGCTCGCGCCCGCGAAGCGCGAGGAGGATCCGGACCCGGCTGGGGTCGCCCAGGGCCTTGGCGGCAAGGAAAAACGCGCGCACGTTCCCTTCGGTGGTTACGTCGTTAGTTCGCCAATTGGCAAAATGTAGAATGACCCACCGGACGCGGTCAAGGATGTTTCTGGAGCGCCCACCAGTTGAAGACGCGATAGCCGGCGCCGGCGACGACGACGTCCAGCCGCCCGCCCGAGGCGGCCACGACCCCCTCCGGCACCTCGACCCCCGGCTCGGCGAACGCGTTCTCTCCCTGCGGGACCCGGAGGGTGTCCGACCACGCTCCCACCCGCACGGTCAGCGTGCGCTCCCGCGCCGACGCGGTGCGGGCCACCAGGAGCGCCGCTCCCCGGGAAGGGTCGACCGCCAGCCGGAACCGCGTCGACCCCGCCACGTCGCGGCCGCCGTCCACGGCGTGGGCGGTCCGGGGAATGGATGGATCGGCGAAGGGGAGATCGCGGACCAGGGTGGGTTCGGCCGTGCCCTCCTGGCGGTACCGGTGCGCGCCCTCCGAGGCCAGGTCGGCCACGTCCACCCCGTCGGTCTCCCGCCACCCCAGCGCGGCCAGGGTCCGCGCCGCCGCCGGGCGCCCGGCCGGGCCGCCGTCCGGCGAGCCGTCCCCCGCGTCCGGCCACCGGAGGCGGTGGACCTCCATGTCGCGGCTCACCGGTCCGCGCCGGCCGCGGCGACCCTCCGCGGACCAGAGCGTCTCCCCGAACCAGGTGGTCCGGGCGAGATAGGGCATCCAGGCCGGGACCACCGCGGCCACGGAAGGCCGCCGGTCCCCGGGAAGATCGGAGAGCGCTTCCCAGAGCGCCCCCTCGCCGTGGCGATAGGCCCCGGCCAGGGCCGGGGAGGTGAGCCCGACCAGGTCCACCACCGGCCGCTCCCCGTAGAACGCGATCGCCCCCACGTCGTGGGCGGCCACCAAGGTTCCGGGCGGCAGGTTCCCGCGAATCCACTCCCCGGTCCGGATCTGGTCCGCGGCCAGCCGTTCCAGGGCCCCCCGGTAGAGCCAGATCACGTCGGCGGCGAGGCCTCGGCCGGCGGACACCGAGCCCGCGATGAGAGCCAGGAGCGCCACGCCCCCCGCGATTCGCCGGAGCGCGATCGCGCCCGGACGGCGCGGCGCCGGCGAGCCTCCGACCCGGCTGCGCCCGAACCACCCCGCGGTCGCGGCCACCGCGAGGAGCGGATAGGCGGCGATCAGGTAGCGGTAGTTCTGGGCGTCCCAGGCCACCGCGGTGAGCGCGCCGGCCGACAGCAGCGCCCACACGAGGAGCGGTCCGCGTCCCCGCCGGCCGCCGAGCGCGGCCACCGCCCCGCCGCCCAGGAAGAGCGCCCACACCCAGGCGCCCCAAGCCGCGGTGCGGAACACGTCGGCGGCGACGTCGAGCGGCGGTTGCGGGCGGCCTCCGGTGAGTCCGAACCATAGGGTGCGGCCATAAAAATAGCCCAACCGTGGAAAATAGAATCCGCGCACCTCCGGCTTGGGTTCGGCGAGGAGCGCCTTGGCCGTCCACGCCGCCGCCGGGCGGCCGGTGAGAAGCCAGGGCAGCCCCAGGGTCAAGAGCGCCGCCCCGGCCACCGCGATCGCGGTCCCGAGGCCGGCCCGCCCCTCCCGGCGCCGGAGCGCGGTCCAGGCCAGGACCCCCAGGGCGAGCGCCGCGCCCTCGGGGCGGACGAGCGCGGTGAAGATCAGCCACGCCGGAGCCCCGCCGGCCAGCACCCAGGCCGCGGCCAGAAACGCCGCCGCCGCCGCCCCCGTCTCCATCCCGTTCATGGCCCCGAAGAACCAGTAGGGGGTGAGAAGGCAGATCAGGGGAGCGGCCCACGCCCCCGCCGGGCCGGCGCCGTGGCGCTCGGCCAGCCGCCACGCCAGCCACAGGGTCAACGCGGCGGCGAGAGCGTCCAGGAGGAGCGCGGCGGCGGGGAGCGGGCTCGTGCCGCCGTCTCCGGGTCGCGGCAGCAACACCGCCTCCGCGGTCAGGAGCGTCACCCAGAGCGGGCTGGTGAATCCCGAGGAGCGGGGCCCGCCGGGGTAGTAGCTCCCGGGGCTCCCCGCGGCCGCGGTGCGGGCGTACTGGAGATAGATGTAGGCGTCGTCGAGGGGGAGCGTCACCGGGTGCCCCCGCGAGGCGAGGCTCAACGCGGTGGCGCCGAGGGTCGCTCCCAGGAGCAGGGCCACGACGGCGGCCGGCCAACGGCTCATGGCCGGTGAGCTTAAACGCTATACTCGGCGCATGCACCTCATCCTCTTCGACGTCGACGGCACCCTGATCAAGGGCCACGGCATGGGCCGGATCGCCCTGGAGCGCGCCTTCGCCGAGGTCCACGGCGTCCCCGCCGAGGACAACCCGGCGGTTCGCACCGTGCTCTTCGCCGGAAACAGCGACCCCTACATCCTCGCCGACATGGCCCGGGTGCTCGAGGTGGCCGCGGACGCCTACCACGCCCGCACCGGGGAGCTGGAGGAGGCCTACGTCCGCCACCTTCGCCGGACCGTGGCCCAGGCGGAGGGCCTCGCCCCCTGTCCGGGGGTGGCCGAACTCCTTCCCCGTCTGGACGCGCACCCCTCGCTCGCCCTGGGTCTTCTGACCGGCAACATCGAGGCCGGCGCGCGGATCAAGCTCGACCGCTTCGGCTTCAACCGCTACTTCCCGGTCGGGGGGTTCGGGGGGGACGGGTACGACCGGGCGGCCATGGCCCGGACGGCGCGGGAGCGGGCGGAACGGCTCACCGGCCGGGCGTTCGCCCCCGGGGACGTGCTGGTGGTGGGGGACACGATCCACGACGTGGCCGCCGGGCGCGACAACGGCTACCTCACCGCGGGGGTGGCCACCGGCCCGGTCTCGATCCCGGCCCTCCGGGCGGCGGGGGCGAGCGAGGTGTTCGAAGACCTCACCCCGGAGCACGGTTTCGAGGCGTGGCTCCGAAGCCGGTGGGACCTCGCCCCCGAGGCGGACCCCGTCCAGTAATGGCCCGAACCGCCGCCGAACGGAAGCTCGCCGGGCTGGAAAAGCGGGTGGTCGCCTGCACCCGCTGCGCCCGGCTCCGCACCTACTGCGAACGCGTCGCCCGCGAGAAGCGGCGTTCGTTCGCGGACTGGGACTACTGGGGGAAGCCGGTGCCGGGGTTCGGGGATCCCCGGGCCCGGGTCTACGTGCTGGGGCTCGCCCCCGCCGCCCACGGCGCCAACCGCACCGGACGGGTGTTCACCGGGGACCGCTCCGGGGACTTCCTCTTCGCCGCCCTCCATCGGGCCGGTTTCGCGAACCAGCCGAACTCCGATTCCCGGGACGACGGTCTTCGCCTGAGCGACGCCTACGTGGCGGCCGCGGTCCGGTGCGCCCCGCCCGCCAACAAGCCCGCCCCGCGGGAAACCGAAAACTGCCGGGAGTACCTGGAGGAGGAGCTCGAGACCCTCGATCGACTCCAGGTCGTCCTCGCCCTGGGGAAGTTCGCCCACGACGCCTACCTGCGGCACCTGAAGGAGCGCGGTACGGCCCTCACCATGAAGGACCATCCCTTCGGACACGGTGCGCGACATCGGCTTCCCGAGGGCCCGGCGCTCTTCGACACCTACCATCCCAGCCAGCAGAACACCTTCACCGGAAAGCTCAAACCCGAGGATCTCGACCGCGTGCTCGCCGCGGTGAAGCGCGCCCTGGTCTGAGCGGTCCGGTCCGGTCGCCGCGTGGGCCGGCCACGGCCGGGAACGCCCCTCCACCCGGCCCTTCGCGTCCCCGTGCTACCATCAACGCCTTGCGTTACGCCGTTCGTCATCGGGGGACCGAAAGGATCAGTGCCATGGCCGCCGAGCTGCACCTGGACGCCAGCAAGTACTTCGACCGCCGGACGGACCTCTTCCGGCGTCACTTCGAGAAAGGGCTCGCCTACGACGCCTACGTCGCCACCGGGAAGGAACAGCACCAGGCCCGCTGGCGCGAGGCGGACGAGCAACTGCAGTTGAGCGACGATCAACGCGCCCGGCTCGCCTCGCTCGACCGCCGGGTGAACCTGCTGGTTCTTTCCGGCGTATGGTGCGGCGACTGCGTGCGCCAGGTCCCCATCCTCCGGCGGATCGAGGAGGCCGCGCCCGCGGTCACCCTCCGCATCCTGGACCGCGACGGGAACCCCGAGCTTCGGGACGAGCTTCGTCTGAGCGGGGCGGCCAAGGTGCCGGTGGCGGTGTTCCTGAACGAGGATTTCTTCGAGGTGAGCCGTTACGGGGACCGTTCGCTCGCCGCCTACCGGGCCATGGCCCGAAACCAGCTCGGCCCGGCCTGCCCGATCGGCCCCGCTCCTCTCGATGCGGACGAGGTCCGCGCGGGGATCGCGGAGTGGGTCGACGAGTTCGAGCGCGTCCAGCTCCTGCTCCGACTTTCCCCGTACTTGAGGGAGCGCCATGGCGACTGAGGAATCCCGGAAGCCGGTCCGGGCGCGGCGGCGCGCGGTCCGGGGCCTCGGAGCGGCCCTTCTCACCGTCGCGCTCGGCACGGCTGCGCTTCCCCCCGCCCGCGCCGCCGAGGTGCCGGTGGCGCCCCCCGACTCCGCCGCGGCGGACTCGGTGGGAACCCTGGAAGACGCGGTGGCCCGGGCCGCTCCCGGCACGGTGATCCGGCTCGCCCCGGGGATCTACGACCTCACCGCCGAACCCTACACCGAGCCGACCTGCGGAAACTGCCCGGTGGAGTCCACCCAGGTCGCGGCCACGGTGGGGATGATCGTCAAGGGCGACGATCTCCGGATCCTGGGGCCCGGGGACGGACAGGCGGTGATCCGCACCCACGCCGGATACGGCATTCTCTTCGAGGACTGCCACAACTGCGCGATGAGCGGCGTCACGGTGACCGGGGGCGAGCGCGACACCGCGGCCTCGGCCACCGATGCGGCGATCGTGGTCAAGCGCGGATCGCTGAGCCTTTCCAACTGCATCATCCGCGACAACATCGGCGACTCCACCGTGGTGGCGGGAACCGTGGTGGGGATCATCGGGGTGTGCGGGCGCGAGGGCTCGGTGATAACCATGCGCGGGAACCGCATCCTCCGCAATTCCTGGGACGGCGTCGCCCTCTACCGGGGGGCGCAGGCGGTGATCGAGGCCAACGTCATCGACGGGGTGGACCTGGCTCGGGGCTCCCGGATCGGCGGGGGGCGCGGGGTGGGCATCGGCTGCACCTGGAACGCCTTCGCCACCGTCCAGGGGAACCTGGTCCGGCGCTATTGGAAGGGTATCGGGGCCTTCGTGGACGCCCAGCTCACCGCGCGCGAGAACGTGGTGGAGCACGTGGCCACCTGGGGTCTTACCCTGTGGGACGCCGGGTACGGGCGTCCGGCGGGGATCTTCGAGCGGAACGTGGTGTACGAGTCCGGCGCCTGCGGGGCGTCGATCGTCCGGGGGAGCGAGCTTCCTCCTCCGCCCGGGCGCTTCGTCCAGAACGTCCTGGTCCGTACCGGCCAGGACCCCCGCTACGACGGCGGCGAGCCCTATTGTTTCCAGATGCCGATCGCCCGCCACGCGGTGCCGTCCGCCTTCCCGATCGCGGGCAACGTTCTCTTCGACAACCGGCTGAGCGGCGGGGACGCCGATTCCGAAGACCTCTCTTCCGAAGAGTTCCGGAACCGCATGCGGCCGATCTGGGACCGGTTGAACGCCTGGCCCCCGCTTCGGGAATCCGATTTCTGGAGCCGGTTCCGGGACGGGAGCTAGAGCCGCTTCATACTCGGACGCCGCCCCTGGCCGGCGGAGGTCCGGCGGGCTAGAGCCCGAACACCAGGAACGGGTACCAGGCGCTCACCGAATCCGCGTAGGCCGACGTGAGCGCGCGGTCCGCCGACGGTACGACCGAGGTGGTGTCGGCGGCCGAAGGCGGCGTGGGCATCTTCCCCTTGCCCAGGCTCCGGGCGAAGTCCTCGAGGTAGAGCCCCACGTCCTGGTAGCCCCGGGCGCGATAGAAACGCTCGCGCACCCATCGGTACTCGCCGTAGGAAAACTCCTGGTCGTTGAGGGCGGCCACCTGTGCGTGCTTGGCCTCGGCCATGAGCGGGCCGAGACCCTCGAAGGAGCGAATGGCGTCCCGGAGCCCCACCCGGCCCCCCTTGTCCCCCTCTTCGAGGCTGCGCACCCGGTGGGCCTTGGCGTCGAGAGGCAGGAAGGTCGTTCCCAGGGAGTCCTTCATCTCGGTCTGGACGTGGACGAACCGGTCCAGCTCCTCGGGGGTGAGGGAACCGTCCGGCGGGGGGGTGAAGGGGCCCTTCTCGACGATCCCGGTGTTCATGGCCTCGAGCTTGCCGAGCTGTTGGAGGTCGGGCAGGATGGCGCGGGTGGGGCGGATGACGTTCAGATAGAAAAGGGTCCCGGCCACCAGCACCACGACGACCGCCACCCCGAGGCAGCCCAGAAGCACGTTCCGATTCATGACGTTGGCCCCCGCGCGTTGAGGCCGCGGCCGAGGACTCGGCGGAGCCCGGCGCCCGGCGGCGCTCGAAGCCCCGGTCCGTTCCTGAACCGGGGCGCCGGTTGCGCCCTGCGGTTCCCGTTCCTCCGCAGCCTCCGACAAAAGACGCTAGGCGCGCCCCGGCGGGCTGTCAAGGGCGCGCCCGGACTCCTACGCGCATTTCTGGGTGCGTGATAAAGAAAAATTGTACGCCGGGTTGAAGTTTTCAAACCTTGTACCTATAGTCGGCTTCACCTCCCGCGATCCCCGCCCGGAAGCCCCGGGACTCATGCCTGGAATCGAGATTCACGACCTGGTCAAGACGTATCGCCGCGGCACGGTGCGCGCGCTCGACGGCATCAGCCTCGCGGTGGCCCCGGGGGAGGCGGTCGGCGTCATCGGCCCCAACGGCGCGGGGAAGACCACCCTCATGGGATGCCTCCTGGGGTTTCTGCGTCCGGACTCGGGACGGATCACCCTGGACGGATTTCCCCCCGACTCCCTTCCCGTCCGCGCCGGGACCGGGTACCTCCCGGAGCGCCCCGCCCTGGATCGATGGAGGACCGGCTCGGATCTCCTGCGGTTCCACCACGCCCTGGCCCGGCTCGATCCCGCGCGCCGGACGAGCGACGTCGCGGCCGCCCTCACCCGGGTGGGGCTCCCGGCGGAAGCGGGGCGGCGCCGGATCGGAAGGTACTCCCGCGGCATGCTCCAACGCCTGGGCCTGGCCCAGGCCATGCTCGGCCGCCCCCGCTACCTGTTCCTGGACGAGCCCACCTCGGGACTCGATCCCGGGGGCGCGGTCCTCTTCCGGCGCCTGCTCGGCGAGCTTCGCGACGAGGGCGCCGCCATCGTGCTCAACTCCCATCACGTCGATCAGGTGGAGCGGACCTGCACCCGGGTGATCTTCGTCCGGCGGGGGAAGATCGAGTCGACGGAAATCCTGGACGCGGGAACCGCCCGGGCGCGCCTCCTGCGGGTCCGGCTGGCCGCGGGGGGCGACCACGCCGGCTGGACCCGGGACGCGGTGTCCGCCCTCGCCGAGGCCTCCGGGTCCCGCCTCGCGGACTTCGGGCCGATCGAGGCCGCTTTCGCGGTGAGGACCGACGACGGCGCGGCCGCGCTGCTGGCCGCCCTGGTGGGCGCGGGACATCGGGTCGCGGAGGCGGTGCCGGAGGAAAGCCGGCTGGAGCGTCTCTTCCTGGACGAGGAGCCCTCGTGAACCGGACCCTGATCCTCGCCGTCTTCGATCGGTGGCTGGCCTCGCCGCCCCGGATCGCCCTGGTCGCCGTTCTGGGGGCCGCGCCGGTCCTCTCCAGCTTCCTCGGCTCGGGAGGGGGACGGGTCGGGACCGGTTCGACCGCGCTCCTGGTCGTGGTTCTGGGCGCGGGGATCATCGGCCGCGACGTCTCCACCGGCATGCTCCAGGTCCTCTTCACCCGTCCCATTTCGCGCACCGAGTACGTGATCGGCCGGTGGATGGGTCTCGGAATCGCCGGCGCCGTCCTCGCGGCCGCGCAGATCTTCCTGGCCGGGATCGGGGCGCTCCATACCGGCGGAACGACCCTGGCCGCCTGGGCGCTCCAGATCCCGGAGCACCTGCTCACCGCCTTCGGGGTGGCCGCGGTCTTCGTTCTCTGCTCGTCGCTTCTGAACGGCTTCGGCGACCTGGGGCTCTACGTCGCCGCCCTCTTCACGGGCTATTTCCTCGACACCGTGGCCGGCATGGCCGGAAGCCGGACCCTTCGGGCGGTGGCCGCCGAGACGATCGGGTTCCTGAGCCCGGATCCGAACCTCCACGCGATCCTCGCCGGAGATCCCGACTGGTTCCGCCTGGTCTCCTATTGCTCGACCATCACCCTCGCGCTCGCCCTGGCCGTGGCGGCGGTGAATCGGAAGGAGATCTCCTATGCCGCGGATTGACCCCGGAGCGGCGGCGCTTTCCACCCGGCGCACCCCGCGGGCCCTGGTGGCGGTGGCCGTCGCGCTCCTGGCCGGGCGGGCGGCTCTGGGGGTGATGAACTATTCGGGAAGGGAGGGGGAGCTCCGGGACCGCGTGACCTGGCGCTCTCCCGAGGCGGGCCCGTTGATGGGCATGGCGGCGCGGAAGCCGGTCCTCTACGACTTCACCGCGGCATGGTGCGGCCCCTGTCGAGCGCTCGAGCGGAGCGTCTTCGCCGACTCGGCGGCCGCGGCGGAGATCGACAGCCTGTTCGTCCCCGTCCGGGTCGTGGATCGAACCGTCGAGGACGGGCGGAACTCCCGGACCGTCGCCGCGCTCCGGAAACGGTTCGGCGTGGCCTCCTTTCCCACCCTCGTGGTCACCGGTCCCGCCGGGGAGAACCCGGTGATCCTGGCGGGCTACCGCGGGAAAGAGGTCACCCTGAGCCGGCTTCGCCGGGCGGCGGAGAGGTCCCGCCCGGCGCCGTGAGCCGCGCGGGGCGTCCCCGGATCAGAAGCTCTTGAATCGGGCGATGGCTTCGGGAGGGCCGGCCAGGATCAGGTGGTCCCCCGGCCGCAGCACGAGATCCGCGCGCGGGGGGATGGAATCCAGCGTCCCCTTCGGGAGATGGGTACGCCGGACCAGAAGGACCTGGACCCCGTGGCGGGTGGGAAGCTCGAGGCTCCGGAGGTCCTTCCCATGGAAGGCGGAGGGAGCCTCCAGCTCCAGCATCCGGAAGCCTTCGGAAACCGTGATCTCGTGGGTCCGCCCCAGGAGCTTGCTCCCGTAGGCGATCTCGCCGGCGGCGTCCAGGCGGGAGATGGCCCGGTTGTAGGCGTCGATGCAGTCGGCGCGGGAAAGCACGCCCAGAAGCTCTCCCGGTTCGAGGTGGTCCACCACCGGGATCTCCTCGCTGGAGGACTGGCCGAACAGGCGCATGGCCTGATCCAGGGAGTCGTCGGGCACCAGGTACATGGCGACCGGCTCCATGAGGTCGGCGGCGATCACCACCCCGCCCAGGCTCCGTTCGAACAGCACCCGGCGCACCTCGGCGGCATGGATCACCCCGACGAACTTGCCCTTTCCGTCCTTCACGAAGAACTGGGTGTGGGGGCTTTCCACCGCCCGGCTCACCAGGTCCGACATGGGGGCGGTCACCGGCACCACCTCCACGGAATCCTTCATGACCTCGTGGACCTTCTGGGCGCGGAGCACGTTCATCTCCCGGCCGCCGCGAACGTCCAGACCCCGGCGCGCCAGCTTCTCGGTGTAGATGGACTCCCGGTTCAACCGGCTGCTCAGGAACACCGCCCCGATCACCGTGAACATGAGGGGGAGGATGATCTTGTAGCTTCCGGTCATCTCGAAGAGGATCAGGATCGCGGTGATGGGGGCGTGGGTGGTGGCGGCCACCACCCCTCCCATGCCGACCAGGGCGTACGCCCCGTGGGCCGCGGTCACCTCCGGGAAGAGGCTGTGAACGATGTGTCCGAGGGCTCCTCCCACCGTGGCCCCCAGGAAGAGGCTGGGGGCGAAGATCCCCCCCGATCCGCCCGATCCCAGGGTGATGCTGGTGGCCACCAGCTTGGCCACCGCCAATCCCATGAGGAGGTACCACACCCCCTCCCCGAGCACCGCGTTGGTGATCCCCTCGTAGCCGATGCCCAGGATCTGCGGCACCGCCAGGGAGATGATGCCGACCATGAACCCGCCCACCGCGGGCCGCGCCACCGCGGGGATCCGGCTGTTGTCGAACCGGTCCTCCACCTTGTAGAGGAGCTTGATGAAGGCCACCGCGGTCAGGCCGCAGAGCAGGCCGAGCAGCAGGTAGGGCAGGAACTCCCAGGCCGTCTTGAGCTGGTAGGCGGGGACCACGAAGGCGCGCTCGTCGCCCAGGAGGGACCGGGACATGGCGGTGGCCGACACCGAGGCCACCACCACCGGCCCCAGCCGGGGCACTCCGAAGTCGGCGAGGATGATCTCGGCCGCGAAGATGGCTCCGGCCAGGGGGGCGTTGAAGGCCGAGGCGATCCCCGCCGCCGCGCCGCAGGCCACGTAGACCTTCACCCGCTGGGGATTGAGTCCCACGTACCGGCCGATGGTGGACCCGATGGCCGCGCCGATCTGGATGATCGGTCCTTCGCGACCGGTGGACCCGCCGCTGGCGATGCTCAGCGCCGAGGCCACCGCCTTGGCGATGGATACGCGCTTGCGGATCATGCCGCCGCGCACCGCCACCGCCTCCATGACCTCGGGGACGCCGTGCCCCTTCGCCTCGGGGGCGAAGTAACGGACGATGAGTCCCACCCCGAGCCCGCCCACGGTGGGGATCACCAGCTTGAGCCACCAGGGGAGCGCCTTCAGGTAGGCCACCGAAGGGGACTGCATGTGATAGCCGAGACGCTGGAAATAGAAGATCAGCTCGCGGAGGAGGACCGATCCCAGCCCGGCCAGGATGCCGATGATCGCGGCCACCGCGAGGGTGACGGTGTTCTCGGGAGTCCTGAGCTGGTGTCCGATCGATCCGAGTCGTCGTTCCCACCTTCTCAGCGTGAGCCGCACGCGCCGGAAGATCAGGTTGGAGCCGCGATGGTGCGTCGACATGCCGTCAGCGCTCCGCCGGTCGCTCGGGAAAGAGCGCGGCGACCAGGAACACCAGGGTCAGAAGCGACAGGAACGATCCGGCCATCGCGCAAAACAGGACCGCGGTCATGAAGAGCGTGGCCCCGCCCCTGACCATGAGCTCGAAGAGGAACAGGAAGGCGATGAAGGCCAGGGCGATGTAGGAGACCCGGATCGCGGTGTCGCTTCGCGAGTTGAGGGCCCGGCGCCCGGTCCCGAACCCCAGGAAGAGCACGCCGAGGGGCAGCCCCATGACCGAGATGAGGAGATAGAAGTTACGGATCTCGAAGAGCTTCCCGGCGATCAGGAGCCCCCAGGCGGGCAGGCTCAGGACGATGTAGATGATCCCCACCCGGGTATAGGTGGCCGGGTTCTCGAAGCCCAACATGGCGTCCGTCCGACTCCTTCGCTCGTGTCCGCCGGTCGCCACGAGGCGCGGCGGCGCGGCCGGAAGCCTCGCCGGGGCGGGCGCATCCCGCCGGAGCCTCGTGGATTCGAACCAAAGCGTAGGAGACTAACACGTACGGAGGGTGGTCGTAGCGAATTCGGAACGATTGGTTTCAGGCGGCGGGGAGAAGAGCGGGCCGCCGCCCGATCGGGCTGAGTCTGAAGGAGCGCCCCGAAATCGCGGCGACTTCGCTCAGAACCCGGGTCGGGCAGCGGCCTTCCAACCGTGGGTGCGCCTGACCGGGGAGCCGCGCTCCCCGGTCAGGCGGTCTCGCAACAAAACTTCAGGATCCCGCGGGCGGACCGCTAGACGGCGGCCTCGGTGACGGTCCGGACCTCGATGGCCGGCGGGCGCTCCAGGTGCTTCTTCACCGCGCAGAGCTGGGCGGACCGGATCACCGCCTCCTTGTATTGCTCGGGAA
>CAYRIJ010000081.1:0-13884 GCA_964424285.1 uncultured bacterium
GCCTCGGCGCGGACGAAAACCCTTGGAGGGGGGGAATCGCCATCGCAAGCGATCCCTGTTGCCCTCCCCCGGCATCACCGCGTTACCGACCACAAGGCACATGATCAAGTTCTTCCACGTCACCAAGGCGTACCGGAACGGCGCCCCGCCCGCGCTCGTGGACGTGAACCTCACCGTCGAGGACGGGGAGTTCGTCTACCTCGTGGGCCCGAGCGGCGCGGGCAAGACCACGATCCTGAAGCTCATCCACATGGAGCAGTTCCCCAGCGAGGGGGAGGTGGTGGTGGCCGGCTTCACCACCGCGGCCATGACCCGGAAGAAGATCCTCACCCTGCGCCGGCGGGTGGGGGTGGTCTTCCAGGACTACCGGCTTCTCCACGACCGCTCGGTCTACGAAAACGTGGCCTTTCCCCTCCGGCTCTTCGGCGAGTACGGCGAGACGGAAATCCGCGACCGGGTGGACTTCGTCCTCGACCAGGTCGGTCTCCTCCACCGGGCCGAGGACCGTCCGCGCGAGCTTTCCGGGGGCGAGCAGCAGCGGATCGCCCTCGCCCGCTCGGTGGCCAACCGCCCCTTCGTGCTCCTGGCCGACGAGCCGACCGCCAACCTGGACCCCAGGACCTCGGACGAGATCATCGACATCATCCGCCGCATCCACCTGAGCGGCACCGCGGTGATCCTGGCCACCCACAAGATGGAGCTGGTCATGAACTCCGGCGAGCGCTACGTCCGCATGGACGGCGGAGCCATCGTCGAGGACTGGGTGGATCCGCTCCGGGGGGTGCGCTGACATGATCGCGTACCCGGAATCGACACGCCGGAGCGGCCCCTCCGGGCCGCCTCACGGGGGACCCCGGCCATGAAGATCCGCACCCTGCGCTACCTGGTGAACGAAGGCGGCCGCGGGCTCGGCCGCCATCGCGGCCTCACCATGACCGCGATCCTCACCATGACCGCCAGCCTCCTGGTGCTGGGGGTGTTCCTGGTCACCACCTACAACGTTCGCCGGGTCCTGGCCGGGCTCGAGGACCGGAAGGAAGTGGTGGTGTACCTGAAGAACGGCCTCACCGATCAGGACCGGGACATGGTGAAGGAGCGCCTCGAGATGCACCCCGCGGTGGCCGGCGCCCGCTACGTCTCCAAGGAGGAGGCCTGGGACTCGTTCTCGAAGGACATGCAGGTGGACGGGCTCCTGGAGACGGTGGGCGGGAACCCCCTCCCCGACAGCTACCACCTGGTCCTCGTCCCCGACCACCGCGACGCCGCCACCCTCGCCGGGCTGGCCTCGGAGGTCCGGAACTGGGACGAGGTGGACGAGGTGCTGACCGGCGGCGAATGGGTGGGCCGCATGGACCGCTTCGCCCACTCGGTGTTGCTCTTCACCCTGGCCATCGGTCTCGCGGTGGCGCTTTCCATCGTGGTGATCGTGGCCAGCACGGTGCGGCTCACCGTGGTGGCCCGCCAGGACCTGATCCACATCATGAAGGCGGTAGGAGCCAGCGAGAGCTTCATCCGCCTGCCCTTCCTGAGCGAGGGCGTGCTCCAGGCGGTGATCGCCGGGGCCCTGGCCCTCGGCTCCCTCTACGGCGCCACCTTCCTGGTCGCCCACCGGTTCGCCGGGCTCGAGTTCCTCTCCCCGGCCTGGTGCCTGGGTTTCGTGGGGTTGGCGCTCGGTCTGGGACTTCTGGGGAGCGCGCTCTCCGTCCGCCACGTGCTCCGGCAGGTGGGGCTCTGAGGTGCGCGTCTCCCGGTTTCTGATCTGGGGGGGGCTGGCCGCGGCGGTGGTCTGGACCGCGGCGGGACCGGCGCCGAGGCCTCGAACCGCCTTCGCCCAGAGCCAGTACGACGACACCATCGGCGACCGCCAGAAGCAGCTCGAGGAGCTGAAACGCCAGGCCGCCGAGAAACGGCAGAAGGCCCGCGAGTTCGCCAGGAAGGAGCAGGGGGTTCTGGCGCGGCTCAACAAGGCGGAAGAGGCCATCGCCGCCACCCGGGACTACCTGGACCGGCTCGGAGACCGGCAGATCGATCTGGAGAGCCAGATCCGGCGAAACGAAGCCGACCTGAACCACGCCGAGGCCGTTCTCGCCCAGCGGAAGCAGGATCTCGGCCGGCGGCTCCGCTACTCCTACATGTACGGGAAGGCGCGGGCGCTGGAGGTGGTCTTCTCCGCGGACACCTTCGCCGATCTGCTCCAGCGGGGGGCCTTCCTGAATCGCGTGCTCCATGAGGATCAACGGCTCATCACCGAGGTGGAGGAGCGCGAGGCCGAGGTCCAGGACAAGCTCGACCGACTTCACCGGAAAGAGGACGAGCTGGCGCATCTGAAATCCGAGAAGGAAGACCAGCGCCGGCAGTACGAGGCCCTGAAGGCCCAGCGCGGCCACGATCTGGCCACGGTGCGGAACCAGAAGACGGAGAACGAGGCGGCGGCGCGGGAGCTGGAAGCGGCGGCGGCCCGGATGGAGAAGGTCCTGGCCGAGCTGGAGCGGAAACGCCGCGCCGCCATGACCCGTCACAGCCCGCTCCTCGCCGAGCTGGACCGGAACGACTTCGGGAAGAACCGCGGGCGGCTCCCGTGGCCGGTCCAGGGCGAGATCATCGACGCCTTCGGCCGGCACGAACATCCCAAGTACCACACCATCACCCTCAACAACGGCGTGGACATCGCCGCCGACATCGGAACCCCGGTGATCTCGGTGGGGGACGGGGTGGTGGACCTGGTGCAGTGGCTCCCCGGCTACGGGCAGACGGTGATCGTGAATCACGGCCGCGGGTTCTATACCATCTACGCCCACCTCTCCGCGGTGTCGGTGGTCCAGGGAGCGCGGGTGGCCCCCGGACAGACCCTCGGCGCGGTGGGGGACACCGGAAGCCTGAAGGGGGCCTGCCTCCACTTCGAGGTGCGAAACGGCGGGAGCGCCGAGAACCCCACCGGCTGGCTCCGCTGAGCGCCTGACCCGCCGGGGCGCCACGATTCAGGGGCCGGATCGCCCCGGTCCCGGCGGACTCCTTCCTCCTCCTCGTGAACCTCGCGGATTGCGGTAGAATCATGGCCCGCCGGCGGGGGAACCCGCGCGGCCCGGCGCGACCGTGCGGCGCGCCGACGGGGAGGAGCGGACGATGGGAAGCTTGCGATCGCGGATCACCGGCACCGGGTCCTACGTGCCCCCGCGCACCGTCGCCAACCAGGAGCTGACCCGGCTCATGGACACCACCGACGAGTGGATCGTCCAGCGCACCGGCATCCGGGAGCGTCACTGGGTGGAGGGCGCGGTCACCACCTCGGACCTCGCGCTCGAGGCCTCGAACCGCGCGCTCGCCGCGGCCGGGATCGCCCCCGGCGACCTCGACATGATCTTCCTCGCCACCCTGAGCCCCGACCACGAGTTCCCCGGGACCGCGTGTTTTCTCCAGGCCAAGCTCGGCCTGGCCGGGATTCCCGCCGTCGACGTGCGCCAGCAGTGCACGGGGTTCGTGTACGCGGTCTCCATGGCCGACCAGTACGTCCGGAACGGCGCCTGCCGGCGGGCGCTGGTGGTGGGGGCGGAGATCCACTCCAAGGGTCTGGACGTCTCCACCCGCGGCCGCGACCTGGCCGTGCTCTTCGGCGACGGCGCCGGGGCGGTGGTGCTGGAGGCGGTCGAGGTGAACGACCCCGGGCGCGACCCCCACGTCCTCTCCACCCACCTCCACGCCGACGGGCGGTTCGCCAAGGAACTCTGGGCCCAGGCTCCCTCCCAGGCCTACGACGGGCCGCGGGTGAGCCGCGAGATCCTGGACCGCGGCGAGCACTACCCGAAGATGAGCGGGCGCGCGGTCTACGTGCACGCGGTCAAGCGCATGCCCGAGGCCGTCCACGAGGCGCTCGACGCCAACGGATACGCGCCCGGGGACGTGGACCTGTTCCTCTTCCACCAGGCCAACCTCCGGATCAACGAGGCGGTGGCCGAGAGCCTGGGGGTGGACCCCGCCCGGGTCTTCAACACCATCCACCGCTTCGGGAACACCACCGCGGCCACCATCCCCCTGGGGCTGGACGAGGCGGTGAAGGCCGGGGCGCTCCGGCCGGGGATGCTGGTGGCCTTCGCCGCCTTCGGGAGCGGCTTCACCTGGGGATCGATGCTGGTGCGGTTCTGATTGATTTCCTGAATCCCTGAAGCGAATCCGCCCGCGAACGGGACCGCTCCGCCTCCCCCCATCCAAAACATGGATTTGACCTCGACCCTCCGAGGTGCCTAGGGTTGAAGCACGGCCCTTGCCTCGCCGGCCGTGGGCGGGACTTTATCGTCGTCCCCGCTCCATCAATCAGCCATCCTGGAGGTATCAGCATGAAACGCATCGCCTTGGTCCTGGCTCTCGCCGGGCTCGTCTCGTTCGCCGCCTTCGTCCCCGCCAAGCCCATGAACAAGCCCATGAACGGGGCCATGGGAAGCGCCATGGGCGAACATCAAACCTTCACCGCCCACCTCGCCGGAAGCAACGAGGTCCCGCCGGTCGACACCCAGGCTCACGGAAACGCCATGTTCTGGGCGGCCGGGGACTCGGTCCGCTTCCGGATCGTGGCCAACGGCATCCAGCACGTGACCGGAGCGCACATCCATCTGGGGGTCGCCGGGGCCAACGGTCCCGTGGTGGTCTCGCTCTTCCATCCCGCGGAACCGACCGGCACCGTGAACGGCACCCTGGTCACCGGGACCTTCACCGCCTCGGACCTGGCCGGCCCCCTGGCCGGGAAGACATTGACCGACCTTCTGGCCGACATGAGCGCCGACAGCACCTACGTGAACGTGCACACCACCGAGAATCCCGCCGGGGAGATCCGCGGGCCCGTCATGAGCGGGAAGGCTTCGATGGAGCACGGCGAGAAGGACGGGACGATGGGCGAGAGCGGCGGCATGAAGCACTAGCCATCTCGTACACCTGACTTCGGAATCTGAACGCTAGCGCTGGATCCCCGGTGCCGCCGGCGACGCGGCCGGTACCGGTCCACAACGCATCGAGCGTCGGAGAGAAACCGGCCCGCCACGCGCACCAAAGTCCTACCCTCGGCGGGCCGGGTCAAGACCGCCGATGACGGCGGCGAGACGGGGGAAGCCCGGCCAAGGCCGGGCTTCCCTTTTCCGGCGGGCACCGCCGCCGGTACCTCCCGCCCGGTTGCGCGCGCGTCGCGGTCCGCTCACCGCGGCCCGGCCGGCGGCGCCCCGAGCTTGTCCTTGTGGCGCTGGCGGTGGGTCACCCCCGCGTAGATGATGAGCCCGATCCCCACGAACAGGGCGGGGATGGCCCAGAGCATGAGGAAGAGCGCGAACTGGCGCATGTCGGCGCCCCAGTCCTGTTCGATCACGAAGGTCGCCGAGGTCATGAGCCCGAATCCGATCCCCGCCCAGATCACCCCGTGGAGCCCCACCGAGCGCCCGTTCCGCTTGGGCCGGGCCGGGGTATCCTCCGGCTCCTCCCGGTCCTTGAGCTCGGCGGGAAGATCGGTGAGGCCCATTTCGATGGCCCGGAGCCGCTCCTTGTGGAGGTACTCCCGCTGCTTGACCTTCTTGATCCCGTTCACGATCAGATAGGTGATGGGGATCAAAAGCGCGGTCACGAAGATGATCACCGGTTCCATAGTCTGTTGTACCTCTTGGACTTGAGTCCAGAATGCCTCCCCGTGAAGGCGGCCGCCGTCCGCCGCCGCACTCCGATGGACCCCCCGGGACCGCCCCGGGTTGCACCGCGGAGCCTCGGCTTGCGCCCACCGGGGCCCGGGGCGCACCCTTCCCCCGGGTGCAACCCGGAGCCCCTCCCCGCGGTCTTACCGGTTGAGCCCCGACCGGGGCCGGCACCGGAGCGGAGTGCGTGATTGAGCGAGAGCATCGTGGTCGATGAGGAACAACCGTCCCTGCGCGCGCTCCTGGACGGGGGCGACGTGGGGACGGCCTACGCCCGGGTGGTCGAGACCACCCAGGACAGCCTCTACCGGTTCCTCCGCCACATGCTCCGCGACGACGAGGCGGCCCGGGAGGTGTTCCAGGATACCTACCTCCGGGTGTTCCGGGGCCTGGGGAGTTTCCGGGGGGAGGCGAGCCTCACCACCTGGGTGCTCACCATCGGGCGGAACACCGCGCTCAATCGGATTCGGGGGAGAAAGGGGCGGGAGGATCGGACCGCGTCCCTGGACGACCCGGACGCCTACCACCTCGAGGCCTCGGTGGAGGCGGCCGAGCCCCGGGTGACCCGGTCGGTGACCGCGGCGATCGAGACCCTCCCCGAGCCGCAGCGCGAGGCGGTGCTGCTGTTCTACGGAGAGGATCTCCCGCTGGCCGAGGTGGCGGCCCTGACCGGCCGGCCGGTGAACACGGTGAAGAGCGATCTTTCGAGGGCGCGGAAGCGCCTGAGGGACCTCCTGGAGGGCGGAAGCGTCCTCGGGTGAGGGCCTCCCCCGCGAAAGGCGGCGTCATGGATCGGGAAGAACGCGAGCTCAGAAACGACCGGCTGGGGCAGAGCCTTCGCGCCGCATTGGGCGCCGAGCACGCTCCCCGCGACTGGGTGCGCGACGCCCTGGCCGCCCCCCACGCCGGCGCCGCCTTCGCGCCCCGCTCCGTTCCCGCGCCTCCGGCCGAGCCGTGGTATCGGGACGTTCTCCCGCACCTCTGCGGGCTGGCGCTCCTCGTCGGCCTCGGCCTGGCCGCCCTCCTTCGCCCCGACGTGTTCCAGAACCTGGCCGTCGGGTTCGGCGCCCTGCTTCCCGCCCTCTCGCGCACCCGGGCCGACGCCTCGGCGGATGTCGCCCGTTACCTTCCCCAGCTCCTCCTCATCTCCCCCCTCATTCTCTTCGCGTGCTACGAGGGGGCCCGGGCCCTGGCCACCCACCGCCGCTGAGCGCCGGCCCCGGCCCCGGCGTTCGCCGGCCCGAGGCGCCGCCGCGCCCCCCCTGGTACAATGCCCGGCCTATGCCGCGCTTCGCCGACATACGGGGCCAGGACCGCGCCCACGACCTGCTGCGCCGCGCCGCCGAGCGCGGGCGGCTTCCCCACGCCTATCTCTTCCACGGCACCAAGGGGGTGGGGAAGACCTCCACCGCCTTCGCCCTGGCCCAGTTCGTGAACTGCGCGGCCCCGGCCGGGCCCGAGCCCTGCGGTCGGTGCCCCTCCTGCCGGAAGTACGATCATCTTCACCATCCCGACTTCCACTGGATCTTCCCCATGGCCGGTTCCGAGGGGGGGAAGCGCCTGAAGGGGGAGGCGCGGGCCGAGCACGTGAAGCGGACCCGGGAGGAGCGGCTCACCCCGGGGATCCACGGGCTCTCGTATCCGGGGAGCGCGGGCATCGCCATCGGGCGGGACGAGGACACGATGGTGGGGAGCGTGGGGGAGCTCCGGCGGGAAGCGGGGTACGCCCCGGTGGAATCCCGGGTCAAGGTGTTCGTGATCACCGAGGCCGAGCGGATGACCCAGGAGGCCTCGAACAGCCTGCTCAAGGTGCTGGAGGAGCCGCCCCCCGACAACCTCCTCGTCCTCACCACGGATCGCCCGTCCGGGCTTCTCGACACGATCATCTCCCGCTGCCAGTCGGTGCGCTTTCGCGACCTCTCGGAGGAGGAGATCGTGGGGCTGCTGAAGGAGCGGGTGCGCATCCTTCGGGAACCCAAGAAGAAGAAGACCTCGGAGAGCGATCCCCCCTCCGACGAGGCGGCGGCCCTGGCCGCGGCCCTGGCCGGGGGGAGCCTCACCCGGGCCGCGGACCTGGTGACCGAGGACATCGTGAAGGACCGCGACGAGGCGGTGGGCCTCCTGGGGCTCGAGCCCGGCGACCCCCGGCTGCACGAGAGAGTGCATGAATTGAACACCGCGAAGGACCGGCGGCTCATCTCCCGGCTGATCGAGTTCGGTCTCCTCTGGCAGGGAGACCTGCTCCGGGCGGCCACCGGCGCTTCGGTGTCCCTGGCCAACCGGGACCGCGAGGCCCAGGTTCGCCGCCAGGCCGCCGCGGCGGGAATCGAGGAGATCCGCCGCCGCACCCGCGCGCTGGAGGAGGCGAAACGGGCGCTGGATGGAAACGGGTTCGTTCCCCTCGTTCTCTACGCCCTGGTCCACGGTATGGAGGCCCCCGCGCGATGACCGCCAAGACCTACTACATCACCTGCGCCATCGACTACGTGAACTCGAACCCCCACCTGGGAACGGCCTACGAGAAGATCGCCGCCGACGCGCTCGCGCGCTATCACCGGCTGGCCGGGACCGACGTCTACTTCCTGATGGGGACCGACGAGCACAGCCTGAACGTGGAGCGGGCGGCGCGGAAGCAGGGGCTCGACCCCCTGGCCTACACCGATCAAATGGCCGCCCGGTTCGAGGCGGTGTGGCGGAGCCTCGAGCTTTCCTACGACGTGTTCATCCGCACCACCGAGGAGCGGCACGCGAAGGCGGTGCAGGAGCTCTTCCGGCGGATCCACGACGCCGGGGACATCTACAAGGGCAAGTACACCGGCTACTACTGCGTTTCCTGCGAGGCGTTCAAGCAGGAGAAGGACCTGGTGGACGGGCTCTGTCCCATCCACCGCACGAAGCCGGAGTGGATCGAGGAGGAGAACTGGTTCTTCCGGCTCTCCAGGTACCAGGAGCCCCTGCTCGCCCACTTCCGCGCCCACCCGGAGTTCCTGGTGCCGGCGTCGCGGCGGAACGAGATCGTGAACCTGATCGAGAGCGGGCTCGACGACATCTCGGTGTCGCGCCCGGGAAGCGGGTGGGGGGTGCCCCTTCCCCTGGATCCCGAGCAGCGGGTCTACGTCTGGTTCGACGCGCTCATCAACTACATCACCGCGGTGGGGTTCGGCTCGGAGGATCCCGCCGAGGCGGCGCGGTTCGACCGCTGGTGGCCGGCTCAGCTCCACGTGATCGGGAAGGACATCACCCGCTTCCACGCGGTGATCTGGCCGGCCATGCTCCTCGCCGCGGGGGTGGCGCTCCCGGAGCGCATCCTCGGCCACGGCTGGGTGACCTTCAAGGGGGAGAAGCTCTCCAAGTCCCTGGGGAACATCGTGGAACCCCTGGAAGTCACCGCGAGGTTCGGCCCCGATCCGCTCCGCTACTACCTGCTCAAGGAAGTGCCCCTGGACCGGGACGGCGACTTCACCTGGGACCTCTTCATCGAGCGCTACAACACCGAGCTGGCCAACGACCTCGGAAACCTGGTGAGCCGCACGGTCTCGATGGCGGTGAAGTACTTCGGGGGGGAGATGCCGGCGGTGTGCTCGCTCGAGGCGTCCGGGCCGGATGCGGATCTCCGCGCGACCGCCGAGGCGGCGGCGGCGGGCTGCCGGGCCGGGTTCGAGTCCCTGGCCGTGGACGAGGCCATCGCCGCGGCGTGGTCGCTGGTGCGCCGCGCCAACCAGTACATCGAGGAGACCGCCCCCTGGAAGCTGGCCAAGGACCCGGCGGCCGCCGACCGGCTGGCCACGGTCATGAACGCGCTCCTGGAGTCGGTCCGGATCGCGGCGCTCCTGTTGACCCCGGTCATCCCGGGGAAGTGCGCGGAGATCCGCGCGCGCCTGAAGAGCGGGGTGGCCGAAGCGGGGCTCGCGCTCGACCAGGCGCGGTGGGCGCCGCTCGATTTCCGGCCGGCCTCGACCCTGGAACGCCCCGAACCGCTCTTCCCGCGGATCGACCCCGCGACCTGAGGCGAGGCCGCCGGCCGCCCGGGGGACCCGGTCTCCGAGCCCCCGGGTTCCCGATTGGTACCCGGCGGGCATTCGTGGCACAATGTCCGGCCGGCGCCGGGGGCGGATGACCCCGGCGCTTGGCGTCTCAACCGAAATCTTCCCGGGTCCGCAGGCCACGATGATCGACACGCACTGCCACTTCTCCCATCCGGATTTCGACCCCGACCGCGAGGCGGTGATCGAGCGCTGCCTGGCGAGCGGCGTGGCCGCGGTGCTGGAGGTGGGCTACTCGGCGGAATCGAGCCGCCAGGCGATCGAGCTGGCGCGCCGCCACCCCGTCCGCTTCCGGGCCTCGGTGGGGATCCATCCCCACGAGGCGGGCCGCACCACCGAGGACGAGTTCCGGGCCGTGGAGGCCCTGATCGCCGAGCCCGAGGTCATCGCTATCGGGGAGACCGGGCTCGACTTCTACCGGGACTGGGCGCCCAAGGACAAGCAGCTCGAGCTCTTCGCCCGCACCGTGCGCCTGGCCCGGGACCGCGACCTTCCCCTGGTCGTCCACGATCGCGAGGCCCACGACGAGGTGCTCCGGATCCTGGAAGCCGAGGGCGAGCGGAAGGTGCGGGGGATCTTCCACTGCTTCTCCGGCGACCGCGACGTGGCCGACCGGGCCATGGACCTGGGGTTCTACCTGGGGCTGGGGGGGAGCATCACCTACATGAACCCGAGAAAGAAGAAGGGCCGGATGATCGGAGAGCTTCCCCTGGACCGCATCCTCCTGGAGACCGACGCCCCCTGGCTCGCGCCGGTTCCGGAGAAGGGGACGCGGAACGATCCGGCCAAGATGCGCTACGTGGTGGCCCGCCTGGCCGAGTCCCAGGGGGTGTCCGAGGCGGAGATCGTCCGCCGCACCAGCCGGAACGTGGCCGAACTCTTCTCTCATGCCGCCCCCTGGCCGCCGGCCGCCGATGTCCCCCAGGCGTAGCCGCCGCGACCTCGCCTCGGCGGGAGGGGGCGGGAGACACGACCGCGGCCGGCCCGGGCCCGGGCGCGCCCACGAAGACCGTCCGCGCCGTCCCCGCGCCAAGAAGCGCTTCAGCCAGAACTTCCTGGTGGACACGAACATGGCGCAGAAGATCGTGGACCTCTGCCAGATCCGCCCCGGGGACAAGGTGATCGAGATCGGGGCGGGGACCGGGGCGTTGACCGGGCTCCTCCTCGAGCGTGCGGCCCGGGTCCACGCGGTGGAGGTGGACCGGGAACTTTTCGCCCGGCTCCGGGTGCAATTCGAGTCGGAGCCGCATCTTACGCTTCACGAAGGCGATATCCTGAAGCTCCGGGTGCGTGACCTCGTGCCCGAAGGGGACGCGGTGGTGGTGGGAAACCTCCCCTACAACATCACCGCCGATCTCGTGCTCTGGCTTCTCGATCAGTACTCGGACATCCGCCGGGCGGTGGTCCTCATGCAGCGGGAGGTCGCCCGGCGGCTCACCGCGGAACCCGGGGAGCGCGAGGCGGGAAGCATGACCCTGGTCGTGAACTACCGGGCCGAGGCCGAGCGGGTCCTGGACGTACCCCCGAGCTGCTTTCGTCCCATCCCCAAGGTGACCTCGAGCCTGGTGGCGTTCCGGTTCCGCGATCGGCCCGCGGTCCGGCCCCGGGACGAGAAGCGGTTCTTCCGGCTGATCCGGGCGGCGTTCGGGGAGCGGCGGAAGACCCTGGTGAACGCGCTCGCCGCCGGGCTGGGCGAGCCGCGGGAGCGAATCGAGCAGGCGGTGGCCGCGGCCGGGCTCGACCCCCGGGTGCGGGGGGAGCGGCTGACCCTGGAGGATTTCCGGCGCCTGGCCGATCACCTGGAGGAGCCGGCCCCGAACGAAGACGAGTCCGCGCCGGAGCCCCGCGACGCGGGACCGGGGGGGCCGACCCCGGACGGGTACGAGGCCGCGCCGGAGCCCCGGGAAGCGGGCCCGAAGACCGACTCATCGGCGGAGGATGACCAAGGGTGACCTGGTTGGCGAGGAGGAAGCCGGGGACGTTTCGTGCGCGCGGCCCAGAGGGCGGCGCCCCGGCGTCCCGGCGATCCGCGCTCGCCCGGGGGCCGGGCCGTTTCCCGGCTCACGCGCTCCCGGTCCTCGTCCTGTTCGCGCTGTGCCTGATCGCCGCGGCCCGGCCGGCGGCCGCCCAACCCCGCCGCCAGGCCCAGGCCGACTCCAGCCGGGTGACCCAGATCATGCAGACCCTGAGCCCCAGCTACTCCACCGGCTACGAGGTCAACCGCCAGCGGACGATCTGGAACCAGGGCTTCAACTTCGGGACCGGCTTCGGGTTCATGAACTTCAACAACAAGACGAGCTTCTCGATCCGCCACGACAGCGACCGGAACGAGGAGACCCGGGACGGGAGCAACTCGACCGACCTCCGGTGGTACTTCATCCCGGGGCTTCCCATCACCAGCAGCATGAAGCTCGGACGGCTCTCCTACACCCGCCCCGAGAGCCAGACCGAGACCAACAACTCGGGGCTGAACCTCTCCGCCCGGTACCAGAAACGGCTCCTCGGAATCGACCACGTCCTGGACGGCGGAGGAGGGTACAACAAGCGGACCGACCTGAACGTCATCGCCAACGGCCGCTCCCGCACCCAGGATGCCGGGGTGAACGGAAACCTGAGCTGGAAGGGCTCGTGGTCCCCGTCCGACCCCCTGAACCTGAACGCGAACTACCAGGAAACCCGCGCCCAGAAACGGCTGCAGCTCGAGTCCGCCGACGGCTCGGTGGACAAGCGGCCCAGCTCCAGCCGGAGCCGCACCGCCGGCGCCGACCTGAGCTACGATCCCGTCTCCTGGCTCAGCGCCGGCGTTTCGGTCAACGACGTCACCAAGCGCGACGAGTTCTTCCTGGCCCAGGAGGAGGCGCTGGAGAAGCAGGTGAGCGGGAACTCCAGCATCTCCGGGAACTTCAGCATGAAGCGGCCGGGCAAGAGCCTCGTGGACCTGGGCCCGATCCAGATCTCCGAGTTGAGCGCGAACCTCTCCTACAACACCCACAACCTGACCTATCAGGTGCGCCCCGACCTCGCCTCCTCGGGAAACACCGGTTCCTGGAAGGGAAGTTCGAAGGGAAGGGCGTTCGGCACCTCGATCGAGGGGAGCCTCTCCGGCGACAATTCCCGTCTGGAGCCCGCGACCAGCGACACGACCGTGACCTACACCCACACCTTCGAAGGGAAGCTCAGTCGAAGCCTCTCCCCGAAGATCAGCATGCGGTTCGACTGGCTGGTCCGATCCACCCAGGTCTTCTTCAAGACCTTCGACCCCAAGGACCGCCTGGACCGGGACGAGCTCAAGACCAAGTTCCAGCCCGCCCTCACCTACACCCCGAACCAGAAATGGTCGGTCACCGCCTCCTACATCCGGACCGGCTCGCGGCAGATCCAGCTCAACGCGGCCCGGGCCGCCCAGACCCGGGACGACGTGGACTACAGCGTGGACATGGCGATCCGCTACCAGCTGAGCACGCGGACCTCGCTCACCCAGAACTACTCGATCAAGGCCCGCTACACCACCCTGGATTTCAACCCCTCGGGGAACCAGCTCATCGCCACCCAGCGCATCATCACCAGCGTGCAGTCCCAGATCACCCCCCGGGTGAAGCTCACCATGGAGCACCGCTTCACCCTTCAGGACTCCGGCCCGTTCAGCTTCGGTCCGAGTGGGGAGCGGCTCTTCGGGCGCTCGGTCCGCAAGTACACCCAGGAGATGAACTCCCACGTGGAGTACCAGATCACCCCCTGGGGATCGATCTACGTCGATTCCCGCTTCTACCGGATCGACAACGACAACGAGGTGAGCCTGACCCGGACCACGGTCCGGACCCTGGATCTGGTGGAGGGGTTCAAGGTGACGCGGGAGGTGGGGGGCGGGGTAAACTTGCAGGCCACCGGGAGCTTCAACCGGAGCAACGTCCGGGACTCCTACTGGTACATCACCTCCAGCCTGAGCAAGGACTTCTAGTTATGGAGACGGAGCGGGGACGGGGAACCCGGGGGGCGGTCCGGGGTTTAACCGGGGGAGCCGGGGTTCTGGTCCTGGCCGGGCTGGTCGGGTGCGGGTTCTTCTCGATCCGGGATCCGGTGCGCCCCCCCGGGGGCGGAACGGGCTGTCCCCAGCATGCCGCCAGCTCGCCGGACAGCGTCCTCTTCAACTTCGGGGCCGCCATCGGGTGCAAGGGGGA
>CAYRIJ010000082.1:0-13786 GCA_964424285.1 uncultured bacterium
GCACGGGGTGTCGCAGGCGAACTCCTTCACCGCCGCCACCAGGGCCTCGACCTGTTCGGCCGGGAGGATGGTGAGGATCATGCTCGTGGTCCCTGGATAGGCCCGGGTCCCGAGCTTCCGCCCGCTCAACCCCGCCCCCAGCACGTTCGGGATCTCGGTGTAGGCATGGATCTCGTGCCGTTCGATCACCGCCTGCATCTCGGCCAGGCAATCCGACGGAACCAGCACCATCATGAGCTTCATCACGCGTCCTCCGCCGCCGCCGGCACGGCCTCGCTCCCGCGCTGCTGCAGGTAGTAGAGAATCGGAACCACCACCAGGGTGAGCACGGTGGCGGTGATCGACCCGCCGATGAGCGAGATCGCCAGGCCCTGGAAGATGGGGTCGAACAGGATGACCACCGCTCCCACGATCACCGTTCCCGCGGTGAGGACGATCGGGCGCAGCCGGACCGCGCCCGCCTCCAGGATGGCCTCCTTCAAGGGCAGACCGCGCTCCCGGGCCAGGCCCACGAAGTCGAGGAGCAGCACGCCGTTTCGCACCATCACCCCGGCCAGGGCGATGAAGCCGATCATGGAGGTGGCGGTGAAGAAACCGTGGAAGACCCAGTGGCCGATGAGAATCCCCACCAGGCTCAGGGGAATCGACACCATCATGATGAGCGGGGTGCGGAGGTCCTGGAACCATCCCGCGATCAGCATGTAGATGAGGATCAGGACCACCCCGAACGCCAGCCCCAGGTCCCGGAACACCTCGCGGGTGATCTGCCACTCGCCGTCCCAGCGCACCGCGTACTGGCTCTGGCTGGACGGGTCGGCGGCGAAGAGCTGGGACACCGTCTCGCCCCGGGAGCCGGTGAGCGCGTCGATCTTGTCCTTCATCTCGAGGATGGCGTAGACCGGGCTCTCCTGCTCCCCGGACAGTTCGCCCACCACGTACACCACCGGGAGCCCGTTCTTCCTATAGCGGCTCACCGCGCGCTCGGTGCGGACCGGGGTCATGACCGAGGCGGCGGGGACCAGGTCGCCCCGGTCGGTGGGAAGCCGGAGGTCGCTCACCGCCAGGAGCGAGTTCCGCTCGTCCCGCGGCCAGCGCACCATGATCGGGACCGGTTCGAAGGTGTCCGGGGGATGGAGCGCCCCCACCTGGGTGCCGGAGAGCGCCAGGTGCACCGCCTGGACCACGCTGGCCGGCGCCACCCCGGCCAGGGCGGCGCGGGTGGGATCCACCTCCAGGTTCCATTCGGCCTGGGGGGCCTCGACCATCCAGTCGACGTCCACCACGCCGGGGGTGTCCTCCATGATCTTCCGCACCTGGGTCGCCAGCGCGAGCCGGCTCTCCTGGTCCGGTCCGTAGACCTCGGCCACCATGGTGGAGAGCACCGGGGGTCCCGGGGGCACCTCGATCACCTTGAGCCGCGCCCCGTAGCGCTCGGCCACCGGAAGCGCCCGCTCCCGGAGCACCCCGGCCAGCTCGTGGCTCTTCCGGCGGCGCTCCTTCTTGGGCTTCAGGTTCAGCTGGATGTCGGCGGCGTTGGAGGACTGGCGGAAATCGTAGTGGCGGACCAGCCCGTTGAAGGTGATGGGGCTGGCGGCGCCGGCGTAGACCTGGAGGTTCTCCACCTCCGGCACCGAGGCCACCGCCTCGGCCATGTCGTGGGCCGCGGCGTCGGTCACCTCGAGGGGCGTCCCCTCCGGCATGTCCACCAGGAGCTGGATCTCGCTCTTGTTGTCGAAGGGGAGCATCTTCACGGTGACCAGCTTCAAGGGGAGGAGCGCGAAGCTCAGGACGAGGAGCAGGGCGATCCCGCCCAGGGTCATGAGGCCCTTCCGCGGCTGGTCGAGAAGCGGCCCCACCACCCGGTTGTAGAACCGGCGGATGCCGTCGGGGGCGGGCTCCTCTTCCGCTTCGGGGACCGTCGCGGCGTGCTTGCCCTCCGCCTTCAGGAGCTTCTTGCTGAGCCACGGCGCCATGGTGAGGGCGACCAGGAGCGAGAAGGTCATGGCCAGGGACGCCCCGATCGGCATGGGGCGCATGTAGGGACCCATGAGGCCGCCCACGTAGGCCATGGGAAGGACCGAGGCGATCACGGTCAGGGTGGCCAGCACGGTGGGGTTACCGACCTCGGAGACCGCGGCGAGGATCGAGGCCTGGGGCCGGTGGCCCCGGCTCATGCGGAAGTGGCGATAGATGTTCTCGACGATGATGATCGAGTCGTCCACCACGATCCCGGCGATGAAGATGAGCGCGAACAGCGTCACCCGGTTCAGGGTGTAGCCGAAGATGTAGTAGGTGAAGAGGGTGAGCGCGAAGGTGACCGGCACCGAGACGAAGACCACCGCTCCGCCCCGCAATCCCAGCACCAGCCCGGTGAGCACGGTCACCAGCACGATGGCGATCCCCAGGTGCAGGAGGAGGTCGGACGCCTTCTCGTTTGCGGTCTCGCCGTAGTCCCGGGCCACGGTGAGGTGGACGTCGGACGGCAACAGCCGTCCCCGGACCGCGTCCACCCGCTGGAGCACCGCCGCGGCCACCCGGGTGGCGTCGGTGCCCTTCCGCTTGGCGATGGTGAGGGTCACCGCGGGGGCGGTGCGTCCGGTCGGGAACGCCGCCGCCACCGCGTGGCCGTTTCCTTCCCCCGCCCCGTGATCGGCGGCCATGGCCGCGCCGGCGGCGAAGGCCACGTAGCTGTCGGTCTCGGGGACCTCGGTCACCGCGGCCACCGAGCCCAGGCGGACCGGCCGGCCGTCCATCACCCCGACCACCACCGAGGCCACGTCCTCCCGGGTCTTCAGGAACGCGTTGGTCCGGACCAGGGTGGCCTGGTTGTTCGAGACCAGCTCCCCGCCGGGAGCGGCGGCGTTGGCGGCCTGGAGCCGCCCGATCACCTGCTGGGGGGGGATTCCCGCCGCGGCCAGGGCGCGGCTGTCCAGGCGCACCTCGAGCGTGCGGCGGCGGCCGCCGATCAGGTGGGTCACCGAGACGTCGGGGACCGCGCGCACCTCCTCCTCCAGGCCGGCGGCGACGTCCCGGAGGAGCATCTCGTCGCCCTCGTCCTGCCAGAGCGTGAGCGCGAGGATCGGCACGTCGTCGATCAGCCGCGCCTTGACCAGGGGCGGCGTGGCCCCCGGCGGCATCTCGTCCATGCTTCCGGCCAGGGCGTCGTAGAGCTTCACCATGCTCCGCTCCTGGTCGTCGCCGACCTTGAAGCGGACGGTGATCATCGCCATGTCGGGGAGCGAGGTGGAGTAGACGTACTCGACCCCGGGAAGCTCCATCAGGAGCCGCTCGGTGGGGCGGGTCACCCGGTCCTCGACTTCCTTGGGGGAGGCGCCGGGAAGGCCCACCATGACGTCGGCGAAGGGAACCACGATCTGGGGCTCCTCCTCGCGCGGGGTCTGGACGATGGCCAGGGCGCCGAGGAGGATGGCCGCCATCATGAGGAGCGGCGTGATCTTGGAATCGAGGAACATCGAGGCCAGGCGCCCCGCGACCCCGTAGCCGCCCGGCTTCATCGGGTCACCTCCACCGGGTCGCCGTCTTCGAGCGTCGCCGGGGGGGCGGCGATCACGGTGTCGCCGGGGGAGAGGCCGGCCTCCACCCGGCCCTCGGGACCGAGGCGAAGCCAGCGCAACGATGCGTGCCCGTCGTGGACCAGGAAGGCCCCGGTCAGGGGACCGCGGCGGACCAGGGCGCCCTCGGGTAGGCGGAGCGCGTCCACCGAATCCGCGGCGAAGAGCGTCGCCCGGACGAAGCTTCCGCTGGGGGCTTCGAGCCCCTCGGGACGGAGATAGATCTCGATGGTGTGGCGGTCGGCGCCGGGAGTGACCCGGTTCACCGTGGCCGGGCGGGGATCGCCCCCGTCCACCGCGGTTCGCACCTCGGCCCGGTCACCGGGGTGGACCGGCCAGGCCATCTCGGCGGGAAGGGTCACCCGCACTTCCATGTCTTCGGGGTTCTCCAGCACCACCAGGGGCCGCCCCGGGGTGGCGAGATCGCCGGCCCGGGCCAGCCGCCGGACCACCACGCCCCGCGCCGGCGCGCGGAGCACCGCGTAGTCCAGGTTCCTCCGGCTCATCTCCACCATGGCCTTGGCCCGCTCGTGAGCGGCGACGGCTCCGGCCGCCGCGCCCTCCGCCATCTCCACGTCGTGGGGGGTCACCACCTGGCCCGCCACCAGCCGGCGCATGCGCGCGGCCTGGCGCTGGGCGTTGTCGGCGTTCACCCGGGCCGCCTCCTCGGCGGCCTGGGCCTGGACCAGCCCCGAGGCCAGCTCGGGGGAGTCGAGCCGGGCCAGCACGTCGCCGGCCCGGACCGCGGTGCCCTCGGTCACCGGGATCTCGGTGATCCGTCCGGCGATCTTCGACGCGATCTCCATCCGGTTCTGGGCCACCAGCTCGCCGGAGAGGTCCAGGCGGGCGGGCTCGGCCCGGTCGGCCATCACCACCGCGGACACCGCCACCGGAGGGCCGTCGTCGCGGGCGGGCGCGCTGTCCCCCCGGCCGCAGGCGGAGAGACCGATCGCGGCGGCGACGGTGACCAACAGGAACGAAAAGGTAGAGAGGGGACGGGTCGTCATCGCGATTCCTCCGGAAGCTCCAGGGTTCCCGCGGCCAGGCTCAAGGCGGTCCGGGCCAGCGCGCGCTCGTGGCGCGCCGAGGCCGCCGCCAGCTCGGTCCGGGTCAGGTTGTTCTGGGACTGGGTGAGGTCGAGGGTGGTCACCAGCCCCTCGGCGTGGCGCTCCTCCATGAGACGGAACGACTCGCGGGCCGAGACCACGGCGGCCTCGAGCGCGGTCGCGCGCAGTTCCGCCGCCTTCAGGCGATCGAAGGCCACCCGGGCCTCGTGGCCGGCGTTCTTCCGGGCGGCGTCCGCCATGTCCCGGGCGGCCCGCGATCGGGCCTGGGCCGCGCGGACCCGGCCGGCCACCCCGGCATCGAGGCTCATGCGGGCCCCCAGCGCCACCATCCACTGATTCCCGCCCTCGCCGAGGAAGTCCTTGCTGTTGTGCTCGGTCTGGGCCATGACCTCGAAGGCGGGGAAGAGCTGGGAGCGGGCCAGGCCCACTCCCGCCGAGGCCGCGCGCAGGTTCTGGCGCGCCGCCCGGACGTCGCGGCGATCGGCCGAGGCCTGGACCGCGGCGGAAAGAGAGGGGACGGGCGCACCCGATTGGTTGTCGGGTTGGACCAGGGTGTCCGCAATCGGGCCGTCCGCCCCCAAGACCAGCCCCAACATGCTCCGGGCCTCGGCGCTGTCCGCCTCGGCCGAAGCCACCGACGCCTGGATTTCCAGGACGTGGGCGTTCAGCGCCTGACGGTCCGACTGGAGGGCCAGGCCCTCGGCCCAGAGGCTCTCCACCCGAACCGCCTCCAGCCGCGCGGTGGCCAGGGATTCGCGCAGGAGCGCGGCCTTCTCGTCGGCCAACAGCGAATAGCGAAACGCCCTCTCGGTGTTGTAGGCGGTCTCCAGGGCCGCGCGCTCCCCCCGGTCCCGGGCGGCGTCGGCCTGGGCCCGGCTGGCGGTCAACCCCGAGGTGATCGCCCCCCCGGTCCAGAGCGGCTGGTGCACGCTCACCGCGGCCCGGACGTTGGTGACCGGATCGGGGGTGTTGAGGATGGAGAGATCGAAGGCGCCGGCCTGGGGATCGAAGGTGCCGAAGTTCGCGGGTCCGAAGCGTTCCTGGGCGAGGAGGCTTCCGAACACGTACACCGGGTGATCGGTGCGCGAGGCCCCGAGCTCGCCCTCGACCCGGGGGAGCCGCCCCCACGAGGCCGCCCCGGCGGCGGATCCGGCGGCGTCGGCCTGGGCCCGGGCCGCGCCGAGCTGCGGGTTCTCGCGGAGCGCCCGCCGGATGGCCTCGTCCAGGGTGAGACCCCCGTCCGCCCGCGCCGCCCCGGCGGCCCCCGCCGCGATCAGGGCGGCCGCCAACGCCCCGAGGGCGTAACTCCACCGTCTCCTTGGGGTCAAAGAATGGGTTATCATGCCTTCTCTACTTCGGTTGGGGTTTGTGCGTCACAGGGTAAGGACGCAGGGGTCTCCGATCGGTCACATGACCGCCCGGGAGAGGACAGGAGCGATGATCAAACGGGAGATCGAGCCGGCGGTGGCCCGGGACCGGGCTGCGGACGAGGAGGTGCTCCGGGCGGTTCAGGCTCGGGAGCCCGACGCGTTCGACCGGTTCGTGGAGCGGTTCGGCAACCGGATCTACGCCTTCGGGGTCCGCATGTGCGGGCACCGGGAGGACGCCGAAGACGTCTTCCAGGAGACGCTCCTCACCGTGTTCCAGAAGATCCAGACCCTTCGGGAGCCCGGAGCCCTGACCACCTGGCTCTACCGGATCGTGGCCAACGCCTGTCTCACCCGGCGCCGGAAGTCCAAATTCGCCCCGAGCCACGAGTTATCCCTGGACGAGCTCCTCCCCCAGGGGGGGGTGGTCGAGGCCGGACCGGTCCTTCCGGACACCGACGGCCCCTCCGGCGCGCTCTATCGGCGCGAGATTCTCGAGGCCATGGACGCGGCCATGCGTGACCTCCCCCCCGATTATCGCGTCGTATGGTTGATGAGGGACGTGGAAGGTCTGGACACGGCGGAGACCGCGGAAGCTTTGGGGATCAGCATCCCGAACGTCAAGATGCGCCTCCACCGGGCGCGTCTCGCCCTCCGCAAGCGCCTGGCCCGATTCCACCCCGGAGCAAACCCATGAACGAAACGCACGACCACCCGCACGATCGAAAGCTCTGCAAGGACCTGGCCGAGCGGATTTCCGAGTATCTGGACGGGGAACTTCCGAGCGAACTCCGCCTGGAAGTGGAAGAGCACGTGGATCACTGTTCGACCTGCGAGACCTTCGTGGACTCGGTCCGGCGGACCCGGGATCTGGCGCATCTCCTGCCCCCCCTGGAGCTGGCCCCGGACCGGCTGAGATCGCTGTCCCAGGACGTGAAGCGGCGCCTGGAAGACTGAGCGGACGCCTCCCCTCCGTGACCTTTCCCCTCGTACGGTATCCCTCCTGCGAGAACCGGGATTCGACTTCCGGACAACGCTTATCCTCATTTCGAAGGGAAGGGATCATGACGGTCGAAAACGCGGTGCGGCTCCTGGCCGGGACCCTGGTGATCGCGGGGCTGGTCCTCGGCCTCCTGGTGAGCCCCTGGTTCTTCATCCTGGTTGGGTTCGTCGGAGTCAACCTCGCCCAGTCGTCGATGACCGGCATCTGCCCGGCGGCCTCGATCTTCAAGAAGGCGGGGCTTCGCTGCGTCGCCGAATCCCAGGCCCGCGGCGACTAGGACGGAACCGCCCGTCCGCCCCCGCCCGCGTCGGCGAGACCGGCTCCCGGGCGGCCTGCTAGCATGATCCCCCGGCCGGGGGATCTCCCCCCGGAAGCGGCGCGGCTTTCCCCTTCCCACGGGACGGGCGGTGAACACACTCTGGACCTGGGTCGGCTTCAACCTCTTCGTGCTGCTCTGCCTGGCCGTGGACCTCTGGAGCTTCCGGGGAAACCAGCACGCCGAAAAGCTCCACGAGGCGGCGCTTCGGAGCCTCGGGTGGATCGGGCTCGGCCTCCTGGTGGGCGGTGTGGTCTGGTGGCGGCGGGGGAGCGGGGACGGGGTGGACTACTTCGCCGCCTACCTCATCGAAGAATCCCTGAGCGTCGACAACCTCTTCGTCTTCCTCACCCTCTTCACCTACTTCGCGGTCCGGCCCGAGCATCGCCACAAGGTCCTCTTCTGGGGGATCCTGGGGGCGCTGATCTTCCGGGCGCTCTTCATCGGGGTCGGGGTGGCGGTGATCCGGCGATTCGGCTGGGTGATCTACCCCCTGGGGGCGTTCCTGGTGTGGACCGGGGTGCGGATGGCCCTCCATCGCGAACGGGAGATGACGCCGGGCCGAAACCCCCTGGTGCGCGCGGTGCGCCGGGTGTTTCCGGTCACCCGGAAGTACCACGGGGCGTCGTTCTTCGTGACCCGGCGCGGCCGCCGCTTCGCCACCCCGCTCCTCCTGGTGCTGGTGGCGGTGGAGACCACCGACATCCTCTTCGCGGTGGATTCGGTTCCCGCGGTGTTCGCGGTGACCCGCGACCCCTTCGTGGCCTACAGCTCCAACGTCATGGCGGTTCTGGGCCTCCGAGCCCTCTTCTTCGTGGTGGCGGGGGCGATCGAACGCTTCCGCTACCTCCACCTGGGGCTCTCCGCGGTCCTGGTCTTCGTGGGGCTCAAGATGCTGGCCGAGGTGTGGATCGATCTCCCGACGCCGGTTTCCATGGCGGTGGTGGCGGGGATCCTCACCGCCTCGGTCCTGGCCTCGATGCTGGCCCTCCACCGGGAGGGCGCGAGCCTGGGGGACGTGCTCCGGGGCTCGGTGGAGGAGAGCCTGGAGGAGCCGGAGAGGACCCCGCCGGACGCTCCGCGGCCCGGCCCGAATCCCCGCCCCTGAGCGGATCGCGGCGCCGGCCGTGTCCGGTCGAAGGCGCGCGGCCCGGTTCGCGTTGTGTTCCCCCCGTCCCCGGGCTACCCTTGTCCGACCATGATGTCGACCCACCCTCGCCGGCTTCCCCCCGGCCCCCGCGCCTCGTTCCCGGCCCCGGTGCGCGCCGCGTCGAGGCCTCGGATGGCCGGCGGCGAAGGACCCGGGAGTTTGCGATGAAATCGATCACCCGGCTTCTGAACCGGCGCCGGCGGCGGATCGTGGGGCTCATGTCCGGCACCTCCGCCGACGGGGTGGACGCGGCCCTGATCGAGGTGGAGAGCATCCACGGGCCGGGAGGCACGGTGCTCACCTGGGAGCTGCTCGATTTCCAGGGCACCCCGTTTCCCGCGGCGGTGCGGGCGGAGATCCTGGCCGTCCAGGCCGGCGCGCCGCTGCTCCTGGAGCGGTTGACCCGGCTCCACTTCATCCTGGGGCACCTCTTCGCCGACGCGGTGGAGGCGGTGGCCGCCGAAGCCGGCCTGGGGCTGGCGGAGATCGACGCGGTGGCGAGCCACGGCCAGACCGTCTGCCACTTCCCGGTCTTTGCGGCAGGCGTGCCCGACCGCGAGGGGGCGGGGGCGGCCTCGTGGGGGCGCCCGGCCCGGGGGCGGGCGGACTGGGTCTCGGCGTCCACCCTCCAGATCGGCGAGCCCGCGGTGATCGCGGAGCGGACCGGGCTCCCGGTGATCTCCGACTTCCGGGCCCGGGACGTGGCCGCGGGGGGAACCGGGGCGCCCCTGGTCCCGATCGTGGACCACGCCCTCTTCGCCCACCCCGAGCGGGGGCGGCTGGTGCTGAACGTCGGGGGGATCGCCAACTTCACCGCCATTCCCGCCGGGGCGGCTCCGGCCGGGGTGACCGCGCTCGACGCCGGTCCCGGGGTGATGGTGCTGGACGCCCTCATGGACGCGCTCACCGGGGGCGAGAAGCAGGTGGACGAGGGGGGCGCCCTGGCCGCCAAGGGCGCGGCCGACCCCGAGGTGGTGGCCGAGGCGCTCGCCGATCCCTACTTCGCCAAGGCGCCGCCCAAGGCGGCGGGCCGGGGGGAGTTCGGGGACGGGTTCGCGCGCGGGTTTCTGGAGGCGTGCCGGGAGCGGAAGCTCTCCGAGGCCTCGACCCTGGCCAGCGCGGTGGAGCTGACCGCGAGGGCGGTTCACGACGCCTACCGGCGCTTCGTCGCCCCCGGCTTCACCGTGGACGAGGTCATCGTGAGCGGCGGGGGCGCCCACAACGTGGCCGTGCTCCGGCGGCTCGCGGATCTTTTCACCGGAGTTTCCCTGGTAACCTCGGATTACTATGGGTTGGACGTTGACGCCAAGGAGGCCGCCGCCTTCGCGCTTCTCGCGCAGATGAGCCTGGAGGGGGAGCCGGGGAACCTTCCCGAGGTGACCGGGGCCGCGCATCCGGTGATCCTGGGGGACATCACCCCGGGGGGCGGGCGGTCCTGATGGGGTTCATGCCGGCGCGGGCGGTCCGGTCGCTCCCGGCGAGGGTGGGGGCGGACCCGGTGCGCCCGGCTCCGGGCCGGGCGATCGTCCTGGCCGCGGCGCTCGCGGTCCTGGCCGGTTGCGCCGGAACCCGGCCTCCCATGCCCGCTCCCGAGGGGGGCGCGGCGCCGGAGGTCCGGGTGGGGGTCGTCCTCCACGCGGACGAGGCGAAGGTGGGGGCGGCCGATCCCTATACCCTGTCCGACCCCAAGGGCGTGCTCACGGTGGGCCGGAAGGGGGAGACCTATCGCGTCCGGCGGGACGGGGACCGGCTCCTGGTCTACGGCAAGGGGAGCGAGTTCATCGTGGCCACCGCGGGACCGATCCGGGTCGAGCCGGACTCCCGGCAGGGGGACGTGGTGGCGGCGGGGAAGCGATACCCGGGGAGGCTCGAGATCCTGGCCAGCCCCACCGGGGGGATGAACGTGGTCAACGTCACCGACGTGGAGAGCTACCTCCGGGCGGTGGTGCCGCTCGAGATCGGGCACGCGGGGGACGACTACCGGGAGGCGGCCCGTGCCCAGGCGGTGGCCGCCCGGACCTATGCCGCCGCCCACATGGGACGCCGTACGGCCGAGGGGTACGACATGGAGGCCGGGATCAACGACCAGGTCTACGGGCCGGTGGACAAGCGCGATCCCGACGCCGACCGGGCGGTGGCCGAGACCCGGGGGCTGATCCTGGTCCACGACGGGAAACCCATCCGCGCCAACTACTCGTCGACCTGCGGGGGGCGGACGGCGGCGGTGGAGGAGAGCTTCGACTCGCCGCCGGTCTCCTACCTCGAGTCGCACGAGGACGAGCTCGGCGGGGAGGTCGCCTGCCGGACCTCCAAGTACTATCGCTGGGAGGAGAGCTGGACCGGAGAGGACCTGGTGCGGATCTTCGCGCGCACGGTGCCCGCGGTGCTCGGGAAGCCCTGGAAGGGGGCCTCGGTCCGGGACGTGAAGGCGGTGGAGCGGGGAAAGAGCGGACGCGTCACCCGCCTCCGCATCCAGACCGACCAAACGGAGTACGATGTTCGCAAGGGAGCCATCCGCCGGGTCCTGGAGCGGGCGGGCGGCGGGGCCCTGTGGAGCACGTGGTTCGACTTGAAGGTGAAGCGCTCGGGGGGTAAGGTGCGCCGCCTTTCCGTCGAGGGCCGCGGATGGGGGCACGGGGTGGGGATGTGCCAGTGGGGGGCGATGCAGCTCTCCAAGGACGGCATCGGTTACCGGCGGATCCTGGAGCACTACTATCCGGGAACCCAACTCAAACAGTGGTACCAGGGGCTGCAGGCGTCCCGGGAGGCATCATGAGCGCGTTGTTCAAGAAAGGCGAGGCGGCGGCGCCCAAGACCCGGGTCTCCCCAACCCTTTCCATGGAGGAGATGGTCGGCCAGCTCTTCGTGGTGAAGGTGGAGGCGCACGGGAAGATCAGCGAGACCCTCCAGGCCCACGAGACCAACCACTACGGCGGGCTCTTCCTGCGCCGGGAGAACCTGAACTCGGTGGACCGGACCCGGCGGTTCACCCACCGCTTCCGGCGCCCCACCCGGAGGATCCCCATCCCGGTGGTGGCGGTGGACGAGGAAGGCGGGCTGGTGAGCGACCTCATGCACCTCACCACCCCCGCGCCGTCGGCGGCGGCCCTGGGCATGGTGGACGACGAGGAGGTGACCCGGGACGTCTATCAGGGGATCGGGGAAAAGGCGCGCGCCCTGGGGTTCAACACCGTCTTCGCCCCGGTCCTGGACGTGAACGTCGAGGCGGCGAACCCGGTGATCGGGACGCGGGCCTTCGGCGCGGTGCCGTCGTTGGTGCTGAAGCACGCGATGGCCGCCATCGACGGGCTCCATCGGGCCAAGATCACCGCCTGCGTGAAGCACTTTCCGGGGCACGGGGCCACCTCCCTGGACTCCCACCTGACCCTGCCCGAGGTGAAGGCGGACCTGGCCACCCTGCGGGAGCGGGAGCTGTTGCCGTACATCGAGGCGTTCCGGCGGAGCGATCCCCCCGAGATGCTGATGACCGCGCACGTCGCCTACCCGGCCCTGGACCGCTCGGGAACCGCGGCGACCCTGTCCAGGGCGATTCTCCAGGACCTGTTGCGGAAGGACCTGGGCTTCCAGGGGGTGGTGATCACCGACGCCATGGAGATGAAGGGGATCGCCGAGCGGACGTCGCCGGAGAAGGCCGCGGTGGCCGCGATCGAGGCGGGGGCGGACCTGTTGCTCTACGCCCTGGACGGCGCCATGGCCGCGGCGGCCTACAAGGGGGTGCTGGACGCGGTGCGGGCGGGGAAGATCACCGAGGAACGGATCGGCCGGTCGGTGGACCGGGTCCACGCCTTGCGGCGGAAGTTCCGGGCCCGGACCTGGGTCAAGATGGACGAGGCGGACGAGATCCTCGACGTGGATCACGAGCAGGCGTTCTTCGAGGCCGCCCAGAAGGGCCTGGTGCTCGAGGGAAACGCCGGCGTCCTGGCCGAGATACCGGCCGCGCGCGGGCCCAAGCTGGTCATCCTGCCCCACGACCTGGACGAGGGGCGGCGGATCCCGCTGGAAGTGGTGCGCGAGCAGCTGGAGCCGGCGGGGTTCACGGTGCTGGGGGTGTCGCCGCGGCCGAGCGCGGAGGAGATCGGGATGGCCGAGGGCCGGGCCGCCGAGGCGTCGGTGGTGGTGGTGGGGACGGCATCCCGCGGCGCCATGGCCGAGGAGAACCGGAAGCTGGTCGAGGCGTTGACCCGCCGCGACGTGATCAAGGTGGGGGTGGCCCTGCTCGATCCCCGGGACGCCGAGCACATGATGTCCGCGAACTGCCGGATCAAGACCTTCGGGTTCACCACGCCCCAGCTCTGGGCGATGTGCCAGGAGCTGTTGGCGTAGGGGCGCGGGAGGCCGCCCCGGCCCGCAAATCCCGTTTGACAGCCGGAGGGGCGCTTGCTAGCCTAATGCGCCCGCGGGCGGACTCGATTCCGGCCGCGTGAATTTTGGGGTTGTCGGACGGTCGGAGCGGGTCTCGCGCCCCGGCCGGGTTCTCGCAAGTGATTGTGTTCTGTCGATTTGCGCGGGGTCGTAGTTCAGCTGGTTAGAACGCCGGCCTGTCACGCCGGAGGTCGCGAGTTCGAATCTCGTCGGCCCCGCCATCCATGAAAAGGAGCCCTTCGGCCAACGAGTCGAAGGGCTTCTTGTATGTGGGCATGAGGGTTACGCCGTCCCAGGTCGAGTTTGAACATGCCGGTAACATCACGGAAATCGACGAGGGTGCGTCCGGGGTATTCGACTTCACGTACGACCATCTGGGGAGACCTACCGCCTTCGCTCTGGATGGAGTAGCGACAGAGCAGTACAGCTACGAAATCCTTGGCAATCGGACTCGGTACGACTATCTGCAAGTTGACGGTGGTGGCAGCGGCGGAGGCGGGAAGAATCCCCTCCCGATCGGCGGGAGCCCTTTGGTTACGGGGGGCGGCGTCACGATGGATGGGTCGACGGCGATGGTGATGAAGGACCACTACATCGCGTTCGGGTCGGCCTGGGGAGGCTCGGCTGGACCTCACGCGCCTACGTGCTTCAAGGACGCGTCCGATCCTTGTACCCAGCCGGATATTGCGATGTCGTACGACGCTGACGGGCGGATTCTGAGCTACTCAGACCTCGCGCAAAGTAAGTATCGCGGCTACACCTATCACGGAAATGGCAAGGTCAAGCACGTCACGAATGGGGTGTACGGCAATGTCGAGTACTACTACGGCCCTCTGGATGAAAAGGTGGCTGAGGACGATGGCGGTACCATGCGTTACTTCCTTGGGGGTGGCCTGGAGAGGTTGGGGAGCGATGCCCTGCTGAATGT
>CAYRIJ010000083.1:0-13720 GCA_964424285.1 uncultured bacterium
TCCGCCGAGGCGGTGGGGGGGGACAGCTCCTCCAGCTTCACCGCGGTCTTGGGAGTGGCCACCCAGGGAAGGGGATGGGGCCGGAGGGCGTTGAAGCCCAGGCCGAGGCCGGCTCCGACGATCACGAACACGAGGACGCCGAGGAGGGGGTTTCCGGTTTTCATGGGCCTCAATTGTAGCCGCGCCGCGGACGCCCCGCCAACCGGGGTGACGGGCGGGCCGTCGAAAAATGTATAATGCGTCGGATGAAGGTATTCCCGTCTTTCTGCAGCGGCCGGGGCCATTTTGGCCGGGCCCTGGGCGGGACGATCGCCGTCGCCCTGGCGGTCGCGGTCCTTTCGGCCGGCGCCCCCGCCGCCACGAATCCGCCCCCGGCCGCGCCGGGTCCGGCCCCGGCGCCCCCCGGGAGCCTGCCCCTCTACCGGATCGACCTGACCCCGGCCGGAGCCTGGACGAAGCTCCTGGACGCCGACCTCGACGTCATGAGCGTCCGCCCGGGCTACCGGGCGACCGTGCTGGGGTGGCCGGGGACCCGGGACCTCATGGACGCCCTCGGCCTCTGCTACGCCGAGATCAGCCCGGACTACGGGCTGGAAACCGTGGTCCGGACCGGACGGGTCCCGTCCGCCTACGCCCCCGGTCCCGCCTCCGCCGACACCGGTCTCGCCGGGGGCGTCCCCCCTCTGGGGGAGGGATCCCTGGCCGGGTTCTGGACCCTGGACGAGGTGTACGCGCTGATCGACTCCTTGGCCGCCGCCGACAGCCTGGTGGCCGGGCTCGACACCCTGGGGACGAGCCTCCTGGGGCGGCCGATCGTGGCCCTGGCCGTGGCTTCGCCGGATCGTCCGTTGGGGACGCGCCCCGAGGTCCTCTTCACCGGTCTCACCCACGCCCGCGAGCCCGAGGGGATGGAGGTCGTCCTCCACTTCCTCCTCCGGCTGCTCGACGGCTACGGCACGGACCCGGAGCTCACCTACCTGGTGAACGAGCGCGAGATGTGGTTCGTTCCGGTGGTGAATCCGGACGGCTACGTCCGGAACGAGGACACGTGGAGAGCGGGAGGCGTGTTCGGGTTCTGGCGGAAGAACCTCCGCGACAACAACGGCGACTCGATGATCACCAGTCAGGATGGGGTGGACCTGAACCGGAACTTCGGCTTCCAGTGGGGCTACGACAACGTGGGCTCCTCGGGGAATCCCTTCAGCCAGACCTACCGGGGACCCGCTCCGTTTTCCGAGCCGGAGACCCGGGCGCTGCGCGACTTCTGCGAGCGGCACGCTTTCGTCACCGCGGAGAACTACCACACCTTCTCCGAGGATTGCCTGTATCCGTGGGGGTACCTCGCCGCGGACACTCCCGACTCCGCCGCCTTCGTGCGGCTCGGAGACGCGCTGGCCGAGGTTCCACGCTACGCCTACGGCCGTTCCGCGCAGATCCTCTATCCGGTGAACGGCGACGCCGACGACTGGATGTACGGCGACGTGGCCGGAAAACCCAAGGTCTTCGCGTTCACCACCGAGGTGGGGGATCAGAACGACGGTTTCTGGCCCCCGCAGTCCCGGATCGCGCCCCTGGCCCGACTGAATCTCCGCTCCAACGTGATCCTGGCCTACGCGGCCGGCGCTTACCTGGTCGCGGACACCGTGCGGGTGGAGAACGGGCCGGGCCGGCTCCGCCCCGGGGAGACCGCGGACGTCTCGATCCGGCTCCGCAACCTCGGGGTGGGGGCGGGCACCTCGGGCGGGGTGGCGCTCACCGTGGCCTCGGGGGATCCGTCGGTGAGCGTGGGGACGGCCGCCGCCGCCTACCCCGACCTTCTCCCCGGGGAGACCGCCTGGCCCGCTCCCGGCGCTCCGGTCACCCTCACCGCTTCGGCGGGGGCGGAGCCCGGGACCCGGGTGGCGCTCTTCCTGGCATTGGGCGACGGCGGCGGATACGCCGGACGGGACACGGTGTGGATCCGGCTGGGGGATCCCACCGTGGTGTTCTCGGACAGCGGCAACGCGGGGCTCTCCGCCTGGACGGTCGCCGGCGGTTGGGGCCTGGAGGCGGTGGACGGGGACAGCGCGTTTTCGGACTCGCCGGGTGGAGATTACCCGGCCCATGACAATGCCCGGTTGACCCTCGATCATCCCCTGGACCTGAGCGGGGCGGCCCACGCGATCCTGGCCTTCCGCACGCGGTGGGACGTCGAGGGCGGGTACGACTTCGGGCGGGTGGAGGTGAGCGCGGACTCCGGAGCCACCTGGACCGCGGTGGCCGGCGATCTCACCCGCCCCGGCCACGGCACCGTCCTGGGCTACGACGGGGGAACCCAGACTTCGGGCGCTCCCGGCTACGACGGCGACCAGCGATTCTGGGCTCCGGAAGAGATCGACCTCTCCGCCTACGCCGGCCTCCCCGATCTCCGGCTCCGCTTCCGGCTCACCTCCGACGTCGCGGTGCAGATGGACGGGTGGTACCTGGACGACATCGCCCTCCTCGCCTATCCCCCGGCGTCCGCGCTGGCGGTTCTGGATCCGTCCTCGCCGGGAGCCGTCGGCCTCCGCGTCCTTCCCGGCTCTCCCAACCCCGTGCGCGACCGGACCGAGATCCGCTTCGTATTGCCCCAGGCGTCCCCGGTCGACGTGAGCGTCTACGACGTGGCCGGGCGGCGGGTGCGGGTGCTGTCCGAGGGGTACGCGGAGGCGGGGAGCCGCGCGGTGGCGTGGGACGGCCGACGCGCCGACGGGCGGCGAGCCGCGGCCGGGGCCTATTTCGTACGGGTCCAGACCCCCTCGGGGAGCGCCTCGACCAAGATCCTCCTCCTCCGCTGACCGGACCCGGGGCGCGCCGGGCGCCGGGGCCCCGGCCCGCGATCCCCGCGGCCGGATCGGGGGATCCGGCCGGAGCAGACGCTCACTCCCCGTCCCCGTCGAAGGGGATGCGCACCCAGGCCGACACCTTGGTCACGCGGGCGATGCCCCGGGCCTGGGGGATGACCGCGTAGTCCACTCCCAGGTACTCGAGCAGCGAGATGCCCCACCCGTGGCTGTTGCCGGTGATCCGCCCCGCCTCGTCGTTGACCCAGCCCCAGCGGTAGGCGAAGACGTCGAGCACCTTCACCTCCAGCCCCCGGTAGTTGGTGATCCCGTTCCGGGCGTTGGGGCTCGGCTCGGGCCCGGTCGGTTGCACCACCGGATAGGGCGCGTTGAGGTCCTTGTCCCGGCCGAGGGCGGCGGAAACCGACAGGACGTGCGCCCCCCGGAAGAAGCGGGCGCTCGTCGCATCGGGGTGGGGGAGGACGGCTCCCACCGGGAGGAGGTCGAGATCGAGCCCCACCGCTTCCCGCCTCGTCGCGGGGAGGGGATCGGCCCCGCCGTCGTCGAATTCGATGGGCTTGCCCCGGCCGGTCCAGGAGACTCCGGCGGTGGGGGTCACCCGGAAGGTGTAGGCCCGGCTCCGATCGAACGAGAGCGTGAACCCACCCTCCGGGGCCACGGAGACGTGCATGGGCGCCCGGACCAGCGCGCCGTAGTTCCACGCGGTGGCGGTTGCCCGTCCGGTCCCGGACGGGACCAGGGGGTAGTGGTCGAGCTTCACTCGCTGCCCGGTCACGCCGATCCCCAGGTAGTCGCCGAAACCCACCGCCAGCGCGCCCCCGTGAACCACCTCATGAGGGGAGGTGGAGCCGGTGGGGGTCCCGAACGCGGGCTGGGCCCCGTAGTCGAGACGGGAACGGCTGTAGCCCACGGCCAGGTTGAGCGGCAATCGGGCTCCGCCGAGCGGGACCCCGGGGCCGGGAGGCGACCATCCCGCCATGATCGAGCTGTGCATGAACCAGACGTCCTTGGCAAGGCTCGGGACGAGCTGGCTGCTCATGTCGACGGCCTGGACCCCGTGGGAGAGACCCAGGCCCCCCGGGTTGCTCCATGCCGCGTAGGGGCCGCGGGTGAGCGCGGCCGGGGCCCGTCCCATGGCCTCGCTCCGGGCATCGGGGGGGATCTGGAGGGAGGGCGCGCCTCCCGACGACGCGGCCCGGGCGGGCGGCGCCGGGACGGCGGCGGCGAGGAGGAGCGACCCCAGGATCAGTCCACGTCGAATCATGTTCTGCCGCCCTCGCTCGGGTGTGGAAGGACGGGGGGAATCCGTCCCGGCGATTCGGGTCGGGAGGCTCCGATGAGGCCGAACCTAACCCGAACGCGCGCGGATGCCAAGCCGCGCGCCGGCCGCGTCCTCGATGGACCCTGAACGCGGTCCGGCCGGTGGGCTACAATGGGAAATCGAGGAGGAGATCAACATGGACTACGGAATTTTCCTGAACGGGGAGTTCGTTTCGACCAAGCAATCGGAGGCGGTGAAGAGCCCCTATGACGGGCAGACGGTGGGCATGTGCGGCCGGGCCGACTCCGAGGACGTCGAGGCGGCGATCGTGGCCTCGGTCCGGGTCGCCCCCGCCATGCGGAGCATGCCGGCCTACAAGCGGGCGGAGATCCTGCTCGGAGCCCGCGACCGGGTTCGGGAGCGCCGGGATCTCTTTGCGCGGACCATGGTGGGCGAGGCGGGGAAACCGATCCGCTACGCGGAGGGCGAGGTGGCGCGCTGTCTCGACACCCTGACCGACGCCGCGGAGACCGCGCGGCGGATGGAAGGCGAGATCCTCACCATGGATGCCTTCGAACCGGGAGAAGGGCGGACCGGTCTCCTGAAGCGCGTTCCCGTCGGTCCGGTGAGCGCGATCAGCCCCTTCAACTTTCCGCTGAACCTCGTGACCCACAAGATCGCCCCCGCGGTGGCGGCGGGATGCCCGGTGGTGCTGAAGCCCGCGTCCCAGACCCCGTTCTCGGCGCTCCTCCTGGCCGAGGCGTTCCGGGACGCGGGGCTCCCTCCGGGGGCCCTGGCGGTGCTCCCCGCCGATTCCCGCACCGCCGCCCCCCTGGTGGAGGACGATCGCCTGAAGGCCCTCACCTTCACCGGGAGCCCGGAAGTCGGGTGGATGCTCAAGGCCCGGGCGGGGAGGAAGCGGGTGGCCCTGGAGCTGGGCGGGAACGCCGCGGCGATCGTGGAGCCCGACGCCGATCTCGAGGCTGCGGCCCGGCGGCTGGCCGGTGGGGCCTACGCCTACGCGGGGCAGTCGTGCATCAGCGTCCAGCGGATCCTGGTCCACGGCGAGGTCTACGACCGGTTCCGCGAGATGTTTCTCACCGCGGTCAAGGAGACGGTGCACGTGGGGGACCCCGCCCGGCGCGAGACGGTGGCCGGTCCCCTCATCAGCGCGGGGGACGCCGACCGCATCCAGGACTGGGTGAAGCGCGCGGAAGGCTCGGGGGCCAGGACCCTGGCCGGGGGCGGTCGCGAGGGCTCGGTGCTGGCCCCCCTGGTGCTGGAGAACGTGAACCACGCGGCCGAGATCTCGTGCCAGGAGGCGTTCGGTCCGGTGGCCCTGCTGGAGCGGTACGCCGACTTCGACGAGGCGCTCCGCATCGCCAACGACAGCGCCTTCGGCCTTCAAGCCGGGGTGTTCACCGCCGACCTGGCCAAGGCCATGCGGGCCTGGGACGCCCTGGAGGTGGGCGGGGTCGTGGTCAACGACTACCCGACCTTCCGGGTGGACCACATGCCCTACGGGGGGGTCAAGGACAGCGGTCTGGGGCGCGAGGGCCCCCGCTTCGCCCTGGAGCACCTGACCGAGCTCCGGCTCCTGGTCGTGAACCCCACCGTGCCCGGGAGCTGAGTCTCGAGCCCGGTGAGGGCTGGAGAGGGGCGGATCGGAGCCTCGGGGGACGGTGCGGACCGCCGAGAGCCGACCGCCACCTTTCCGGCTTGACTGGAAGCCCGTTCCCCGTTGAGATTCCTCCTCACGGTCGCGTACCGGGCGCGCCCGCACTCCACCCCCCCGCCATCCGGAAGGACAGCTCATGGTCAGATCCATCCTTCAGCTCTTCGGCAAGTCCCCGTTCGGCCCCGTGCAGAGCCACATGCGGAAGGTCCACGAGTGCGCCTCCCAGGTGCGGCCGCTCTTCGACGCGCTCCTGGCCGGCGACACCGTTCGCATCGAGGAGATCTCCAAGCGGCTTTCCACCCTCGAGCACGAAGCCGACGAGATCAAGAACGAGATCCGCTCCAACCTCCCCAAGAGCATCTTCCTGCCGGTGGACCGAAGGGACCTCCTCGCGCTTCTCGCGGTGCAGGACGCCATCGCCGACCAGGCCGAGGACCTGGGGATCCTCCTCCGCATGCGTCATCTGGAGGTTCCCGACAGCCTCCGCGATCTCCTTCAGAAGCTGGTGGAGAAGGCCACCATCGTCCCGGATGAAGCCAACCGGCTCCTGGACGAGCTGGACGAGCTGGTGGAGGCCTCCTTCGCCGGACCCCAGGCGGAGAAGGTGATCGGGCTGATCGAGAACCTGGGCGTGCTCGAGCACGAGTGCGACCTGGTGCAATGGGAGTTCGCCCACCGCGTCTTCGCCATCGAGAAGGCGCTCACCGCGGGCGAGCTCTGGATGTGGCTCAAGCTCGGAAACAAGCTCGGCGATCTGGCCAACAGCGCCGAGAACGTGGGCAAGCGCCTGCACCTGATGTTGCACAAGTAACGCCGCCGGGGGGCCGTGGGTTTGTCGTTCGAACTGATCGTCGCGGTGGTCGCGGGCACGGCCGGCTTCTACATGGCCTGGAACATCGGAGCCAACGATGTCGCCAACGCCATGGGGACCTCCGTGGGCTCCAAGGCCCTCACCCTGAAGCAGGCGGTTCTGGTCGCCGGGATCTTCGAGCTGGCGGGGGCGGTCCTGGTGGGGGCGCACGTCACCGAGACGGTGCGGAAGGGGATCGTGTCTCCCGCCGCCTTCGGCGGCGGCGGCGACGCCTACGTCTACGGCATGCTGGCCGCGCTCCTCGCCGCGGGGATCTGGCTCCATATTTCCACCAAGCTCGGGCTCCCGGTTTCCACCACCCATGCCATCGTCGGCGCGGTGGCGGGGTTCGGCGTGGTGGCCGGCGGATGGGGCGTGGTGAACTGGGGAAAGATGCTCCAGATCGTCGTCTCCTGGTTCACGTCGCCGATCCTGGGAGGCATCCTGGGCTACCTCCTCTTCCTCCTGGTCGGCCGGGTCATCATCGACTCCCACAGCCCGGTTCGACGGGCGCGCCGGCTGGCCCCCTTCTTCGTGTTCTTCACCGTGACCGTGGTCGCGCTCTCCGTCCTCTACAAGGGCCTCAAGAACCTGAGCCTGGACCTGTCCATGGCCGGGGCGATCTCCCTGTCCGCCGGGATCGGGCTGGTTCTCGCGGTGGCGGCTTCCTTTCCCATCCGCCGCTACCTGGCGGGCAAGGAAGCCCACGAGCTGGGCGATCAGTATCTCTTCGTGGAGCGGATCTTCCGCTACCTCCAGATCATGACCGCGGCCTCGGTGGCCTTCGCCCACGGCTCCAACGACGTGGCCAACGCGGTGGGTCCCCTGGCCGGCATCATCAACGCGCTCCGGGAGGGTTCGGTGGCGGCCAAGGCCCCCGTCCCCTTCTGGGTGCTCATGCTCGGCGGCGCCGGGATCGTGGTGGGGCTGGCCACCTGGGGGTACAAGGTCATCTACACCATCGGCTCCCGGATCACCGAGCTCACCCCGACCCGAGGGTTCAGCGCGGAGCTGGCCGCGGCCTGCACCATCATCATCGGCTCGCGGTTGGGCATGCCGATCTCCACCACCCACGTCCTGGTCGGTTCGGTGGTGGGGGTGGGAATGGCCCGAGGCATGGCCGCCCTGAACCTGCGCATGCTCCGCGACATCGTCTCGTCCTGGATCTTCACCGTGCCCTTCACCGCGCTGTTCGCGGCGGGGATCTACGAGGTGATCCGGCTCGTGGCCCGCTGATCCGGGCCCCGGTCGGCGGTGACCCGGGCCCCGGAGGCCGACCCGGGGCCGGAGCGGCGGGAGGCGCGGGATTCCGACCGCCCCGGGTTGTGACCGGCCCCCCCGCCCCTTAGACTCTTCCGGTCGCTTCCCGGATTCACGGTCGGAAAAGCCCCCGCGAGGAGAACCCATCATGAAGTATCGGCGCCTGGGACGGTCGGGTATGAAGGTGAGCGAGATCTCGCTCGGGTCGTGGTTGACCCTCGGGGGCACGGTGGACGCCGACGCCTCGAGGAAGGTGGTGCGGAAGGCGTGGGACCTCGGGATCAACTTCTTCGATACCGCCGACGTCTACAGCCGCGGCGAAGCCGAGATCGCCCTCGGGAAGGCGCTCTCCGGACTTCCCCGGCACGAGCTGGTGGTGGCCACCAAGGTCATGGGACGGGTCTGGGAGGGGCCGCTCGGGGCCGGGCTTTCCCGCAAGCACGTGATGGACGCCATGGATGCGAGCCTCCGGCGCCTCGGGATGGACTACGTGGACCTCTACCAGGCGCACGCCCCCGACGGCGAGACGCCCCTCGAAGAGACCCTGTCCACCTTCAACGACCTCGTCCGTGCGGGGAAGACGCGCTACCTCGGGGTCTCGAACTTCTCCACCGAGCAGACGGTGGAGTGCATGCGCATCTGCGAGCGGAACGGCTGGGAACGGATCGTATCCCACCAGCCCGCCTACAACCTGCTCGACCGCAGGGTGGAGCCGGCCCTGGTGCCGCGGTGCCGGACCGAGGGGATCGGGCTCATCGTCTACAGTCCCCTGGCCCAGGGGGTGCTCACCGCCAAGTACCGGGGGGGAAGGAAGCCCGCGGGAAGCCGCGTCACCACCGACGGGGGAAAGTTCATGGGGAAGTGGATGGAGGAGGCGGCGCCGGCCAGAGTGTCGGCGCTGGAGAAGGTCGCCAGGCGGAGGGGGAAGACCCCGGCCCAGGTCGCCCTGGCCTGGGTGCTTCGGGAGGAGGCGGTCTCCTCGGCCATCATCGGGGCCACGCGTCCGGAGCAGGTCGCGGAAAACGCGAAATCCTCGGGGCTTCGCCTCACCGCGAAGGACCTGAAGGAGCTGGATGCGGCTTTCCCACCGGCGGAGTCCGGTATCTAGCTCCTCCCGCCTCAACTCCCGGCAAGACAGGATGTTCCCCGGATTCGTCCGTCCGCGCGCGCTGCAGTTTCATTGCATGATTGACACGCCAGACCCTAGTCACTAATCTCTTGGGTGTCGGGTTGGTTGACGTTTTTTCGAATCGTCAGGCGCATTGCGGGGTCCCCCCCCGGAAGGGCAACCTGATACCTCGATATCCTGCCTGCTCGCGAACAAGGAGGTCAGCATGAATGCCTTGAGACACCGGGGGGCCCCCCTCTTGGTGGCGGCACTCGTCCTACTGGTCGTAGCGGTGGCCTGGGCGGACATCCCTTTGCTCAGCTTCTTCGGTTACGACTACTGGTGGCCGTCCGGCTGCTACAACGCGGTCGGGTACGTACCGTCGGTCAACTCGAGCTATCTGAACTTCGACTACGGGACCAACCAGTACACGTTCTTCCTGGACAGCCTGTGCGTGGCGAACGTGGACAGCACGACCTATCCCGGGTTCAAGACCATCACGTTCGCCGGCGGCGAGTTCAACGTGTACTGCGATTCCCTCGCCGGCGGAACCGCCGCCGACTACGGGGTCAACCCGCCCAACGCCACCGTACCGTCAACGTTCCAGGACGGCGAGTGCGTGATCGGCGGAGATCTCTCCCAGATGGAGATTTTCTGGGATCTTTCGACCGGCGAAGCCGATCTGAGCGGGATGGTGAACCTGACCCGGGGCACCCAGCTCGCCAACATCCCTCCTTCCCAGCGATCCGGGTGGACCCTGGCCGGCCTGCGGGGCAATACGCCCGGAATGCCGATGGGATACAGTTGGCAGATCGACGGGAGCCTCTACATCAGCGAGCCGACGCCCACCCAGAAATCCTCCTGGGGCAAGCTGAAGCAACAGTATGGAGGAGGGGAATAACCATGAACACGAGCTACCGGATCCCCCTGTTCGTTCTGCTCGTGGCCGCGCTCGCCGTTCCGGCTTCGGCGGCGCTGGCCGCGTTCCCCAGCCCGGTGATCGATTTCGGGGTGAGCTACGCCAAGGAGGACGGCCGGACGGCCGGCGACCTGAGCTCCACCCCGGGGGACACCCTGACGATCGTGGGGTTCGTCGACCTCTTCGACACGCCCTTCGCCGACCTGGACGCCCACGATCCCGCGGTCGAGTACACCTACATCATGACGGGTCTGGTCTCCCAGGGTACCGTGTTGAACGGGCCGTACTGGCTGACCGACTATTCCGGCGGGTTCTTCGCGGTCTACTGCGACAGCGCGCGCAACGCCGATTACGCCGACATGTCCACCTTCACCGACGGGACCCAGATCCTCACCGGCGCGTTCTCCAGCTTTCACACCAACGTGAGGACGTCGGGGGCCTGCTCGGGGAACCAGAACGCGGACTTCCAGTTCACCGGGGGAACCCTGTTCAGCCGGGTGAGCGACGCCGGCGTGGGATATATGGGTATCAACACCGGGGCCTTCACCACCTGCCCGACCATCCCGCCCACCCAGCAGCAGCAGCAGGGCTACTTCGCCGCCTCCGACACCAAGCTCGACGTGAGCGAACCGGTGCCGACGGAGAAGACGTCCTGGGGTCTCATGAAGCAGAAGTACGACTGAGCCTTTGGGCTCGACCGGATTCCGGGGACCCCCGCGCCCAAGGCGCGGGGGTCTTCGTCTGTCCCCCCGGGTTCAATTTGCTCTGGCGTTTTTCGGCGGGCTCCACCTATGATGCCGTCGTAGCGACGCGAGTTGAGTCGTGTCCGCGGAGGAGGAACGGTTTGAGTTCGGACTCCCGTCCCGCGCCGGATGTCGTCAAGAGGATCGTAGTCGCCTCGCTGAACGATTGGCCCGATCCCGAAGCGCGCCGGCGGCTCTCGAGCCTCTGCTCGGGTGAAGACCTCGGCCACTTGAACGCGGTGGGTTATGCCCTGGCGAGATGCGGGCCTTCCCGCCGCGAGGCCGCCGACGAGTTCCTCGAGACCTACGAGGACGACCGCCGCTTCGCGCTCCGCACCGTGATCCTCTACGCCCGGGCCTATCTCCACGACGACGATCCCCGGGCCTTCGTCCGGGAGATGGGACGGGTGGCCGCCCTTCCCGGCCGGAAACCCTGGGTGCCGATCATGGAGGAGCTGTACTGGATGTGGTCCCGCCACCCGCGGGAGATGTTCCGGCTCATGGCCCCGTGGCTGACCCACCGGGATCCGTGGCGGCGATGGGCCGCCCTTCACGGTCTCGAGGTCCCGGCCCGCAGCGACCCGCGTTCCGCCCTGAAGGTGCTCCGGCTCTTCCGGGGGGAGCGTCACGTCCGGGTGCGGCGACTCCTCGGGCACGTCCTCGGTCAGAACCTGTACCCCCGCCATCCCGACCAGGCCCTGGATGAGATCGCGCGGTGGCTGGACGGGGGGGCGTCGGCGGCCAACGCGGTGGCGCGGCAGACCGAGCAGCAGGTGGGGCTCTGGTTCGAGTCGGGGAGAGGGACGGACCGTCAGAGACGGCGCCTCTTGCGGGTCAGCCGGGACTACGAGGACCACCCCGGAGCCTCGGTGCGCGCGCACGCCCGCCGTCTGGGGCGGGTGCTGGAAGGCTGACTCCGCCCGTCCACGCCCCCCGCGGCGCCGCCTTCGCGAATTCCAACTTCACCCTCCCGCGCCCGGTCCGCCGCCGGCGTAACCCGCTCCGCGGGCTGTGCTAACATTCCCGGTTGTTCCGGACGATGGGTTGGGGGATACTGCGAAGCCGATTCGCGTCGCCGCGAGCCTCTCGCCGGCGTCTCCCCCCGGCCCCCGGTCAAATCACACCTCGAGTGGGAGTTATGGAATCCAAGACCGCCGACAACGCTGAACGGGTACAGATCGAGGACGTGGTGATCCGGTTCGCCGGGGACTCCGGCGACGGCATGCAGCTCACCGGGACCCAGTTCTCGAACACCACCGCCATCGCCGGAAACGATCTGGCCACCCTCCCCGACTTCCCGGCCGAGATCCGCGCCCCCGCGGGGACGCTTCCCGGGGTTTCGGGGTTCCAGATCCGTTTCTCGAGCCACGACATTCACACCCCGGGGGGGGAGCCGGACGTGCTGGTGGCCATGAACCCGGCCGCCCTCCTGCTGAACGTCCGCGATCTGAAGCCCAACGGCATCCTGATCCTCAACACCGACGCCTTCACCCAGCGGAACCTGGAGCGGGTGGGCTACACCGCGAATCCGCTGGAAGACCACACCCTGGACGCCTACCGGGTGATCCCCGTCCCCCTCACCGACCTCACCCGGAAGTCCCTGGAGGCCACCCAGCTCACGTCCAAGGAGAAGGACCGCTGCAAGAACTTCTTCGCCCTGGGCATCATGTACTGGCTCTACAACCGCTCCCCGGAAGTCACCGTCCGGTGGGTGGAGCGCCGGTTCATGTCCCGTCCCGACCTGGTCGAGGCCAACAAGCTGGCCCTGAAGGGCGGGATGGAGTACGCGGGGGCGATCCAGCTCTTCCAGTCCACCTACGAGGTTCCCCCGGCCCACATGGTTCCGGGGAAGTACCGGAGCGTTTCCGGGAACGGCGCCCTGGCCATGGGCCTCATCTGCGCGGCCCGCCGGGCCGGGCTCACCCTGTTTCAGGGCTCCTACCCCATCACCCCGGCCAGCGACATCCTGCACGAGCTGAGCCGCTACAAGAACTACGGGGTCGTGACCTTCCAGGCCGAGGACGAGATCGCGGCGGTCACCGCGGCGATCGGGGCGGCCTTCGCCGGGTCCCTGGCCCTGACCACCACCAGCGGTCCGGGGATGGCCCTGAAGGGCGAGGCGCTGGGTCTCGCGGTCATGACCGAACTCCCCCTGGTGGTGGTGAACGTTCAGCGGGGGGGACCGAGCACGGGGCTCCCCACCAAGCCCGAGCAGGCGGACCTCCTCCAGGCGATGTTCGGCCGCCACTCCGAGGCGCCGCTCCCCATCCTGGCCGCGTCCACCGCCGGAGACTGCTTTTGGGTGGCGTTCGAGGCGGCGCGGATCGCGGTCAAGTACATGACTCCGGTCATTCTCCTCACCGACGGCTATCTGGCCAGCGGCGCGGAGCCGTTCCGGATTCCCCGGGTGGAGGATCTGCCCCGGATCGAGGTCGGTTTCGCGCCCGCCCGCACCGACGGCGGCTTCCTCCCCTACGAGCGGAACCCCGAGACGCTGGCCCGGCCCTGGGCGGTTCCCGGCACCCCCGGCCTGGAGCACCGGATCGGAGGTCTCGAGAAGAGCGACGTCACCGGGAACGTCTCCTATGACGCCGTCAATCACGAACACATGATCCACACCCGGGCGGAGAAGGTGGCCAGGGTGGCCCGCGAGATCCCGCCCATCGAGGTCTTCGGTCCGGAGAAGGGCGACCTCCTGGTGCTCGGCTGGGGGAGCACCTACGGGGCCATCCGCGGGGCGGTGGAGGAGGCCCACCGACGGGGTCTCGAGGTGGCGCAGGCCCACCTGCGGTACCTGAACCCCCTGCCCGAGGATCTACCCGAGGTGATGGCCCGCTACCGGACGGTGCTGGTGCCGGAGATGAACTCCGGCCATCTTCTCCTGCTCATCCGGGCCAAGTACCTGGTGGACGCCGTCGGCCTCAACAAGGTCCAGGGAAAGCCGTTCACCGTGAACCAGATCATGGGGCGGGTCGAGACGCTCCTGGAGGCGAAATCATGAGCACCCCCATCGGCAGGGCGCTTCCGCCCGGCGGCGCCGCGCTGTCCAAGAAGGACTTCCAGACCGATCAGGAGGTCC
>CAYRIJ010000084.1:0-13689 GCA_964424285.1 uncultured bacterium
CCGGCATCCATGGCCGGGACGACGTCGCCCCACAGATCGTCCCCCACCATGGCGACCTCGTCCGGGGAAAGGCCCAGCCGACGGACCCCGGCCCGGAAGAACTCGGGGCTCGGCTTCCCCGCCACCAGGGCCTCGGTCTCCGCGGCATACTCCAGGAGCTTCACGAAGGGCCCGCAATCCAGCACCAGTCCGTCCGGCCCCTGGTAGTACCGGTTCAGGGCGAGAGCCACCAGCACCGCCCCGTCGTGGAGCCAGTGGAAGGCGCGGGTCAGGGTGGCCGGGGTGAAGCCGTCCCCCAGGTCCCCCACCAGGACCGCATCCACCGTCTCCCCCGACGAGGTCTCGGGGGAGACGGGCACCACGCCGGGGACGTCCTCGGCCAGCTCGGGCACGCAGAGCCACCCCACCCGCCGGCACCCCCGCTCGGCCAGGAGATCGCCGGCCATCTGGGCCGCGGTCAGGAACCGATCGTCGTCGATCTCGAAACCCAGGTCGCGCAGAGTGCGAAGGATCCGGGAGCGGGGGTACAGGGTGCTGTTGGTGAGGAAGAGGTGGGGGAATCCGGCCCGGCGGAGCCGGCGCACCGCCTCCACGCTGCCGTCGATGGCGTTCGGGTGGGTGTAGAGCACGCCGTGCACGTCGGACAGGAGACCTTGGATCATGGTTCGATTCCCCGCGCCGTTCGCCCGCGCCCCGGCGGGCGGTTTCACCGGGGTCCGCGGCCTTGTTTCCGCGAACCCCCTTCCCTATGATGGCGCACGACGCGCCGCGCGAACAGCCTCGGGGCGCCGCGCGACGCCGGACCGCTCGGGCGCGGACCGGCCGCCCGGCCCTTCCATCGCAGAGGAGCCGACGATCATGACCCATCGCTTCCGGCTGGAGTCGCGGTTCGGTGGGCGCGGGCCGAAACGCGCCGCCCCGGCCGCGCTCCTCGCCGCGCTCCTTCTGGTCGCCGCCCTCGCCCCACCCGCCCCCGCCGCGGATCTTCCGAGCCCCGAAGCCTACTTCGGCCACCCCATGGGCGCCGACCGCGTGCTGGTGAGCTACGACGAGTACCTCCCCTACTACCGCCTCCTCGCCGAAGGTTCGGACCGGGTCGGGATCGAGACCATCGGAAAGACCCTCGGGGGACGGGACCTGGTCCTGGTCACGGTGTCCACCGCGGAGAACCTGGCCGACCTCGAGGGCTACCGCGCGATCTCGGCCCGGCTGAACGACCCGCGCGGGCTCTCTCCCGCCGCGGTCGATTCCCTGGTCGAGACCGGGAAGACCGTGCTCTTCGTGTCGCTCAACATCCACTCCACCGAGATCGGCTCCAGCCAGATGGGGATGGAATGGGTGTACCGGCTGGCCACCGGCGGCCCGGAGACCGCGGCCGCCGCGCTCGACGACGTCATCGTGCTCCTGGTCCCCTCCATGAATCCCGACGGCCAGGTCATGGTGACCGACTGGTACCGGAGCCGGCTCGGGACCCCCTACGAGGGAACCCCGCCCCCCCGCCTCTACCATCCCTACGCCGGCCACGACGACAACCGGGACTGGTTCATGCTGAACCTCCCCGAGACCCGCGCGGTGAACGACGTGCTCTATCATCGCTGGTTCCCCCAGATCGTGCTCGACGAGCACCAGATGGGGGAAACCGGGCCCCGCATCTTCGTCCCCCCCTACGCCGACCCGATGGCCGACCTGGTGCCGCCCCTGGTCATGCGCGGCGCGGACCTCATCGGGGCCAACATGGCCCTGGACCTGGAGGGCCGGGGGAAGTCGGGGGTCATCTCCGGCTTCTCCTTCGACGCCTACTGGCCGGGGGGGACGCGGTCCACGCCCTGGTGGAAGAACACGGTGGGCATCCTGACCGAGGTGGCCTCGCCGCGGATCGCCACCCCCATTCACCTCGACCCCGCCGAGCTCAGAGGCGGCCGGAAGGGCCTCCCCGAATATCGCCGCCAGGTGAACTTCCCCGATCCCTGGCCGGGAGGATGGTGGCGGCTCCGGGACGTGGTCGACTACGAGCTGATCGCCGGCGACAGCGCGCTCCGGACCGCGGCCCGCCATCGCCGGGACTTCCTGGCCAACCGGGCTCGGATGGCCCTGGACGCGGTCCGCCGCGGGGAGGAGGAGTCCCCCGCCGGCTTCATCATCCCCGCCGGCCAGCGCGACCCGGGCGCGGCGTCGCGCCTGGTCGACCTCCTCCGGGAGAACGGTCTCGAGGTCTACCGCGCCGGAGCCTCGGGCGCGGTGGCGGGAGAGGTGGTGCCCGCGGGCTCGTGGGTGGTTCCCGCCGCCCAGCCCTTCCGTCCCTTCCTGCTGGAGATGATGCAGCCGCACGAGTACCCCCTGGTGCGCCAGGGACCGGGAACCCCGGCGGTCTACGCTCCCTATGACGTCACCGCCTGGTGCCTGCCGGAGCTCCTGGGGGTGGAGGCGCGGGCGCTCCCGGCCATGCCCGACCTTCCCCTCACCCGGATCGAGGGCCCGGCGTGGACCCCACCCCCGCCGCTCCCCGCGGCGAAGGCGGCGGCGTGGGTGCTCACCCCGGCGGAGAACGACGCCTACGCCGCGGTGTTCCGGCTCCTGGCCGCTCGAGCCGGGGTGATCCAGGCCACCGACTCCCTCACGACCCCGGACGGCCCCCTCCCGCCGGGCGCGTTCCTGGTCACGACGTCCTCCGCGGAGATGAACACCGCCCTGGCCGGCCTTCGCGCCCGTGCGATCCGGCCGGCCGCCGGCCCCCCGCCCCGCCACCGGACCCTCCACCTCCCGCGGGTGGGTATCTACCAGTCCTGGCTCGCCCCCACCGACGAGGGGTGGACCCGGTTCGTGCTCGATCGAGCCGGACTCCCCTACACCGTGCTCCACAACGCCGACATCCAGGGCCGGTCGCTCACCGGCGGGTTCGATGCGGTGGTGCTTCCGGACCAGAGCTTCGCCGGGCTGGTGGACGGGCGGACGCGGTCGGAGAGCGAGGCCGAGGCGCGGCCCGCTCCCTACGCCGGAGGCCTGGGCGCGAGCGGCGTGACCGCCCTCCGGGAGTTCGTGGAGGGCGGGGGCACGCTCATCACCCTGGGCGAGGCGGCCGCGCTCCCCATCCGGGAGTTCGCGATCCCCGTGACCGACGCCGCCCAGGGCCTCGGCCGGGCGGACTTCGACGTCCCCGGGACGCTGCTTCGGGCGGAAGTGGATCTCGCCCACCCCCTCGGTTTCGGCATGCCGTCCGAGGCCGCGGTGTTCGTCACCGGGGGCCCGCTCCTCCGCACCGAGCCTCCGGGCCCGGCGAGCGGCCGCGCGGTGGTCGCCCGCTACGCCGGGGCGGACCGCGTGGTGGCCGACGGATGGGCGGTGGGAACGGGCCGGCTGGCCGGGATGCCGGCGGTGGTGGTGACCACCCTGGGCGAGGGGAAGGTGGTGCTCTTCGGCTTCCGCCCGCAGTTCCGCGGCCAGACCGAGGGCACCTTCCGGATGCTCCTGAACGCGCTCATCGACGCCGCCGCGCGACCGACCCGCTGAGCGTGGTCCGGAGTCCGGTCAGTTCCCGGCCAACCGGGACCGGAACGACTGAGGATCCAGGAAGGGCGGGTGGTAGTCCCGGAGCAGCCGGTCCAGCTTGGCGTCGTGACCGTAGAGGTCCTTCCGGAACTCCACCGTTCCGTCGATGTCCACGAAGGCGGTCCAGTAGAGCAGGTAGACCGGCATCGGGCGCGCCAGGTTCAACTGGCGGTGTTTCCCGGCATCGATCAACCGCTTCACCTTCTCCTTGGTCCACTCCCCCTGTCCCTTCAGGAGAACGGCCGCGAAGTCCAGGGGCTTCTCGATCCGCACGCACCCGTGGCTCAGATCCCGCTTGGTGCGATCGAAGAGGTGCGGCTCCGAGGTGTCGTGGAGGTAGACGCTGTACTCGTTGGGGAACATGAACTTGATGGTGCCGAGCGGGTTCTTGGGCCCGGCCTCCTGGCGGAACCGGTAGGGAAAGTTGCTGGTGTCCACGGACGCCCAGCTCACCGAATCCGGATTCACGGTGTCGTTGTCGCGATCGAGCACGGTGATGTCGCGCTTGGCCAGGTAGTCCGGCTCCGCCTCCAGCTTGGGGAGGATCTCCTCGGTGGCGATGCTCTCGGGAACGTACCAGCGGGGGTTCACGTCGATGTAGGTGATCCGGTCGGCGAAGGCGGGGGTGGGCTTGTATTCGCTTCCCGCCACCACCCGCATGGTGAGCACCGACCTCCCGTTGTCCTCCACCTCCAGCCGGAAGGCGGGGACGTTCACCATGACGTAGCGGGTGCCGAGGCTGTCGGGGAGCCACCGCCAGCGCTCGAGATTCAGGACCATGCTTCGCACCCGGTCGGCGATCGGGACCTCCAGCTGCTCCACCGTCCGGCGGCCGACGATCCCGTCCTCCAGGAGCCCGTGGCGGAGCTGGAAGCGGCGCACCGCGGCGTCCAGGGTGGAGTCGAACACCGCGGCGGTCGAGTCCGGCCGGGAGCCGGCGGCGTGCAGATCCCCGGTCGCGGCCAGGAACCGGCGCACCTCGGCCACCTTGTCCGAGGTGTCCCCGAGGGCGATCCGGAACGATCCGGTGACCCGGGGCCAGCCGCCCGCCGCCTCGGTCCGGCGATAGAAGGCCAGGGCGGTCTCCAGGCGCACGAAGTCGGAGTGGTAGGGGCTGAGGCCCCGGAGGGTCCCGGCCACGTTGCCTTCGGTCACCGCCCGCATGAGCGTCAGGGTGAGGTCCGCGCCGTGGGGGGCCACGTGCCAGTCCTTGTCCACCGCGCTGGGATTCACCCGCCCCTCGGACAGATGGCGCGCGTAGGTGAGGAACACGTAGGTGAGGAACAGCTCGCGCTCGGCGCCGTCGCGGGCCTCGGACTCACCGGGGACCGGCTTCCAGTCCTCGATGGCCTTCACCGGATAGTCCGCGGGATCGAGCCCGTAGGACTCCGCCTCCCCCAGCACGTCCAGGAGTCCGGCCACCCGCCGGCGTCCTTCGGGGTCGTCTCCCCAGACGGGGAGGTAGCGACGCGCCTCGTAGAAACGGACGAGTTCCTTCCACCGCGCCGACGCCTCGCGGGAGGAGGCGAAGCCGCGGCCGGCGTCGCCCGACGTCACGAGATGCTGGATCCTGCCGGTCACCGTCCCCAGGGCCCGAACGTCTTGCGTGTCCGGCGGGCCCGCCCCCGCCGAGGCCGGGAGGAGGAGCAGGAGGAGCAAGGCGATCACGGTCGGACGGAAGTCAAGACGAGGGGTCACCCGCGTATCCCATGATGGTTTCGGTGTCTCAATTGCATGAACGTAAGTGATAGTAACATTGGACCCGAAACGCGTCATCGGGGACGCGCCGGGGTCGAAGGGAGAGAACGCCCCGGGGCGCCCCCGGATAACCTACCGATAGAGCGCCTTCACCCGTCCCCAGCTCGCCGGCTGGGCGGGAAGCGGGATGGCCGAGGCCACCTTGAGCTGGAACGCCAGGTGCGACTGGCTGGGGGGAGTGCCCGTCCAGGTCATGGTCGCCCGGCCGGTGAGAACGAACCCGTCCTGCAGGTTCTGGTTTTCGATCCGCAGGATGTCGAGTCCACTCGCGGAGCCGTCGGCCGCGGACTGGCCGCAGATGTCCACCCCGTCGAGCTGGAGCGAGTCCACGACCACCGACGTCCCCCCGTCGGTGGCCCGGGTCCGGACGAAGAGTTCCGAGAACCCGGATCCGGGGGTGTAGGTCAAGGTGTGCCCGCCCATGTCGAAGGTGACCAGGTCGGCCCCGGAATCGTAGGTCAGGGTGAACGCGACCGGGGCGCCGTTCGGCCAGGCATAGTTCGCGGTCTGGGCGGGGGCGCCGGTATCCGGGCCCAGATCCAGTTCGAAGGTGGCGGCGCCGCCTCGGTCCCCGATCCGCCCTTCCCCGATGAAGGCGAACTGCTGGACCAGGGTCAGCATGTCGTTGTCGGAGCTCAGATGGCTGGAGGGGATGCAGACCGAGGCCCCGGAAAGGGCGGGGGCCCCCACGAAGACCAGGGTGAACGCGAGGGCGAGAGTCCGAATCGGGCGCATCGTTCTACTCCTTGATGCAGGTGCTCAGGATGCCTGGCCCTGGCCATGAAGTCGGGAGCTCGTCCAGGCAGACGGATTCCGGTCGCCTATGGGTGGCACCGAGGACAACTATTATAGCATTCTTCAGGAGCAACTCGAAGCGATCAGCGATCCCCCTGAATGGGAAGGTGGAGCACGGTCAGCGCGTCCTGGAGGCCGGAGCTGGTCAGGACCATGCCCCGGTCGTCCACCAGGACCGCCTCCACGTTGGACAGGCGCTCCACCAGGGCCATCCCCGGCCGGGGGCCCATGACGATCAGCGCGGTGGAGAGGGCGTCGGCCAGGGTGGCGTCGGGGGAGATCACGGTGGCGCTCCGGAGCCCCCGGGCCGGCATCCCGGTCCGAGGGTCCAGGATGTGGTGGTAACGGATCCCATTCAGGATGAAGTAGCTCTCGTAATCGCCGCTGGTCGATACGGATACGTCGGTAACTCCAACGGTGGCGAAATAGTCGGTGGCGGCCCCGCGGGGGTCGCGGATCCCCACCGTCCACGGCCGGCCGTTCTTCCGCCCTCCCGCATAGACCTGCCCGCCCCCCAGGATCAGGAAGTCGGTGACCCCGCTCGTCCGGAGCGCCCGGGCGGCAAGGTCCAGGGCGTAGCCCTTGGCGATCCCCCCCAGGCCGATCTTCATCCCCGGCGCGGCGAGGCGGACGGTCCCCGCGGCGTCGTCGATCTCCACCTTCCGGTAGTCCACCAGGGCGGCCCGGCGGGCGGCCTCGGCGGAGTCGGGCACGGTGGGATGGGGGGAGCGGAAGTCCCAGAGCCCCCACAGGGCGGCCCACGTGATGTCGAAGGCCCCGCCGGTCATCTCGCCGATGTCGATCCCCTTCCGGATCACCGCGCGAAGATCGGAGGGGACGGCGACCGCCTCCTTTCCCGCCTCGCGGTTCACCGCGGAGAGGGGCGAGGTGGGCTTCCACTCGCTCATGTCCGCGTCCACCCGGCGGAAGATCCCGAACACGGTATCCGCGGCGGCCCGGGCCCCGGGGCGGTCGGGGAGGGTGGCGGTGATGGTGGTGGCCATGGCCTCGGCGGAGACGGTCCGGAAGGCGGTGGAGTCGCCGGCGTTCGCGCTCCCGCCGGCCCGAGGCCCCCGGACCCGGCCCGCCCAGATGGCGGCGGCGGCCAGCCCGAGCACCAGGGCGGAGAGAATGACCACGCGGAGATTCCGGTTCATGAGGTTACGGTAGCCGATCGGGGCGGAGGCGTCGCGGGGGAATCGCGGGGGAACGGCGCGTCCCGGTCCGCCCGGGAAGCGCGATCAGGCGTGGGCGCCGCCGGGGTGGTCGCGCTTGTCGCAGTTGTCGCCCGCGCCGCAGGACCCGCACCGCCCCTCCACCCCGGGGGCGTCGGGATCGTGACGGGCGAAGAAGCGCTGGACCAGGACCCACCCCACGCAGAGGACGCTCAGGGCGACGACGCCGATCAGATCGCCCCACATCCTAGGCGCCCCCGCTGAAGAGCCCGGCGAATCCCATGAAGGCCAGGGAGAGGACCCCGGCGATGAGGAGGTTCATGGCCGTCCCCCGGATGAGCGCCGGGATGTTGGAGAGTTCGGCTTCCTCGCGAATCCCGGCCATCAGCACCAGGGCCAGGGTGAGTCCCCCTCCCCCGCCCAGGGCGAAGGCCACCCCCTCCACCAGGCCGTAGCCCCGGCTGGTCTGGAAGAGAGCGAGGGCCAGGATCGCGCAGTTGGTGGTGATGAGGGGAAGGAAGATCCCCAGCGCCCGGAAGAGCGCGGGGGAGAGCTTCTTGATCACCATCTCCACGAACTGCACGGTGCTGGCGATCACCACGATGAAGCTGATCAGCCGGAGATAGGGGGCGTGAACCAGGATGAAGGTGTTGAGGAGCCAGGCGCACAGGGAGGTGATGACCATGACGAAGATGTTGGCCAGTCCCAGCCGGAAGGCGGTCTCCAGGCGGCTGGACACCCCGAAGAACGGGCAGAGCCCGAGGAAGTACGAGAAGGTGAAGTTGTTGATCACCAGCGCGCTGATGAAGATCCAGAACAGGTTCGCGGGAGAGACGTTTCCCATGGGTTAAGCCGCCCTTCCCTTGACATACCGCTGGGCCAGCTTCGTCCGTCCCTCCTTCACCGCGGCGAAGACGAGGAGCAGCGAGCCGAGCATGAGGAACCCCCCGGGGGGGAGGATCATGATCACCCAGGGCTCGAAGTGCGGCCCGAAGAGCGACACCCCGAAGAACGACCCGCTCCCCAGGATCTCCCGCAGACCGCCCAGCATGAGGAGGGCCATGAGGAAGCCTCCGCCCATGCCCAGAGCGTCCATCACCGCCGGCCCCACCCGGTTCCGCGACGCGAAGGCCTCGGCCCGGCCGAGGATGATGCAGTTCACCACGATGAGGGGGATGAAGGCGCCCAGGGCCCGGTGCACATCGGGGGAAAGCGCCTGAAGCGAGAAGTCGGCCACGGTGACGAAGGTGGCGATGATGATGATGTAGGTGGAGATCCGGACCTGGCGGGGAATGATGTTCCGGAAGACCGAGATCAGGAAGCTCGACATCACCAGCACGAACAGGGTCGCCCCGCCCATGGCCAGGCCGTTGATCGCGCTGTTGGTGACGGCCAGGGTCGGGCACATGCCGAGCACCTGGACGAAGACCGGGTTCTCCTTCCAGAGCCCCTTGATGAACTCGGCGTAGGCCTGACCCGGTTCCTGGATCGGCGCCATGTCACTCCCCTCCCGATCCGGCCGCGTCGGGGCGGCCGGAGGCGCCCGGCGCCTCACCCACGGGGGCGGCGCCCCCGGTGTCCGGAGCCGATCCCGTCGCCGGAAGACGGGACAGCCACTCGTCGTTGGTGTTGCGAACGATCTTCACCACCGCGGTCGAGGAGATGGTGGCCCCGGTGATGGCGTCCACCTCGTTGGGGGCGTTCCGCCCCCCCTTCACCAGCTTGATCTCGGGCCGGACCGAGAGGTCCTTGAAGTTGGCCGCGAAATCGGGGTCCTTGTAGATCCGGTCCCCCAGACCCGGGGTCTCCCGGCTCTCCAGGATCTGGAGCCCCACGATCATCTCCCGCGCCGGATCGTAGCCGTAGAGAAGCTCGATCGTGTCCTGGAAGCCCGCCCCCTTCCCGGGGATGGCGTACCCTTTGAACGCCCCGGCGGAGTCGAACGCGGCGTACACCGCCTCCGCGTCCTCGGCGCCCGATTCCTTGGGAACGAGCTGGCCGTCGGCCCACTCCATCCGCTCCAGCTTCACCGATCCCGGAACCACCTGGAACACCGCCCGCCGGAGCGCCTCCGCCTTGTTGGCCTCGATCCGGGGGAGGGTGACCTCGTAGGCGCTCACGATGGCCAGCCCGGAGAAGAGGCCGGCCAGGGCCAGGGTGATCACCAGCCGGGCGGTTTTGGGCTCCGCCTCGGGGGCGGGGGGCTTGGCGCTCATGCCCGCCTCCCCCGGCCGAAGGCCCGAGGCTGGGTCGCGCGCTCGATGAGCGGGGTGACCGCGTTCATGAGCAGGATCGCGTACATCACGCCCTCCGGGAGGCCCCCCCAGATCCGGATCAACACCACCAGGACCCCGATCCCCAGGCCGAACAGCCACGCCCCCTTGGGCGCCACCGGCGAGGTGACCGGGTCGGTGGCCATGAACACCGCCCCGAAGAGGAGACCCCCGCTGAACAACATGAAGAGAGGGGAGGGAAACTTTTCCGGTGAAAGGAGATAGATCACCCCTGAAAGGACCGTGACCGTGAGGAGGATGGAGGCCGGGATCCGCCAGTCGAAGGTCCGTCGGGCCACGAGCCAGAGCCCGGCGAGGAGGATCACCGCGGCGCTGGTCTCCCCCAGCGATCCCGGAATGTGCCCCCCCACGAGCCCGGCGAGGGCGGTGGCCTGGTGCTGGAATTTCATGAGACCCAGGGGGGTGGCGGTGGTGACCGCGTCGGCGGCGGGGTGCATGAAGGGCAGGGCGAGGTTTCCCGCCCGCACCGCGAACAGGCCTCCCGGAGCCGACCAGGTGGTGATGACGGTGGGGAAGGCGGCCTGGAGGAAGGCGCGCCCCACCAGGGCGGGGTTGAACAGGTTGTGCCCGAGGCCTCCCCAGACGATCTTCCCCAGTCCCATGCCCACCACGCCGCCCAGAAACGCCATCCAGAGCGGGAAACCCGGGGGAAGGGTCAGCCCCAGGATGATCCCGGTCACCGCCGCGCTGCCGTCCTTGAGGGAGAGCCCGCGCCGCTCCGGTTTCAGGAAGAGCCACTCGGTGCCCATGGCCCCGGCGGTGCTCGCCGCCACCACCAGGAGCGCGGACAGCCCGAAGGTGTATATCGCCACCAGGAGCACCGGCACCAGGGCCCAGACCACGTCCCCCATCAGCCGGGGGGTGGTGACCCCCTGGGCCAGGAACGGCGAGGTCTGGACGTGGAGTCTCGGTTCGGTGCTCATCGTCCCCTCGCGGTCACTTCGCGACCGTCTTCCGCCCACGGATCGCCGACTTGGCCACCCGGATCAGCTGGACGACGGGGATTCCCGAGGGGCAGGCGTAGCTGCACGACCCGCACTCCATGCAGTCCATCACGAAGAACTTCTCCATCTCCTCGTAGCGGCCGGCGCGGGCCAGGCGGCCGAGACGGGAGGGGTTCAGGAAATTGGGGCAGGCCTCCACGCACCGCCCGCACCGGACGCAGGTGTATTCGTTGGGAACGCGGGTCTCCGCCTCGGTGAAGGCCAGGAGTCCCGAGGTGCCCTTCAGGATCGGAACGTCGAGGCTGGAGAGCGGGGAGCCCATCATCGGCCCCCCCATCACCACCTCGCGGGCCTCGGACGTCAGCCCCCCGCAGTAGTCGAGCACCGCGCGGACCGGGGTTCCCACCGGAACCAGGAGGTTGGCCGGACGCTCGATCCCCGGTCCGGCCACCGTCACCACCCGCTCGATCAGGGGCCGGCCGTGGTCGAAGTAGTCGGCGAGGGCGGCCATGGTCCCCACGTTGTTCACCACCGTCTCGACGTCGAGGGGAAGCTTTCCCGCCGGCACCTCCACCCCGTAGATGGCGCGGATGAGCATCTTCTCCGCCCCCTGGGGGTACTTCACCTTGAGCGGAACCACGCGGATCTTCGCGTCCGCGGGGACGGCGCCGCGGAGGGCCTCGATGGCGTCGGGCTTGTTCAGCTCCACGCCGATCGCCGTCTCCTCCACCCCCAACCGCTCGGCCAGGATCTCGATGCCTCGGAGGATCGCTTCCGGCCGCTCCACCATGACGCGGTGGTCGGTGGTGAGGAACGGCTCGCACTCGCACCCGTTCACCACCAGGCGTCGGGCACGCTTCCCCTCCGGGAGCTTGTACTTGACGTGGGTGGGGAACGCCGCGCCACCCATCCCCACCAACCCCGCCCGCTGGACGTGGGCCACGAAGTCGTCGAGGGACAGGCTCCGCCAGTCGATGGGGGGAAGGCCGTTCAGTTTCTGGGTGGCGAAGGGGTCGGCTTCGATCTCGATGGATTCGGTGAGCTTCCCGTTGGGGTGGAGCCGGGGGGCGATGGCCGCGATGCGGCCGGTGACCGGGCTGTGGAGGGTGGTGGAGACGAAGCCGCCGGGCTCGGCCACCAGCTGGCCGCGCATCACCCGCTCCCCCACCGCCACCACCGGACGGCAGGGCGCCCCGGTGTGCTGGCTCAGGGGCAGAATGTAACGCTCCACGAAGGGCATCCGGGCGATCGGGAGGTGCTCGGTCTCCTCCTTGTTCTCCTCGGGATGAATGCCGTGGCGGAAGGTGCGGGGAAGAAAGCGGGTCACCGGTTCTCCTCTCCGCCGCCGTTCGCGGGCCGGGTTCCGGCCAGGGCCAGGAGGCGTCCGCGCACGCGCTGGGTGAGTTCGGCTTCGGTCCGGCCCCGGGTCTCGGCCAGGCGCGCCTCGTAATCGGCGCGGAGCGCTTCCAGGGCGGCCGCGTGCTCGTCCCGGAGCGCGGCCAGGGCCCCGGCCCGCGCTTCCTCGAGGGCCGCGGGAGGGAGGGCGGTGCCGGCCAGTTCCTGGAGCGTACGCCAGGCGGCCAGGCGTTCCTCCACCGCGCGCACCAGGGCCGGGCTCACCCGGAGCCGGCCCTCCGCGTCGGGTTCACCGACCGTAGGTGTTTTCTGCTTGCGAGCTTCTCCGGATAGCTTCAAGTAGTCAATGAGGGGCGTCGGGTCCGCGTCGTCCGCGGCCAGCGGGGTGAGCTGGGCGGCGAAGCGCCCTTCCTCCGCGGCCCAGGCCGCGGGGGTGAGCACCTCCCCGTTCCGGTTCCTGGCCCAGCCTCCCACGGGATCCGGGTTGGCGGAGATGTCCACCCGGGGGCGTTCGCCGATCGGGTCCAGGGGCGAACGCCGGATCAGCGGGAAGGTCCGCGCGGCCACCGCCCGCCACGCCCGGGTGAGGGCCTGGTCGGCGGGGAAGCCGTGGCGCTCCGGACTCGGAGCATGGACCCGGATGAGCGCCGGACCGTCGAAGGCCACCGCCTCGGCGACCCCGGGCTCCAGGTGCCCGGGATGGGCGATGGAGGTCTGAAGGACGTAGGCCCGCGGATGGGCCAGGGCGAAGAGGGCCACGTCGTGCCGCATGGCCGAGGACGGCTCCGCCGCCGCCATCACGTCGCCGCTCTCGGCCAGGCCGAGATGGGCCTCGGCGAGGAGGATCCACTTCACGGGAAGGTCGCCGTCGAGAAGGTTCACAAAGCCGGCGAGCCCCGGACCGGCCAGAGCGTCCTCGTTCGCGATCAGGAAGAGCGGCGGGCACTGGGCCCGCTCTTCGGGAGTCAGATCCCGCCAGGTGAGGCGGGCGAGCCGGGGAGCGGCCCCCGCGGCCTCGGCCGGTCGATCCAGCTCCAGGCGGGCGCGGCGAACGGCCACGAACCCGTCGAGGGCTTCCCGGAGCTGGCCCTCCAGGATTCCCCGGGCGATCTCCGCGCTGTCCCCGGTGGCGTCCACGGTCACCGGCACCGCGAAGGGATTCTCCGGGAAGGCCCCGGCCCAGGCGGCCGCGGTTCCCGGTCCCACCACCACGCCGAAGGGCGCCCGGCCAGAGCCCGACTCCCCCTCGATGAGCCGCCAGTGGAGATCCGCCAGGGCGCGGGCCGACTCCACCAGACGGCGGAGCCGGGCCACGTCCACCCGCCCGGTCTCGAAGGCGGTCTCGATCCGCGTGGAGAGCTCGGCCAGATCCGCGTCGGGGCGGCGCACCGCCTCCAGCCCCTTGGCCAGGGCGTCGAGGTCGGCGGTGGGAAGCGCTCCAGCCATGGCCTCACGGATGGCTACAGCCAGTTCATTTCGTGTCTTTTCAATCGTTTCCAGGGTTTCCTTGAGGCGAGGCTTCAAGTGAGCGGCGGCGCTCCCCAGGATCTGCCGCACCGCGATCCTCTCCCCCGAGCCGGGCTCGGCGGGGTCCCCCCCGACCAGCACCTCGCGTCCGGAGCGGCCGAGGAGGTCGGCGGCCAGGGGTCCCACGTCGCTCCGGGACCGGGCGAGGTCGAGCGCGGCGGGCGCGGTCTCGGGCAGGGTCTCGAACCGGCGGTGGAGCGCGCGGGCCTCGGCCAGACGATCGGGGGTCTGGGGGAGCGCGACGAGCGCCCCCGGTTCGCACACCGCCACACACACCCCGCAGGCCTTGCAGGC
>CAYRIJ010000085.1:0-13485 GCA_964424285.1 uncultured bacterium
CTCCCCGGGCCAGGCAGGCCGTCTCGGCGGGAAATCCGCCGTCCCCGGCGAAGAGCACCGAGAAGCTTCCCTCGACCACCCGCACCATGAGCGAGACCTCGTTCAGGTCGCCGCCGGGGACGGGTCCGACGGGGTTCCCGCGCGGAGGATGGACGGCCACGATCACCGCGGCCCCCGCGCGATACAGGGTGTCCCCCGCCGCGACCAGACACGCCGCCGCGCGGTGCGCGGCGAGGACGCTGTCCACCCGGCCCGCGGTGCCCCCCGGACCGCCGTAGCCCCCGTCGTAGATCCGGCCCACCCGCATCTCGTCCAGAAACGACGCCAACGCCCCGACGTGATCCCGGTGGCGGTGGGAGAGGATGAGCCCGTCCACCCGGCGGACGCCGGCGTGACGCAGGAACGGAAGCACCGCGTTTCGCGCCGCGTCCCCGGGGCCCCGGTCGTCCCCGACGTCCACCACCCACACCGAGCCCTCGGCGAGCCGGAATACCGCGGCGTCCCCCTGCCCCACGTCCAGGAACGCGGCCCACGGCCCCGGCTCCGCCGGCCGGGAGAGGAGACAGCACGCGGCCGCCCCCACCCCAGCCAGGAACGCCCCCCATCGCCACCCCCGACGGCGCCGCGACGCGCCCGGGCTCGCGAACCAGGCCAGCGGCACCAGGGCCGAGAACCCCACCGCCCACGCCGCCGGGGGCGGCCACCCGCTCACGTAGGGCAGGTGACGGGAGCCCGACCCGAGCACCCCGCCGATCGCCGCGCCCAGGGCCATGGCCGAGTCCCGGGCGATCGCCCCGGCCCCGGGCGCCCCGGCGGTGGCCAGGGCCAGGAGGACCGCGGGGAGGAAGAGCCCGGCCAGGGGGATCGCGGCCAGGTTGGGAACGAGGGCCAGGGGGGAGAGGGTGCCGAAGGCGGAGAGCGCGGCGGGAAGCGTCCCCCACTGGGCGCCGAGCCCGGCGGCGACCGGGCCGGCGATCCTCCCCCGGAGCCCGGCGGGGGGGCGCGCGATCTCCAGGGCGAGGAGGATTCCCCCCACCGCTCCGACCGAGAGCCGGAAGCTCACCGATCCGATCAGGGAGGGAGCGGCCCACACCAGCCACGGGAGCGCCAGGGCGAGCCAGGCCGAGGCGGGACGGGGGCGCCGGGCCAGGGACCCCGCGGTGACCAGGGTCACCAGGGTGGCGGCGCGCACCGCCGAGGGGGACCATCCGGCCACCGCGGCGTAGCCCCATCCCGCCAGCGCCGCCGCCGCGCCCCGCAGCCACGGCGGCGCCCCGGCCAGAAACAGGGCGACCAGTCCGGCCAGAAGCCCCACGTGGAGGCCGCTCACCGCCACCAGGTGCGACGCACCGCACCGGCGGAACACCGCGCGCTCCTCGGGGCTGAGCGCGCTCCCCCGCCCCAGGAGCATGGCCTCGGCCAGCCGGGCCGGAAAGCCTCGGAGAGCGGTGCGGACGCGGCGGGTCAGCGCCGCCCGCCGGATCAGCATCCGCGGCGGCGGCCCCGGTCCCCACTCCGGTCCGGTCCCGCCCGCGGGGACCAGCCGTCCGGCGCTCTCCCGATCCACCCATCCCCCGGGGACGGTGGCGTTCCGGGTCGGCACCAGGCGACCTTGGAAGCGGACCCAGCCGGCGGCGGGGGCGTCTCCCCAGGCCGACGCTCCGAACAGGCTGATCGAAACCGGCGGGTCGGGCCGGAGGGCCCCGACCCGGTAGGCCCGCACCGTCACCACCACCCCGTCCCGGCGCGTCTCCCAACCCGCCACCGCTCCGGCCACGGTGACCTCGGGCCGGTAGTCCAGGGGGGCCGGGCGCGGACCGGAGACCCGGATCGCTCCCGCTCCGGCCCCGAGCGCGGTGATCGCCGCCAACGAGGCCGCCAGGGCGGGCGCCCCGCGCCGGAGGCGGCGCCGGAGCAGCAGGGCCGCGGCGCCGATCGCCGCCGCGCCGGCGATCGCGTACGGACCGGGAGGGCTGACGACGCTTCCCAGGACGAGGGCGGCGGCGGTGGCCGCGCCGGTCGGACATCTCCATCCCACGCGGGGAGACTCCCAGGGACGGCGGAGACGCGGGAAGCGGGGCGGAAGACGGCGGGGCCGCGCTCACCTTATCAGCGGGCGCGGCCCCGGTACAATCCCGCCGAGCCGGTCGGCCGGTCGGTCATCGCAGGTTCAGATGGAAGATCTCCGAATCCCCGCGTCGTCCCTGGGCGTCGACCCCGGAGGCGTAGCCGGTCAGGGTGGTGCGCGAGGCGGTGAGAGTCGCGGGGAGCACCGCCACCCAGAGTCTGGAATCGGTCCCCGAGGCCACCAGCGGGACGGTCATGGGCCGGGCCTGCCCGGGCCGCACCAGGGACAGCGTCCCCTGACGGAGCTCCACCGATTCACCCCCGGCTTCCACCCGCACCGGAATGGCCACCGGGCCCCGCGCCGCGGCCTCGGACGGCGGAGCCACCGAGACCTGAAGCCCCTCTTCCCCCCCGAAATCGGCGTTCACGTAGAGCGAGCGCCCGGCTTCGAGGTAGACCACGCTCACCCGGGACGGGTAGCCCGCGCACTCCACTCGCACGCTGTGAAATCCGGCGGGAAGGGTGAGCTCGGTCGGGGTGACTCCGGCGGGCTGGCCGTCCACCGAGACCGGATTCCCGTCCACCTCGGTCAGACCCTGATCGCCGAGGATGCGCGACCGGGCGGAGATCCGCCCCTTCCCCTGGGGGGGAACCGGAGGGACGGTGACCAGGGTCACCTCCCCGGAGCGCACCACGCAGGCGTCCTCGAAGAGCACCGCGTCCCCGTTCCGCACGCTCACCACGTGCCAGCCCGGCGCGACGTCGGAAACCGTGCCCGGAGCGGCGCCGCTCAGGGTTCCGTCCACGTAGAGGGCTCCGGTCGGGCCCTGGCGGTTCACCTCGGTCACCACGTCGCCGCCCAGGAGGGGTCGCAGGGTGTCCGGGGCGTCGCCGTGAAGCGTGAGCCGCGTGGCCCAGAGCGGACCCTCCGATCCCCGCACCTCGAGCCGCCGGGCGTTCCGGTTCACGGTGAGGAGGGTTCCGTTCCCGCTCGACGCGGGGGCGGCCGCCTTCCCGTCCACGTAGACCGAGAGCCCCTCGGGGATGGCGCCGGCCAGGTACACCGCGGCGGTGGACATCGCTCCGTCGCTCCCCACGGCGGTCTCCGCCGCGGCGGGACGACCGGAGAACGAGGGTATCCCCCGCCAACCCAGGTCGCCCGCGGCGAGGACCGCCAGCGCACCCAGGAGCCCCATCGCCAGACCCCAGAAGAAGCCGCCGGAGCGGCGCCGCCGGGTCGGGGCGGTTTGGATTTCTTGTTCCATGTCCATGTTCGATCCCCCTCCGGATGCGATTACGAAGCCTTCTCCCGGAGCAAGATCTTCACCTCGGCGGCGCGGGTGTCGTCACCGGTGAGCTCCAGGAATTTGGACCAGGAGAGACGGGCCCGCTCGTCGTCCCCCCGCTTGCGATAGAGCCGGCCCAGGAAGTAGTGGGCCTCCACCTCCCCGGGGTTCAGGCGGAGCGCCTCGCGATAGGAGCTCTCCGCCTCCTCGAGATTTCCGAGCTGTTCCTCGGCCTCCCCCACCTGGAGGTAGATGTCGGAGGAACGGATGCCCCCGGCGACGACGTCGCGATAGACCGCCCGCGCCTCCTTCCAGCGTCGAAGATCGAAGAGGGCGGCGGCCACGTCGAGGCGCGCCAGGGTGTAGCGCGGGTTGATCTCCAGCGCAACCCGGAACTCGTTCAACGCTTCCTGGTGCGAGCCGCGCGCACGCTCCAGGAGCCCCATCTGGTGATGGAGGTCGGCGAAGCGCGGGGCCCGTTGGAGCGCCTGGACCAGGACGTCCCGCGCCCGCTCCAGCTCACCCATCGCGCTCCAGTGATAGGCCAGCGAGATGAGGGGCCGGGGGCTGTCCGGAGCCAGGCGGGCCGCCTCCTGGTACAGCGCCACCGCCCGTTCCTCGTTGCCGGCCAACGACGCCACCATCCCCCGCTGGTGGAGGAGGGTTCCCCGGTGGGACCAGTGACGGAAGGCGCGACGGGCGTAAGCCTCGGCCGCGTCCATCCGGCCCAGACGGGCCTCCAGGCTGCTCACCTCGATCCAGAGCTGCCACAGTCCGGCCACGAAGCCGAAGGGCCAGGCGTCGCCGTCGTCCTCGACGCCGTTCCCGCCGGAGTCCGGATCCTCGAGCGCCCGCTCGAGCAGGCTCGCCGCCTCCTCGGGCCGGGACTCGCGAAGCAACGCGGCGCGGAGGCGCAGAAAGTCGGGCCGGTCCCGAAGGTCTCCGGGCAGTCCGTCGAGTCGGGCCCTCCCGGCCTCGGCGCGCGAGTCCAGGAGATCCAGGACGGCGGCCACGTAGTCGCGGGCGCCCCGTTCCGGATCCCCGGCCTGCTTCCACACCGCGAGGGCGCGCTCGAACTTGCCGGCCAGGGCCAGGCACTGGGCGAGGTTCAGGGCCGCCCACGCATAGTGGGGGTTGAGATCGAGGCACCGCCCGAACACCTGTTCGGCCTCGGTGAACCTCCCGCGAAGCAGAAGGACCAGGCCCCAGCGGTTCTGGACGTCCGCCCAGCGGGGGTGGCGCTCGGACTCCGCCTCCACCAGGCGCAGCACGTCTGCATCGAGGGGGAGGCCGAACATGAGTCGCTTGTGATCTGTCATCGGGGCCTCCAGCGCCAGCCCACCTTGACCACCCGGTCGAGCTGGAACACCACGTCGCGGACACCGGGGAGCTGGCGGAGAATGCGCTCCAACCTTCCCGCCACCGTCGCCTCCTCTTCCCGCCGGAGGCGCTCGTCGCCCTGCTCCCGCGCAGTCATGTAGGACCGCAGGGAGCCGCGCACGTACACCACGCCGTTGGTCACGCCGTACTCGACCTTGCTGAGATCGATCCAGCGGCGCACCAGGACGGTCCGCACCTGCGCGTTCAGGCGGTAGTCTTCGTAGGGCAAAGGGGTCTCCCTCCTCAGGGTATGGTCGGATTATCGGCCCGAAAGGCGAGCGCCTTGACCGGGAAGGGCCTCGGCGCTTTCCGGGGCGGTGGCCGGCTGGTAGACTCCGGCGCCGTGAACCCATTGCGGCGAACCCTCTTCCTCATCGCCTCCGCCCTGGCCGCGGGATGCGCCTCCGCTCCCCCGCCGGCTCCCTCCCCGGCTTCTCCCGAGGCCATCGCCCCCGATCCCGGTCCGGCCGGGCCCGGTCCGGCCGATCTCCGCCTGGAACTCTCCGCCGCCCGGGTGCTCCTGGAGTCCGGGAGACCCCTGGCCGCCTCCCGGGCGGCCGAGAATCTCCTGATCCGTCTCGGGGCGGCGGGACCGGCCGCGGGTGAGGAGGGGCGGGCCTTCGCCGCCTCGGTGCTGGCGTTCTGGGCGCGGACCGACGTGCTGGGACGGCTGTCCCGGCCGGCCCCGGTCGAGGCCGCGTGGGAGAAGGAGCCGCCGGCCGAGCCCTGGTGGAGCCCGGAGGATCTGGCCCGCCCCGAGGTCCTGCGGTGGAAGGCCTACTTCGGGGGGAAGGGCGCCCGGGGACTCGCCCAGTGGCTGAGCCGGGCCGCCCCCTACCGGGGGGACATCGTCCGGATCCTCCGGGACGAGGGGCTCCCGACCGAGCTCTGGGTGTTGGCGCTCCTGGAGAGCGGCCTGGACGTGGGGGCCCGGAGCCGGTCCAACGCGGTAGGCCCCTGGCAGTTCGTCGGTCCCACCGCCCGCCATCTCGGCCTTCTCATCACCCCCGACCGGGACCAGCGCCGGGACTGGGAAGCGGCCACCCGGGCGGCCTGTCGTTACCTCTCCCAGCTCCGGGATGATCTGGGGAGCGGGCTCCTGGCCCTGGCCGCGTTCAATTGCGGGCCGAGCCGGGTGGTCCACCGGATGGCCCAGGCGGGAACCGCCGACTTCTGGAGGCTCCCGCTCCCCCCCGAAACCCGCCGCTACGTCCCCCGCGCCCTCGCTCTGGCCGATCTGCTCCACGGGCTCGACGGGGAGGATCCCCTTCCCGTTTCCGGAGAAGACGCGATGTCCTACGACGTGGTGAGCCTCTCCTACCCGGTGCGGATCGAGGACCTGGCCCGGGCGTGCTCGGTTCCCGCGGACTCCCTCCGGCGTCTGAATCCGGCGTGGCTCCGGGAGACCACCCCGTTCGACGGCCATGCGGTGCGGGCCCGCGTTCCCAAGGGGACCGGACAATCGGTGGTGGCCGGACTCCGTAGCGAGGCCATCCCCGAAACCCGGCCCGCCCCGCCTCCCCGGTCGCACCGGGTGCAGTCCGGGGACACCCTGTGGGGCATCGCCCACCGGTACGGGGTCACGGTGTCCGCGCTCCGGAAGCTGAACGGGATCGGCGCGACGGGGCTCATCCGGCCCGGCCAGCGGCTGAAGATTCCCGGGTAGGTTCCGCGGCCGGCGCGGCCGGTTTCCCCCTCCCGACGCCGAGGGCCCGGGAGATCAGCCGGACCGGACCCTGGCTCCCGGGCGGGGAAGCTTCCCCTCGAGATATCCGCCGTCCGGGACGTCGGCGCCGGGCTCCACCACCTGGCGTCCCCCCACCCAGGCGTTTCGCCCCACCGTCACCCCTTCCCCCACCACCACGTCCTTCCCCATCACGGTGAGGCCGGCGCAGAGCAGCTCGGGCATGGCGAGATTGGAAACGCCGGCGCCCTCCCCTCCCACCCGCGCCCCGTGAAACACCTCGGCCCGCTTGTCGAGCACCGCCCGGATCACCGAGGCTCCGGGATGGACGTGCACCTCGTTCATCAGGATCGAGTCCCGGACTTCCGCCCCGTCCTCGACCCGCACCCACGGGAACAGGATGGAGTTCTCCACCCGGCCGCGCACCACCGCCCCGTTGGCCACCAGGCTCCGCGACACCCGTCCCCGGCCCACGACCCGGGCCGGAGGCGCGTCGCTGCTGGGAGTGCGTACCGGCCACGAGGGGTGGGAAAGAATGAGGCTGTGGTCGGGATCGAGGAGCTTCATGTTCGCGTCGTAGAACGCCTCCACGGTGCCGATGTCCTGCCAGTATCCGTCGAAGGTATGGGCCCCCACGTCGGCCACCTCGATGAGCCGGGGGAAGATATCCTTCCCGAAGTCGTTCCTGGAGGCGGGGTCGTCGGCGGACTCCTGAAGGAGCCGGATCAGGGTGTCGCGACGGAACACGTAGATCCCCATCGAGGCCAGGTTCCCCTGGGCCTCCCGGGGCTTCTCCTGGAACCCGGTGATGTGACCCCGGGAATCGGTCTGCACGATCCCGAACTGGTGGGTGATCTCGGACGGAATCGGGGTCACGGCCACGGTGGCCGGGAACCGGCGCTCGCGGTGAAAACGGAGCATGGGGCGATAATCCATGGCGTAGACGTGGTCGCCGGAAAGGATGACCACGTCCTCCACCGCGCGCTGGGTCACCTGGAGGAGGTTTCGATAGACCGCGTCCGCCGTCCCCCGGTACCAGTCCCCGGACTCCGCCTCCAGATAGGGCTGGAGCACCTGGAGGCCCCCCAGGCTCCGGTCCAGGTCCCAGGTCCGGCCGGTTCCCACGTGCTCGATCAGGGACATGGGGCGATACTGGGTGAGCAGACCGACGTCGAAAAACCCGCTGTTGGCGCAGTTGGAGAGAACGAAATCGATGATCCGGAATTTCCCGCCGAAGGGCACGGCCGGTTTGGCCCTCTGTTCGGTGAGGACGGCGAGCCGGCTCCCCACGCCGCCGGCGAGAATCATGGTATAGACGCCGCTCACTGCCGCGCTTCCCCCATGCGAAGGTGGTACGCCTCCGCGGAGATCGCCTCGCCGGGAGGAATCAACGTCCCCGCGGCGATCACGGACCCCTCGTCGATCTCGGCCCACTTCCCCACCAGGGTGATCCCCATGAGCTCGGGGACGCCGCTCTCCGCCCCGGCGTCCCGCCGGCCCACCCGCGCCCCGTTTCCGATCACCACGTTCTTGTCCACCACCGCGCGCTCCACCGTGGCGCCCGCCCCCACCGTGGTCCCGTTCAGGAGGACCGCGTCCCGCACCACCGCCCCCGGGCCCACGTAGACCCCGGGGGAGATCACCGACCGCTCGACCCGGCCCGCAATCACCGCGCCGTTGCTCAGATGGCTGTCCTGGACCTCGGAACCGGCGTGGAACAGGACGGGGGACATCTCCTCGCTCCGGGTATAGATGCGCCAGCCGGGGTCGTAGAGGTTGGGGGCGGGGTCGTCCCCCAGGAGCCGCTGGTGGGCCCGGAAGTAGTGCGGGATCGAGCCCACGTCGTCCCAGTAGCCGCCGAAGGTGTAGGCCCGGACCACCGCCGGGTCCTCGAGATAGGGCCGCAGAACGTCCAGGATCAGGTTGGGGCCCTCGTTCTCCTGGAGAATCCGCCGCAGGAAGGCGCTGTCGAAAAGGTATACCCCCATGAAGGCGCGGTCGTAGTCGGTGGCCTCCGGCTTCTCCTGGAAACCGGAAATCCTGCCCTCCCCATCGACCCGGAGCATGCCGAACCGTCCGGTCTCCCCGTAGGGAGCCCGGCCCACCGCCAGGGTCACCCGAGCCCCGGTCTCCAGGTGCTGCTCGTGCATCCAGGAATAGTCCATCTTGTAGACCAGATCGCTGGAGAGCACGAAGACCCACTCCGCCCCCGAGTTCTCGATCACGTCCAGATTCTGTCGCAGGGCATCGGCGGTTCCCTCGTACCACCGGGCCCCTTCCTGCCGGGCGTAGGGCTGGAGGATCTGGACCCCCCCCTCCCGCCGGTTCAGGTCCCAGGGCTGCCCCCGCCCCAGGTGCTGGGCCAGCGAGAGGGGCGCGTACTGGGCCAGGACCGCCACGTGGAAGATCTCGGAGTTGACGCAGTTGGAAAGGGTGAAATCGATGAGCCGGAACTTGCCGGCGAAGGGGACGGCGGCGACCGATCGGGGCTGGGAGAGGACGGAGAGTCCGCGGGTACGACCGCCGGCCAGGGCGAATGCCATCACTCGCTTCATTGCTTCCCCCCCATTCCCGGCGGAGCGCCGGATCCTTCCTCCACCGCCGGTCGCGCCGCGGACCGGGTCCGCCCGATCAGAATCGGATCAGCGCGCTCACCCGATGGGTGGCGTCCAACTCCGGGTGGGACAGGTAGGCGTAGTCGGCGCCGATCTGCTTGTAGCGCACCCCCGCCCCCGCGGTGAAATCGCCGCCGTCGGACCCCAGGCGCAGGGCCACCGTGCGGCGGAACCAGTACTCCGCTCCGGGGAGCAGGTTGCCGGACAGGTTTCCGCTGTCGAACTGATCGCCGGTCTGCCCTTCGAAGGCGAAGGCGGCATCCAGGCCGAGGCTCAAGCTTCCCTGGAGGGCCTCGATCTGCCGGGTGGTGTGCGCGCCCAGAGTGACGGTGGGTGACACCGTCTCGCGCCGCCCGGTGTCCCAGTAGAGCCGGGTCGTGGTGATGTCGGCCAGACGCGCGCCGAACGCGAGGTTGGGATTGGCCTGATAGAGGATCCCCAGGTCGGTCCCGACCCCGAAGCTCGCGCCCTCGCCGACCAGGGATTGACGGACGAGCTTGAGATTCACCCCCATCGCCCAGTGATCGCCCATCCCCCGGGCATAGGAGAGGAGCATGGCCAGGTCGTAGGCGCTCCTGGTCTGGATCCGGTTGGGGTCGATGATGGGGTTGCCGTTCTCATCCTCGCCGATCTTGGCGTCCTTGGTCACCTTGATGTCGTCCACGGCAAGACGGATCACGGTGACCCCGATCGCCACCCGGCGCCCTCCCGCCTCGATCGGGGAAACGACGCCGAGGACGTCATGGGCTTCGACCCCCCCGAACTGGCTGGCGTGCATCCCCAGCGCTTCCCGGGACTCGAGATGAACGAGTCCGGCGGGATTCCAGTAGGCGGCGCTGGCGTCGTCCGCCATGGAGACGAACGAGCCGCCCATGCCCAGGGCGCGCGCCCCCACGCCGATCTTGAGGAACTCGGCGGCGTACTTGTCTACGGCCGACGCGGGTGCGGCCGAGGCGAGAAGTACGGCGACCGCCGCCGCGGAGGCGATCGCGGCGCGGCGGCCGGATCCGGGGAACAGGCGCGCTTTCCGAAGAGGAACCGCTTCCATCAGGGTCTCCTTTGCCCCGCCCCGGACCGGAGGGTCGGGGTCAAGGCTGGGACAGTCGCTCGTCCACGAGGTCCTGCATCAGCCTCCAGCCGATGTATTCCTCGATGAGGGTCTTGTCCTCTTTCTTGATGTCGGTAAAGGCGCAGGCCAGCTCGAACTCGCTGACCGCGGGATACGACAGGCATCGTACGACGACCCCGTTGCAGGAAACCACCTGGGTTTTCTTGCCCTTGCGGCCGAAGGACGGCAGCAACAGGGTCAGACCCACCTTGGTCAGGGGTTCGACAAAGGAACGGACGTTACAACAGATGCCGCCGCTGGAGACGTTCACGCTCTCCGTGGTCATCGGCCGCTCGGTGTTGCTTCTGACCGCCCGTTCGACTTGCAGCGCGAGTCTCGAATCGATCCGAGGAGCCTTGCGCCGCTCCTTCACTGCCTTTTTCGGCATGTCAATCCTCCGCACCGCCCACATGGCGTGTCCACCGGGGACGGGCCGGGGAACGCCCATCGCCCACAAATACACCGCAACGGCCGGAGAGTTCCATCCCCATGGAAAAGCCCCACGCGAGGGCGGGGCAGCCACCGTCTCCGGCACCTCAGTACCGGGACCCGGCGGGACGGGTCCCTCAAAACCGGCTTCAAGCCGGCCCTTCCGGTTTGAAGTTGGGCCGGGGCCGTCCGGGAACCGCTCGATGGGCGATCGCCGACGGACACTCATAAAGCTAACACAGCGATGTCCGCTTTCAGCCACCGACTCACGCCGTTCGCGACTCGCGCCGCTCGGGGCGGGCGAATCCCCCCGCTGGCCAACTCGAAGCCGCTCCGGCAACCTACCACAAAATGCGGTGGGTCGTCAAGAAACACCCCCAAGAAAAGGGATTTGGTCGCCGGCCGGGGCGAGAAATCGACACATCGACCCGTAGATTGGCGAGGGCGGGAGGAGCGGCCGGGGAGGGATCAGCGCCAGCGGTATTCGAGGCGGGGTCCCGAGGCGGACCGGGCGTTGTCGCCCAGAAACCGATCAAGGACGTCGAAGAGGGGAATCCGGGGACGGGTCTTGCGGACCACCTGGGGTTCCCCGGTCAAACCGGCCATTCGCGCCGCCATGCCGACCGCGGCGTGGAGATCGCCGATCCCGTCCACCAACCCCAGTTCGACCGCCTGGCGGCCGGTGAAGACCCGGCCGTCGGCCATGGCCAGGACACGGTCGCGGTCCAGTCCCCGGTCCTTGGCCACCGCGGTCACGAACTGGTCGTAGACATCCGAAACCAGTCCGTCGAAGACCGTCTCCTCTTCCTCGGTCGGCTCCCGCGTGAAGGTGCCCATGTCCTTGAGCGCCCCGCTCTTGTAGACCTGCCACTGGATCCCGGCCTTGTCCAGCAGACGGTCCACGGTGGGGTAGGAGAAGATGACCCCAATGCTCCCGGTGAGCGTGCCGGGATCGGCGAGGATCGTATCGGCGGCCGCCGCCGCGTAGTAGCCGCCGGAGGCCGCGACCGATCCGAAGGAGGCCACCACCGGCTTCTCCCTGGTGAGCCGGAGCACGGCGTCGTGGATCTCCTGGGACGGGGCGACTTCCCCGCCGGGACTGTCCACCCGCAGCACCACCGCCTTGATCGACGCGTCGTTCCGATTGGCGTCCAGTTCCTGCACCAGGGCCCGGGACGGACCGATCGGGCCCTCCAGCACGACCAACCCCACCTTGCCGCCGGCGAGCAGGGGGATGTCGCCGCCGACCCAGGGTCCGGCCACGAAGATGGACAGGGAGACCACCACGATCACGGCAATCGCCGCGAGGAGGAGACACCCGAGCAGGAGACCTGTTTTCCGACTGGCCATGGAGGTTACCCAGGACGGTAAGTGCGGCGCGCGGGGGACGTTCGCCCGGGTCGCGAACGCGCAACGTATCAGCCGGGGTCGCGGCGTGTCAATCCGACGCACAAGGAGAGGCCGACCTTGCGGCCGGCCTCTCCCGTTCCCCGCGTATGCCGTGTGCCCGGTGAATGGCGTTTACTCTGGCGGATCAACTTCTCAACTCGAGCCATCACGAACATCGCAGGAAGAACCCGGTTTGTCGGGGCCCGGGTCCCGTTCCGTCATCCGCCGCATACGAATTGCAACCGCCGTGCCATGCGGACCGGGGTCGCGGACGACGCGCGCAACCCCGTCGGGCGTCGAGGAATGGAGGTCGGCGCCGGGTTCCCCCCCGGAGGGTTCCCGGGTGGGGAGATCGAATCGAGGGGTATTTCACCCGCCTCCGGGGGAAAAAAGACCCGGGACCGACTCAGGGGGCGGTGGTACCGGTGCGGGCGTAGAGGGTGTAGTCCCCGCTCCCCCTGGCGTCCGCCCACAGGAGGAGGATGCCGCCGCCCGGGACCGATAGCAGGGCGGGCGACTGGGAGGAGCCGGCGTCGGAGGTGAGCCGGCTTGGATCGGGGTCCCATCCGGTCTCGGGGGTGATCTGGCGGTAGTAGATCTCCGGGTTGCCGAACCGGTAGTCCTCCCAGCAGATGTTCACGGTGTTCCCGGCGCCGAGGGTCAGGATGGGCCGGGCGTGGTCGGTCCCGTCCCAGCTGAACTGCTTGTCGTGCCCCCAGCCGACCCCGGGCAGATAGCGCTTGTAGTAGACGTCGAAGTAGCCGGAGCGGATGCCGATGGTTGAGAGACGGTTGTCCGCCCAGACCAGGTGCAGGGTGCCGTCCGGCGCGGCCATGATGAAGGGGGTCTGGGAAATGGAAATCTTGTCCACCAGGCGCACCGGGTGGGGATCGACGGTCTCCGGACCGAGGCGCACGTAGATGATCTGGGAGCTGTAGCCGTTCCTGACCGAAGCGTCCCGATCCCGCCATACCACGTGCACCGCCCCCACGCTGTCCGCGGTGACGCTCGGCTCGTCGGGGCTGTCGCTGCCGGGGCTCAGCACGTCTCCCGCGGACCAGTCCTGGCCGGGGGCGAGAACCGCGTGCATGATCTCCCGCCGATCGCTCCTCCCGTCCACCCACACCACGTGAACCCGGTCGAAGGCGTCCACCGCGGCCACCGGGTCGCGGGAGAGGCCGGGGGCCGCGCTCACCGTCTCCGGGGCCCGCCAGGTGCCGTCGGCGAGGCGTTCCCGATGCACGATGTTCCCCCCGGGCTCGGTGTAGTCCTCCCAGAACACGTGGAGCGAGCCCATGCGGTCCAGCGCCACGCACGGGTTCCGGGCCAGCCGGTCCGGGGGCGAGATGAGCTCGGGAGAGGCCCACGCCCCGCCGGGGTCGCGATGGGCATAGACCACCCGGGCGGATTCCGGGTTCACGTAGCTCTGGAAGACCAGCTCGACGGAGCCGTCCGGGCCGACCACCGCCGGATGGCCGGCCACCCCCAGGCTCGAGTTTCCGCCGGGGGCGGGGACCGGAACCTTGT
>CAYRIJ010000086.1:0-13383 GCA_964424285.1 uncultured bacterium
TTCGCCGCCCCCAACCTCCTCCGGCCGAGGGTGGACGGCGGGGTGCTCCTCTTCGCGGGAGGCGACGGCGCGCCCGCCTATGCCGGCGTGTTGGAGGAGATCCACGCGATCCGCCTGGATTCCGTGGCGGCGCTCCAGGAGGAGCTCAAGTCCCTGAATCGCGCCGCCGGCTGAGGCCGATCGCCCCCGGCGCCGCCGCAAAGACCGAGGGCCGGCCTGGGTGCGCGTGCCCGCCGCGGCCCGCCGCGCCCGGGCAGCGCCGTCGCCGGGCGCTCACCGCGGCATCCTCAACCGGGAGGGTGCAGGCCGACGGTGCCCGGGGGCGCCACGTCGACCACCCAGATCGGTCCGTCGGGCTCCATCATGGTGAGCCCGGGATTGTCCCGGATCCCCCGCCGGAGTCGCTCCACCTCGGCCGCCGGGTAGCGATCGGTATGGATCAGCACGTAGGTGATCCCCAGTTCCCTCAGCATGGCCACCGAATTCTGATCGGGAAAGACCTGCATTTCGGTTCGGAGCTTCCGGGTGATGGGCGGGACGAACGCCGCCACGCCGTTGGCCAGCCGCTTCTTGTGGACGAGGGAATAGAGCTGGTACCGGCCGAAATCGACGGTCTCGTCGTGTTCGGTCGCGGGCATGGGAAGCTCCACGATGGCCAGGGGACCGTCCACGCTTCCCAGCCACCGGTAGACCGCGGGAATGCCCTGGGGAAGCGGGTTCAGGAGCTGCACCGGCGCGGCGAAGAGCTCCGCCCCGGCCAGGCCCACCGCGGCGAGTCCGAGGATCTTCCGTCTTCCGATCCGCGCGGAGAGCAACGAGAGACCTCCCGCGGCCAGGATCGCGATCCCCAACGAGGCCAGGGTGATGAAGCGCACCGGAGCGCGGATGAAGGAGGCCCCCGGGATCACGTAGCGAACCAGGAGATAGGGGAGGGGCAACCGGTGCCCCGGGCCTCCCAGAGCCGGACCCAGGGCCAGGATCGCCGCGACCAGGGTGAGGAGCGCGTAGGAGATCATCTCGGGGCGGTGGGGGTGCCGGCGCCAGCCTCGGGCCAGCGCCCAGAAGAGCGCCAGGCCGAGCGCCACCACCCCGGGAAAGAGCGGATGGCGCGCGGCGTCCCCCCAGGGGGCCAGCCCGCGAAGGAGGCTGCCCGGGGCGGGGGTCAGGAAGTCGCGGGGGAGGGCGCTGAAGAGCGCGGACTGGCCGATCCCGCGGTGGAACCCGATATCCGCCCGCATGTTGTGGAGATAGGGGGTCGAGAAGGGGGCCGCCACCACCAGGCCGATCGCCACCGCGGTGAGGATCACCCAGCGTTGCCGGCTCAGAAGATCGAGGGTCTGGCTCCGATCGGTGACCAGGAGCACGATCAGGTAGAGGAGCACGGTGACGAGAAGGAACACGCCGCTATAGGTGCTGGAGAGAAACTGGGCCAGGGAAAAAGCGAGACACAGGAACAGTTCGCGCCGGAGCCTGGTTTCCACCCAGAGATGCAGGGAGAGGAGGGCGAACGGGATCCACATCATGGCCAGCACGTTGATCTGGCCCGCGTTGTGATACCGGAAGGGGTGGAAGGCGAAGAGGACGCCGGCCAGAAGGGCGGCCGGGGTATTGTCGGTGAGGTAGCGGGCGAGGAGGAACGCCCCCAGCCCGGAGAGCACGAAGGTGAGGAGCCAGACCATGTTGAACCCCACCATCATGCTGCCGGTGGCCCAGTTCACGGGCGCGGCGAGCACGGCGAGGCCGAACACGTGGTCCAGGAAGGACAGGGAAGCGGAATAGGGGTACAGGAAGGTGGCCTGGAACAGGTGGAAGGGATTGTTGGCCAGGCTCTGGGCCCCCCAGGTGACGGCGTAGAGCAACTGGACGGCGTCGAAGGCCGGACGGGCCACGGGGATTTCGTGCCGCAGGTGGAGGGCGAGCGGCCAGGTGAACACCAGGGTCAGAAGGACGTATATCGCCAGCGCGAGAAGCAGGTCTCGCCGCGAAACGATCACGGGGGGGAACCTTCCACTTGCAATCGAGGCGGCCGGAGCGAGGTCACACCGGAGGGCGCCGACCCATTCGATTGACAGTAAGTGCCAGCATTATATAGGGTTGCTCGGTCCGCTGCAAGGAGAGAGGGTGAAACGAAAGGCCGGCCGGCGTATCTTCGATGAGCTTGGATCCCTGACCACCGAGGGGCGGAATCCCGAATCGGTGAACCTGGACCGGCTGGCCGCGCCGGAACTGCTCCGCCTCCTGAACCGGGAGGACTCCCGGGTGGCGGGGGCGGTGGCGGAGGAGATCCCCCACATCGAGCGGGCGGTGGATCTGGTGGTGGAGGCGTTTCGCGCCGGAGGCCGGCTCGTCTACGTGGGAGCGGGGACGAGCGGGCGGCTGGGCGTGGCCGACGCCGCCGAGTGCCCGCCCACCTTCGGGTCGGACCCCCGGATGGTGCAGGGAATCATCGCGGGGGGCGAGGCGGCCCTGGTCCGGGCGGTGGAGGGGGCGGAGGACGACGCCGACGCCGGGGCCGAGGCGGTGCGGGAGCGCGGGGTCGGGCCGGGTGACGTGGTCATGGGGATCGCGGCCAGCCGTCGCACTCCCTTCGTCCTGGCCGCGGTGGCCGAGGCCCGATACCTGGGCGCGCGAACCGTGTACCTCACCATGAACCCGAGGGACACGATCGACTTCGAGGTGGACGTGGCCATCTGCCCGGTGGTGGGCCCCGAAGTGCTCATGGGCTCCACCCGCATGAAGTCGGCCCTGGCCCAGAAGATGGTCCTCACCATGATCACCACCGCGGCGTTCGTCCGGATGGGAAAGGTCTACGAGAACATGATGGTGGATCTCTCCGCGGGGAGCGCCAAGCTTCGGGAGCGGGGAAAGCGGGTGGTGATGACGGTCACCGGACGCGACTACGACGCCGCCTCCGACGCGCTGACCCGGGCCGACGGCTCGGTGAAGACCGCCATCGTGATGATCGAGTCCGGAGTGGACGCGGATGCGGCGCGAACCCTGTTGAACGAAGCCGGCGGATTCGTGCGGGGCGCCCTGGAGCGCGCGGCCGCGGGCCCCGAGCCCCGGCCCACGGATGCCCCGGGGCCGTCCGAAGAGAAAGGAACGACGACATGATCTCCGAGCTTTCCGGTCGTGGGAACTACGCGCTCCGGGCGGCGCGCGGGGTGGACGTGACGGCGGGGAAGGTGGTGGAGGACGCGGTGGTCCTGGTGGAGAACGAGCGGATCACCGGGTTCGGGAAGGGACTCGCCCCGCCCGCCGGGGTCTCGGTGATCGATCTCGGGGACGCCACCCTCCTCCCCGGGCTTCACGACAACCACTGCCATCTCCTCATGGAACCGATCGACCTGGTGACCGTGGTCTATCGGTGGGGTTCGGCGACCAAGGCGCTCCACGGGCTCCGGAACGCCCAGAAGACCCTGTGGGGCGGGTTCACCACCGTCCGCGACCCCGGGGATTCCGATTGGCAGAACGCCCTGGTGGAGCTTCGGAACTTCATCGCCCAGGGCCACGCCGCCGGGCCGCGCGTGCTGGTGGCCCCGCACTACCTGTCGATCACCGGCGGCCACGGCGACGCCAACGACTTCGCCTGCGACATCTGCATGCAGCCGATGGGGAGGATCGTGGACGGGGTGGACGAGATGCGGAAGGCGGTTCGGGAAGAGGTCAAGCTCGGGGCGGATTGGATCAAGCTCTTCGCCTCGGGGGGCGTGCTCAGCATGGGGGACGACCCCAACCACGCCCACTACACCCTGGAGGAGATCCGGGTCGCGGCGGAGGAGGCGCACCGGCTGGGGAAGCGGATCACCGCCCACGCCCACGGGGCGCAGGCGGTGAAGTACTGCGCCGAGGCCGGGTTCGACTCGGTCGAGCACTGCAGCTTCATCGACGACGAGGGGATCGGGATGATGAAGGCCCGGGGGATCCCCTGCGTTCCCACCCTCTACGTGCTCGACTACCTGCAGATCCCGGAGAATCCGATGAACCTCGATCCCTCGATCATCCGGAAGGCGAAGGACGCCCGCGGACTGCAGCGGGATCGTTTCGCGCGGATCGTGAAGCACGGGGTTCCGGTGGTCTACGGAACGGACATCGGGGTGTTCCCCCACGGCGAGAACTGGCGGGACTTCCCGGTCATGGTCGAGTGCGGGATGGCCCCGATGGAGGCGATCCGGGCCGCCACCGTGAACTCGGCGCGGATGAACGGAATCGACGGGGAGGTCGGCGCCCTCGAGGAGGGAAAGCGGGCCGACGTGGTCGCGGTGGCCGGGGACCCGCTGGCCGACGTCCGGCGGATGGGGGACGTCCGTTTCGTGATGCGGGACGGGGTGGTCTACCGGAACGACGGGGGGACGGCGGCATGAGGCGAGTTCTTGTAGCGGTGCTGATCGCGGCGGCCTGCGGATTGGGTTGCGGCAAGGGCGGCGACGCCGGAAGCGGACCGGTGACCGTCACCTTCTGGGAGTTCTTCCCCGTCGAGACCGTCCGCCCCCTGATCGGCGCCTTCGAGGCCGCGCACCCCGGCATCAAGGTGGATCTGCAGCAGCTCACCTGGCAGAACGGGCAGGAGAAGATCACCGCCGCCGCGGCGGCCGGGAACCCCCCCGACCTCTGCGAGCTGGGGAGCACCTGGTTCGCCAAGTTCGCCGGGAACGGGGTCCTGGCCGATCTCACCGAGCAGGCCGCCGGCCTCCGTCCCGGCTACCGGATGTGGGACGCCTGCACCTACGACGGCCGCGTCTACGGGCTGCCCTGGCTCACCGGGACCCGGGCGCTGTTCGTGAATCGCGGCCTCATGCGCCGGGCGGGGCTGGATCCCCAGCGGCTTCCCGAGACCTGGGACGACCTGCTCCATCTCGCGGTCCAGGTGGACGCCCTCGGGGACCAGACCTACGGCTACGGGCTGAACAGCGGAGAGCGCTACGTCCAGATCAAGAAGTTCATGCCCTTCGCCTGGGGTAACGGGGGGAGCGTCCTCACTCCGGACCGGACGCGGTGCGCGTTCGCCGAGCCTCCGGTGCTGGAGGCCCTGCGGTTCTATCTGAAGCTCAGACCCTACTCCCTGCTCGAGAAGCAGGAGGTGCTGGACCAGGCCTTCAAGGACGGGAAGATCGGCGCCATGATCTCGGGGTCCTGGCTCCTCCGGACCCTGCCCCGCGACGCCCCCCATCTCGACTTCGCGGTGACCCTGGTCCCCAAGCCCGCGGCCGATCGCGGCACGCACGCGTCGTTCGGCGGGGGGGAGGTCCTGGTGGTGTTTCGCCGTTCCCCCCGCCAGGAGGCCGCCATGGCGCTCGCGCGCTACCTGATCGAGGCCCCCCAGGCCATGGCGGTGGCCAAGGATCAGATGAGCGTCCTTCCCGCGGCGGTGGGCGCGGAGAAGGACCCCTACTTCACCGCGAACCCCGGGATGGCGGTGTTCATGGAGCAGCTCCGGACCGCGGTCTTCCCTCCCAACGTCGAGACCTGGCTCCAGATCGAGGACGCGGTGGACGCGTCGCTGGAGAAGGCGGTCTTCGGGAAGGTCGAGCCGGATGCGGCGCTGGCCGGGGCCTGCAAGGCCATCGATGCGATCCTCGCCGCCCCGGCGCGGTGAGGACCATTCACCCGATCCATTCGCGGGAAGGAGTCGCCTCATGAAGACGCGTAAGCTGGGCGCAGGCGGGCTCGAGGTTTCCGCCCTCGGCCTCGGCTGCATGGGGATGTCGGAGTTCTACGGCCCCGCCGATGACGCCCGATCGATCGCGGTCATCCACCGCGCGCTGGATCTCGGGGTGACGTTCCTCGACACCGCGGACATGTACGGCCCGTTCAAGAACGAGAAGCTGGTCGGGAAGGCGGTCGCCGATCGCCGGGATCGCGTGGTCCTGGCCACCAAGTTCGGGAACGTCCGGGGGGAGGGGGGCGAGTTCCTGGGAATCTCCGGCCGCCCGGAGTACGTTCGCCGGGCTTGCGACGCCTCGCTCCGGCGGCTGGGGGTGGATCACATCGATCTCTACTACCAGCACCGGGTGGACGTCGAGGTTCCCATCGAGGAGACGGTGGGGGCGATGGCGGAGCTGGTCCAGGCCGGCAAGGTCCGCCATCTGGGCCTCTCCGAGGCCGCCCCGGAGACCATCCGGCGCGGCCACGCCGTCCACCCCATCAGCGCGCTCCAGACCGAGTATTCCCTGTGGACCCGGGATCCGGAGGACGGGCTTCTCGACACCGTGCGGGAGCTGGGGATCGGCTTCGTGGCCTACAGCCCGCTCGGCCGGGGGTTCCTCTCCGGGCGGATCCGGAGCCTGGACGACCTGGCTCCGGACGATTTCCGCCGCCGGAACCCCCGCTTCCAGGGTGAGAACTTCCGGAAGAACCTGGAGCTGGTGGACGGGGTGAAGGCGATCGCCGACGAGAAGCGGGTGACGCCGGCCCAGATCGCCCTGGCCTGGGTCCTGGCCCGGGGGGACGACATCGTTCCCATTCCCGGGACCACCCGGGGGGAGCACCTGGAGGAGGACCTGGCCGCGGCGGCGATCGAGCTCACCGCCGACGACCTCCGGCGCCTCGATGCGGCCGCCCCCAAGGGGATCACCGCCGGAGACCGCTATCCCAACATGAGCACGGTGAACCGGTAACCCGGGGCGCCGCGCGGCCGGTCCGCGACCGCCCGGACCGCCGCGCGAATCCCGCGCGGGGCCGGGGGTCTTGGTTTGCCCGGGTGAACCGCGACCCCTATGATCCCCCGGATGCCCCGACGCCGCGCCATATCCCGTCCCTCGGCCCGGGGGACCCTCGTCTTCCTCAGCCCGTGGCTGGTGTCCTTCGTTCTCTTCGGGGTGTACCCGCTCCTCTTCTCGCTCCTGGTGAGCTTCACCGACTACAACCCCCTTCGGGGGAGCATGGCCTGGCTCGGCTTCGCCAACTACCTGAAGGCGCTCCGCGATCCGCTCTTCTGGCAGTCGCTGAAGGTCACCCTGATCTTCGTGGCCGGCACCATCCCCTTCACCACCAGCCTGGCCCTGGGGCTGGCGCTGCTTCTGAACCGGCCGCTCCGCGGGCGCGGGATCCTTCGCGCCTCGTTCTTCCTTCCCACCGTGGTGTCCCTGGTGGTGGTTTCGCTGATCTTCAAGCAGGTCTACTCGCCCTTCGGCCTCCTGAACGCGTTCCTGGGGGTTCTCGGCCTCTCCGGCCGGTCCTGGCTCCAGGACCCCATGACCGCGCTCCCCGCGGTCATGGCCATGGACGTGTGGGCGGCCATCGGCTACTACATGGTGATCTATCTGGCCGGTCTTCAGACCATCCCGGCCGAACTCTACGAGGCGGCCTCCCTCGACGGGGCGACGGGGTGGCGGAGCCACCTCCACGTGACCCTGCCCCTCCTCCTTCCCACCACGCTGTTCGTGGTGGTGATCAACACCATCCGAAGCCTCCAGGTGTTCATCGAGGTCTTCGTCATGACCCGGGGCGGACCCCTCGACGCCACCCTCACCACCGTGTACTACCTCTACGACCAGGGCTTCCGCTACTTCAGCATGGGCTACGCCAGCGCCATCGCGTACCTCCTGTTCGTGGTGATCCTGATCTTCGCGCTCCTTCAGAGCCGGCTCCTGCGCTCGAGGGTGGAGGCGTGAGCGCGCCCGCGGTGGGGTTCGGGACGGGGGGCGCCGGCCCCTCGGGCCGGCGGCTCCGAGGCCTCGGGCGGGGCGCGTTGTGGGCGGTGCTGGCGTTGAGCCTTCTCACCATGCTCTTCCCGCTCTACTGGATGGCCCTGCTGTCCTTCAAGACCGAGGGGTTCGTTCTCTCCGGGCCGGGGGCGCTGCTCCCGACCGGCCTCACCCTGGCCAACTACCGGGACGTGTGGGCGGCGGGGCCCTTCGGCCGGTACTTCGTGAACAGCGCGGTGGTGGCGGCGCTGGTGGTGGCGGGAAACCTCCTGTTCGCCTCCATGGTGGGCTACGCCTTCGCCCGCCGGCGCTTCGCCGGGAAGCGGGGCCTGTGGCTGGCCATCCTGGCCACCCTGATGATCCCCAAGCAGATCATCATGATCCCGCTCTACATCCTGGTGGCCAAGGCGGGGATCCTCGACACCTACGCCGCGCTCACCCTGCCGTTCCTGGTCGACGCCTTCAACGTGTTCCTCATGCGGCAGTACATCCAGCAACTCCCGGTGGATCTCGAGGAGGCGGCGCGGGTGGACGGGGCCGGGGACTGGGCGGTGTTTTGGCGGGTGGTGCTACCCCTGGCCCGGCCGGCCCTGGCGGTGGTGGGGATCAACACCTTCCTCGTGAACTGGAACTCGTTCCTCTATCCGTTGATCCTCACCTCGAGCGAGACGATGCGGACGATCCCGGTGGGGCTGGCGTTGTATAGCCAGGGACAGCACGCGGTGGACTGGGGGCACCTCATGGCCGGCTCGATGCTGGCCACCCTCCCGGTGCTGGCGGTGTTCCTGATCTTCCAGCGCCACATCATCGAGGGCATCACCGCGGGGGCGGGGAAGTGACCGGCCCCCCAGGCCCCGACGGGATCGAGCTTCACTGAAAAGGATTGGGAATGAGAGCGTGGAGGCCCGGGGGGAGATACCCGGCGCTGGGCGGACGGAGGACCCGGGTCACGCCGTAGTCGAAGTCCAGCACGGCATCCGGTGGGTTGGATCCCACCTCCACCGGATGGCTGAAGCGGACCCCCGCGTAGGCCATTCCGTTCCGGAGCAGGCGCCCGGATACCGCGAAGTCGTCGGGATTCACCACGTCTCCGCCCCGGGTCAGGGTCGTTCCCACGAGTTGGCCCCGGATCTCGGTATCGGTGAGCCGGTAGGTGTTCCCGCCCAGGGTCCCGGTGTCCTCGAACCGCCAGTGCCAGATGTTTCCCCCTGGGGTGAAGCCCTCGCTCTCCCAACGGAACAGCTGACGGGACTCGTCGAAGACGATCCGGCCCCCGCCCTCCAGCGTCGCCGACCCGCTCAGGGTGTCCTCCTGGTCCGGGTAGCCGCAATCCGCCACGATCCCGTGGTTCAAGAGGTCCAGGTCCACTCCTCCCACCCCGGGGAACTCGATGGAACCGGTCAACGTTCGCTCGATGCGGGCCGGGGGGTCGCAGACCACGCCCGGTTTGTACGGCCAGTTCATGGGACGGCTGTCCTGGCTCACGGCGAGAGACAGGAGCCCCGGGACCTCGACATCGAACTCCAGGGTGCCGTAGGCCAGAAACCCGCCCCCCGGGTAGGGCGACCAGCCGGAGAGGACATCAGGCTCCCGCCATTCCATGGTGTGGACATGGACGGTCCAGATGGGGCCGGAAGAGGGTTCGATGCGGAAACGGTCGGTGGGTTCGCTCTCGTACACCAAGTCCCCGCCGCTCCGGCGCAGGGTCCCGGTCGTGGGTCCCGGCTCCCCGGAAACCGTGGCGGCCCAGCGGAGGGCGGAGGCGACCGCTCCGATCACCTGGTCGCCGACTTCGGAGAGCGCGTAACCGGATTGCGTCATCGCATCCAGGAAGGCCAGGGTGGCCGCATCCGGCCCGGCCACCAGACTCACCCGCACGGTCTCGGTCCGGAGCGTGTCGGCGCGGAGCACCGCCCGGATGGTCGCCTCCGGCGGGTCGGGGAGGACGGCGGGGGCGGTATAGCTTCCGCCGGCGATGATCGCGCCGTGGGCCGGTCCTTCGTCCACGCTCCAGAGCACGGTGCCGTCGGCGGGGCCGTCCACCCGGGCGGCGAACGCGGCGGTCCCTCCGGTGGCGAGGGTGTCGCCGGGAGACGTGACGGCGAGTCCGTACTCGGCCCGGATGGGGAGGGTCACGGTGTCGGCGCGATCGGGATGTCCGGCCAGGGCCGCCCGGATGGTGATCTCCGGGGGATCGGGGAGCGCGGCCGGGGCGGTGTAGGTCCCGTCCGCGTCGATCGCGCCTTGGCCGGCGCCGCCGGGGACGCTCCAGACCACGGCGGTCTCATCCGTGGCGTGGAGGGAGGTGTGAAAGGCGTAGGTCCGGGCCGCCACCAGCTCCGACGGCGGGTCGGCGATCTCCACCACCGGCCGGGCGAGGAGGTGGATCCGGGCCTGGCCCACCGCCTGGGGGTCGGCTTCGCTCACCGCCCAGACCGCGATCCAGAGTTCGGGGTGATCCTCGGCGGGGGCGGTGTAGAGCCCGGTGGGGTCCACGCTGCCGGGGTAGGGCTCGACCGCGGCGGGGAGGACGCCGGGGGCGCCGGAGGCGGGTTGGGGCGGCTCCACGCCGGTCACGTGCCACTCGACCCGCTTGTCCGCGGTCCCGACCACCACCGCCTCGAGTTGCACGGAATCCCCGAAGCCGACCGTGGCCTCGCCCGGTTTCACCGCCAGGCCGATCCCCATTCCCGGGTTCTCGGTGAGGACGGACAGCGCGGTGTCGGCGGCGCCGCCCCGGTTGGTGGCCACGACCTGGATCCGATGGCGCCCGTTCCTGCGGTCGGTGGTCGGGAAGCGCAGCTCGAACGGCGCGTTCCGGTCGGAGTCCACCCACTCGAAGTCCACGAACAGGGAGACGCTGTCCGCGCCCTCGGCGGTGACCGGCACCAGGGTGGTATCGCTCAGCACCGAGTACGGAACGAGCCCGACCGACTGCAGCGCGGGAGGCTCGGGAAGCGGGCGGGTGGACTCCTTGCCGCAGGCGCCGAGCATCAGGAGGACGACCGCGAGCAGCAGTCGGGATTTCATGGCGCGGTCCCCGCGAATGGGTTGGAGACGTACGGCGGCCAGTCTTCGGGGTAGTCGATCAGACCGGGTTCCCGGACCACGACGCGCTCGCCACCGGGTACATCGAGGACTCCCCGGGGGAGCCCCGACATCTGGGTCGGCACCCGATCGAAGTGAACCGGCGCGTAGGCCGTGCCGTCCCGGGTCAAGGTCCCGGAGGCCTCGAACGACCCGAGGTCGAGCTGGATCGTGCACAGCGCACAGGGAAGGTAGAACGCCCCCGCCACCGCCGCGGGGTTCAGGCCGTAGTCATGGCCGCCGTGCGCGCCGGAGTCGGCGAACCGCCAGTTCCAGCGCGTCCACCCCGCCCCGGTGAGGTGGTCGTGGAACGAGTACACCGTGAACGCCTCGTCGAGCGAGATCCGATCCCCGTTTTCGAGCGCCGCCTCTCCAAGCACGCTCTCGTCGGTGCTCCACCCGTCCCGGCCGGAGGCAGTCAGCCCGGTATGGCGGAGATTCACCTCCGCCGCTCCGGCTTCGGGGAGGGATACCCGGCCGGCGACCGTGCGGTCGAAGGGGCTCCCCGAGGCGGCGCCCTGGACTCCGGGCGCGGCCGCCTGTCCCTGGGAGACGGTGAGATCGAACCCGTCCCCGTCGGTGGCGCGGAAGGCCAGCGTCCCCACGAAGTCGAAGCCGTTCGGGCTCTCCGGCTCGCGGACGTCGAGAGAACCCTGGTAGCCCGTCACCCAAACCGTCCAGGCCGGACCCACCAGGGGTTGGATGACGAGCCGGTCGGCGGGGGCCGGCGCGTACGTGTAGGTGGAGAAGTCCTGGCGCAGGGTTCCGGTGGTCGGAGACGCGCCGCTCAGGCGGCCGGCCAGGTCCAGCGCGTAGGCCACCACCCCGGTGACCTGGTCGCTCACCAGGCTCAGATCGTGCCCGGTCTGGACCAGGGCGTTCAGGAAGGCGCTTTCGCCGGGGGCGGAATGGGGAACCAGCCCCACCGTCGCGGTGCCGCTGGCCAGGGGGTCGAGCGCGCTGGTCGCCCGCACCGTGATCGTCATGCCGGAGAACACCACCGGAGCGACGTAGTTCCCATTGCTGTCGATGGTCCCGTGACCCAGGCCGCCGTCCACGCTCCAGTCGACCTGGTTGTTCGGGGCGCCCTGGACCGTGGCGTGGAACTGGACCGAGTTCCCCGAATAGAGCGCGTGCACGAATTCCGGAGCGACGTAGACCTCGTACTCCGCCCGAATGGGGATGGAGCGCTGATCGTACCGGGTCGAATCCTCCACGCTGGTGGCCCGAACCGCGACCTGGGAGCCCGGGGGCAGGCTGCTCGGGGCACGGTAGTTCCCGGCGTCGTCGAGGGTTCCGGTGGCCGGACCTCCGGGAAGGCTCCAGGTCACCCGCGCGTCCGAGGCCACGTCCACCCGGGCATGGAAGGTGTACGGACGGGCGACCACGATCTCGGTCGGGGCGCTCGTGATCACCACCTCCAGCCCCTGTTCCAGCGCGACGCGGGCGGTCCCTACCGACCGGGGATCGTAGGCGCTGGCCGCCTGGATCAACGCCTCGCCGCTCTGGGGGCGGTGCTTGGGGGCGTGGTACATCCCATCCGGAGTGATGGTCCCCATGGTGGGGCTGTTGGCCACGCTCCAGGTCACCCCGGGATCCGGCGCGCCCGGAACCACCGCGCTCATCCCCAGAGAGTCCCCGGTCACCACGGTGGTGTCCGGCGGGGTGATCGCCACCTCGAAGGGCCCCCGGATGGGCACGGTGACGGTGTCGGCCATGGTGGTGTCGGCCGCGCTCACCGCCACCACCACGATTTCCTGCGGATCGGGGACGGCGCCGGGCGCCCGGTAGTTCCCCCGGTAGTCGATGGCGCCGTGCTCCGGTCCGGCGGGAAGCCTCCAGATCACCCCCCGGTCCGAACGGCCGAAGGCCTTGGCGGCGAAGGTATAGCTCCGGTCAGTGATGATCAGCGGCGGGTGATCGTAGATCCGGACGTAGACCCGGGGTTGAAGCGTGATCCCCGCTTTCGCCCCGGTCTGCGGGTCGAGAACCGAGACCGCCCGCACCCAGACCCGGGCGCCGGGCTGGGCTTCGGAGGGTGCGGTGTAGAGCCCGTCCGAATCCACCTGGCCGGGACCGGTGACCGCGTTGCCGCCCGCGTCGATCAGCTCCCAGGTCACCGCGTGGTTGTCGTTTCCGAACACCAGGGCCTGGAACCTCAGGGTGTCGCCGGCCGCCAGATCGACCTCGGCCGGCAGCACCGCCACCGCGAGGCCCCTCCCGGGATTCCCGGTCAGCACCTGCACCGTGGTGTCGGCGTATCCCGCGCGGTTCATGGCCCTCGCGGTCAGGAGATGGTAGCCGTTCTCGAGGGTGGCGGTCTGGAACCCCAGCTCGAAGGGTTCGGTGCGATCGGCGGCCAGGCGGAGGGCTCCGTCATAGAGGAGCACGCTGTCCGCGCCCTCGGCGGTGACCGGCACGGTGACGCTGTCGGACAGCACGCTCCAGGGGGTGAGCCCGACCGACAGGATCACCGGCGGGTCGGCCGGACCGGGACGGGTGGGCTGGGCCTTGCCGCAGGAGAGAAGCGCCGAAACGAGGATCAGGGCGAACGGGACGAGGCGTTTCACGGTGGCCTCCGCAGGGAAACGCGGAAAGTATACCACCGTGCCGTTCACGCGCCCATCCCGGCGGAACTACGGTGGACGCG
>CAYRIJ010000087.1:0-10379 GCA_964424285.1 uncultured bacterium
GGCTCTCCCGGCATGGGGGAGACATCCGGTCCGAGGTGAGGCGGGAGATCGACAGGTACCTGGCCACCCTGCGGAAATAGACCCGGCGACCGGTCTCAGAGATCGAACCCCCTCCCCTCCTCCTCTTCCTCTTCCCCCATGTACTCGTCGTCGTACATGGCGACCCCGAACTCTCCGCAATCCGGACACTCGAAGTCTTCGGGGGACTCCACTTCCTCCAGACAAACCTCGCAGACCTCACGCCCGCAGGTCTGGCAGGTACCCACGCTGACCTCGTCGTGGTCGGGGCACTGCATGGTCGGGCCCTCCTCCTGGCTGGTCGGTCCCGGGAACGGGTCGAGGCGTTCCATCACCGCGCCGTCCCCCAAGGTCCTGCTCGAAACGGGCGCATTATCCGAATCGGGACCGCCGGTGGCAAGGGGGTAGCGAAAAGGCCGGGATTCCAGGGGAATCCCGGCCCTCGGGACGGTTCGGGGCCGGGAGGGAAATCCCGCCCCCCGTTCGATGCTCTACCAGGTCAGCTCGCCGCTCTTGGTCCCCTGGGTGAAGATCGCCACCTGCTTCTTGGCGAACCAGAACCAGACGTTGATCTGCTCGTCGCTCTTCTCCACCTGGTACGTATACACCTTGTCCGGGCTCCCCAGCCGGTCGTAGGCGGCCTTCTCATCGGGCTTGGCGCTGGTGATCGCATCGTCCGCCGAGATCTCCTGTCCCTGGAGGGACTTGGAGGTCATCAACGCGAGCACCGCGTCCTGCTCGTTTCCCGCCTTCTGAATCAGGACCTGGGCCATGAACTGCCAGGCCGCCGCATCCGTCGGCTCCAGGGACAAATAGGCCTTGATGCCGGCCAGGGCTTCATCCCACTCCTGAGCGTACAGGAGCGCCTGCATGCGGTTGAACATGGCGTTCACGTGGAAGTCGCGGTTCTCGCCGTCGGCGGGCACCAGATCCGCCGCCTGCTTGAACTGATCCGCCGCCTTCAGGAAGCGCGCCTTGGCCGCGGAGGACACGCCCTCTCCGGTGTCGGCGCGGGCGACGGCCGTGCCGGCCTCCAGATTGGCCAATCCCAGCTCGAAGTAGACGTTCGGGTCCTCCCCGCCGGACTCGGTCTTGCCTTGGACCTGGTTGAGGTACGCGATCGCGCTGTCCGCTTTCGCCACCCCGGCCGCGGGTTCGACGTTCGGGATCTCATCGATCAGGCTCCGGGCCGCGTCCTTGAAGATGCTCTCCTGGAGCGCGACCAGCTCCTTGTTCTCGGGGTCGATCTGGAGCCCTTCCTGGACCAGGGAGGCCGCATCGGACTTACGATCCGATTTGATCAGGACGACCGCGCCCTGGGTGAACGCCTTGACCTCGGAGGGATCGATGTACCGGGCGATGGCCAGCTGCTTGGCCGCTTCATCGTACTTCCCATCCTTGGCCAGCTTCAGTCCCTGGTTGTAATGGTCCACCCAGTAGTGCTTGCGGTTCTCCCGGACGAACTTCTGGTTCTTCTTGCCGTCGTCCCGGGCCAGGGAGCTGTCGAACTCGGCCCCGGACTTCCTGTACATCTCGACGGCCTCGGCCTTCATGCTCGCCTCCTGATCCGGAGTCGAGGCCATGGTCCGGGCCTGATCCATGAGTTCGGTGGCTCGCTGGGACAGGGCCATGGCGTACCGGGCGCGATACTCCCCTTTCTCCGGGCAGGCTTCCACGGAGAGCGCGAAGTGATCGACCGCCTTGTCGAAGACGCCTTGCGAGAAATAGAGCTTCCCGCTCCGGAACTCATTGGAGCAATTGATCTTCTGTGCCGCGGCGGGGTGGGAGAGGGAAGCCGAAGCCAGCAGTGCTGCGACCGCGATCCCGTAGTTTCTTAACCGAGAGTTCAATGTCCTGCCTCCTGTGTCCGTTGCCCCAGAGGACCGTGTACACCGCCGCCTTGCAAACGGGGGGGAGTGTATCCCACCCCTATCGGCGCACACAACGACCCTACCCCCGGCTCGCCTCCAATACCGGGGCGCCGGCCGTTTCCTTCCCGCGGAGCGAAATCAGGCAAACTCCTCGCGGGCCAGGTCATCTTTTAACTCATTTGAACCCAATTGATTGAGGCCGCTCCAACCGGCCCGGGCGCGGCGTCCCTCAACCGACGAACGAGGCGGTGCGACCGGTTTCGATCAGGTGATCCACCTCGTCCTGGGTCAGATCGAAGTGCTCGATGGCCAGAAGGTATTCCGCGGTGAGGGTGGTTGCGGAGACCGTGGGGTTGTCGGTGGCCAGGGTGACCGGGATCCCGGCTTCGAGAAACCGGCGGATGGGATGATGATCGATCCGCTCGACCGCTCCGGTCTGGAGGTTGGAGGAGATGCACACCTCCAGGGTCACGCGATCGGCGGCCAGGCGTCTCATGAGCTCCTTGTCCTGGACGGCGGAGGTGCCGTGGCCCACCCGCTCGACCCCCAGGTCGTCCACCGCCGACCAGACGTTTTGGGGACCGGAGTCCTCACCGGCGTGAGCGGTAAGCCGAAGGCCCATCTGGGCGGCCAGGGCATAGGCCTCCTTGAAGAGCACCGGTGGGAAGGGCCGCTCGGCCCCCGCGATGTCGAACCCCACCACGCCGGGGCTCTGGTGGTACGCGGCCAACTCCCCCACCACCTCGCGGAGGAGGATCTTGGCCATGTTCCCACCGTGGCCCCGGATGGCGATCACCGTGATCCCCAGTTCAAGGTCGGGGTATCGGGCCAGCGAGTCCTTCATCCCCGCCCGAACCGAGTTCAGGACCTGGCGGGAGGTGAGGCCGGCCCGGCGGTGGATGATGGGGTTGATCCGGAGTTCGAGGGCCCGGACGCCGTCCAGGTAGGCGTCCTCGCAAATCTCGAAGGTGATGGTGCGGAGGTTGTCGTAGAACTGGGTGTACTGGAGGGGAATGTGAAACTTGTCGAGGTAGTCGAGAAGGCTGCGGTCATGCTCCTTGTCCCAGGAGAGCATCCGCTCGAAACCCTCGAAATCCATGCCCGGGATGGCCGAATAGTACTTCTGAGAGAGGTTCCAGAGGGTGGCCGGGCGGACCGCGCCGTCGAAGTGGCGGTGGATCTCCGCCAGGCCCTTCGTCCTCAGGTACTCGATCTTCTCGTCGGGGGTCCAGTCCTTCACGGGGTCCTCCTCCCGGCCCCGAGGTCGCGGGCGCCGCTTGCGCCCGGAAACCGGATCGGGGCCTTGGATTTGGGGAGGGAGTCTAGCACGGCCGCGACCGGCCCGGTCGGCCGGTCGCCGTCGGGCCTACTCGGTGGACCCCATGCGCAACTCGGCCGCGGACTTCGCCGGGGCCAGCGCCACCGCCCGTTTGGGCATGGCCCGCCAGATGCGGGTCATGATGAGCGCTCCCAGGAGCGAGAACGGGATGATCGAGAAGACCCAGACCGGAGCGTTGGTGGCGACGTGGGCCGATCCGGCCCCGTCCCACCCGTAGCGATCCAGGATCGCTCCCAGGCCGAATCCGGTGAGGCCGGCGGCGACGTACTGGACGCCGTCCAGCATCCCCGCCGCGGTCGCCGCCGCTTTCGTGCCCCCGAAGTCCATGGAGGCGGTGCCCGAGAGCATGCCGTGGACTCCGAAGATCCACATGCACGAGAACCCGATCAGGAAGGTGGCCATGAGCCCCGAGTGGGTGAACCCGAGGGCGGTGAGCGAGAGGGCCTGACCGATGTAGAAGATGAAGGCCACCGGCGGGCGCCGGGACTGGAAGAGCTTGTCGGACATCCACCCGCAGAGAAGGCCTCCGACGATCCCCCCGAGCGTCACCCCCGTCCCCGTCCACCAGTACTGGGTGGAGCCCGGGGCGATGTGGTGGACCTCCTTGAGGAACTCGGTGAAGTAGAGGAGGAGCCCCTGCCGCACGAACCCGGTGCAGAACTCCGCCGCGGCCAGGGTGAGAAGGATGGGGTTCCCGAACACCTTCTTCGCGATGTATGCCAGGTTGACGGGCGAGTTGTCGCCGGCGGAGGCGTCTCCGGTGTCGAAGTCCGGGTGGCCGGCCTCGGACGGACGGTCCTTTACGATGAAGAGGTCGATGACGAACATGGTGAAGATGGCGATCGACGGAACGATGAACACCATCTTCCAGCCCAGATGGGCCAGGATCCAGCCGCCGATGGCCAGGGCCAGGAAGTAGCCGCTGGAGATCATGATCCCGAAGATGCCGCCGAAGACCCCCCGCTCCCTCACGTGGAACCAGGCGGAGTTCACCTTCACGATGGAGAGCGCGCCGAAGCTCTGGAAGAACATGTTGAGGGAGTAGAGGAGCGACATCGAGACGATGAGCTTGGTCATCATGTCGCCCAGGAACAGGAGTCCCATGGTGAGGTTGAGGAGCGCGGCCCCCACCGCCCCGATGAGGATGGCCTTCCGCCCCCCGATCCGGTCGGCCAGGGGACCGATGAAGATCACGCTGAGGGCGTAGGTCCAGAACCCGGCGGTGGCGATGGCTCCCATCTGGGCCTTGTCCAGGTGGTAGACGCCGCCCATGGTTCCCTTGACCACGTTGAAGTTGTAGCGCCCCATGTAGAAGGTGGCGTAGGTGATGCCGAGAGGGAACCAATTGGCGATGCGGCGGGCTCGGAAGGCACTCGAGTGGACGGGGGCTTCGGGAACCAAGCGGACCTCCTATTCGTCGATGCGGGCCGCAGTATACGCAAGGGGTCACCCCCGGACGAGTCCGGAATGCCCTCCTCGCGGGAAACTAACGAAGCCCCGCCCACCGGCGCCGCCGGCCCCCGGACGGAATCACCGGAACCGGTTCCGGGTCAACCCGTTAGCCCGGCGGTGCGTGCGCCGCGGCCCGGGTGCCGGGGCGACGGCGGCGGACCGGGGCCCCCGCTCCCGGCCCCCGGCGACTACGGCCGGCCGTCGCTCACCACGACCAGGGTGAGGTCGTCCTCGAAGTCGTCCTTGGGGACGAACTCGCGGACCGCGTCCGTGATGCGTTCAAGGAGTTCGGGGCCGTCCAGACCGCGGCCCGCCTCCACCAGGGAGAGGAGGCGCTCCCGGCCGAACTCCTCCTGGCCGCGGTGAGCTTCGAGCAGGCCGTCGGTGACCAGGATCAGCCGGTCGCCGGGCGCCCAGGGGAGCCGCGCGGAGGAGCACGAATCGTCGTCGAAGAGGGCGCTCACCATGGGCCCGGTGGCGCCGAGGGACGAGACCGCCCCGTCCCGGCTCTGCCGCACCCCCTCCGGATGCCCCGCGTTCACGTACTCCAAGGTTCCCTGGCCCGGGGTAACCCGCGCGCAAAGCAGGGTGGCGAACAGGGAGGGGGGAAAACCCCGGAGTCCGGCCCGCACCCTCCGGACCACGGCCAGCGGATCGTAGCCCTCGGCGTGGGAGGCGCCGAACGCCGCCTTCACGATCCCGGTGAGGAGGGCGGCGGACATGCCGTGGCCCACCACGTCGGCGACCAGGAACGAGGCCCCCCCTCCCGCGGCCGCGTAGTCGTAGAGGTCCCCGGCCACCGGGTCGTGGGGAAGGAGCCGCGCCGCCACCCGGAGCCCGGCCGGCGCCGCCTCTCCGGGCGGGAGAAGGCTCCGCTGGAATCGCGCCGCCTCCTCGAGTTCCCGGGTCAGGTCCCGGAGGTGGCGGCGCTTCTCCTCCTCCAGAACGCGGATCTCGTTGCACCGCTCGACCAGGGTCAGGAGCACTTCCCGGTCGAAGGGCTTCTGGATGAAGTAGAACGCCCTTTCCCGCACCGCCCGCACCAGATCCCGGTCCAGGTCGTAGACGCTCCCCGTCATCAGGATGACCTGAAGGTGCGGCATGCGTTCCTTCAGCCGCTCGAGCAGGGTGAAGCCGTCCACCTCCGGCATGCGGAGATCCAGGATCGCCATGTGCGGGCGGAAATCCGAGGCCTCGGCTTCCGCGCGCGCGGACTCGCGGAGCGCCCGCACCTCGTAGTCGGCGGCGAGGACCGACTCCACCGCAAGGAGCATCTCGGGATCGTCGTCCACGATCAGGATCCGGGGCTTCATGGTCCGTCCCTCTCCACCGCGACGACCACGGGAATCCTCATCCGCACCGTGGTCCCCTCGCCCTCGCGGCTCCGGATACGCAGCCGCCCTCCCACGTCGGCCAGGATGGCCTGGCAGATCGAGAGTCCGAGCCCGGTGCCCGAGGTCTTGGTGGTGAAGAAGGGCTCACCCACCCGGTTCAGGTTGTCGGGCGAGATCCCCGAACCGGTGTCGGTGACCTCCACCGTCACCTCGCCGTCCTCCAGGACCCCCGAGATCTCCATCCGGCCGCCGCTCGGCATGGCGTCCTTGGCGTTTCCGATCAGGTTCAGGAAGAGCGAGGCGAGATCGTTCTGGCCGCAGCGCACGGCGGGGAGATCGGCGGGAAGCCGGACTTCGATGGCGATCTGCCGTTTCTGGAGGACCTCCGAGTAGACCCCGAGCGCGCTCTCCACCGCGCGGCGGAGGTTCCCGTGTCCCACCGCCCGCCGGCCGGAGCCCCGGGCCACGGTGAGCATCCCGTCGAAGATCCGCCGGCAGGTCTGGACCGCCTTCTCGCTCGACCGGAGCCGCTCCGCGATCGACGCGGCCTCGGCGGTTCCCGCCCCGACGTCCGCCTGCATCTGCTGGATGGTGAGGAGCACCGCCCCCAACGCGTTGTTCACGTCGTGGGCGATCCCGCGGGCCACGTTCACGATGGTCTGGCGGCGCTGGGCGTCCAGGATCCGCTCGTGATAGGTCTCGCGCTGCACCGAGTACTGGACGGCCAGGGAGACCTGGGGCACGAAGGCGTCCACCAGCCGGGCCTCGTAGGCTCCGAAGGCGCCCGGAACCAGGCCGGCCACGCGCAACACCGCCACCGTGTCCTCCGGGGTGCGAAACGGGGCGCAGATCAGGGACCCTTCGGGGGGGATGCCCCCGGCGGGGTCGGGGCCGGGGTTCGTTTCGATGGTCTTCGGATCGAAACCCGAGGCCTCGGCGGAGGTCCACACCCCGTTCCGGCGATCGAAGAGGTGGACGTCGCCGTTCCGCCCCGCGGGAATCAGGTTCGCGGGGAGGGGTCGCCGGGTGCCGATCCGGGTGCTCTTCCCCTTGGTCCAGGCGATCTGCTCGGCCACCAGCTCCAGCTCCGTCGCCCCCGGCCGGGCCAGGAGCAACGACGAGGAGTGGTCGTAGCGGATGAGGGAGCGGAGCCCGTGGAGGATCGTGTACAGGAGATCCTTGGGCTCGTATTGCTCCATGAGCTTCCGGTCGATCCGTTCCCGCACCTCGTGCACCCGGCGCTCGTCCGATTCGGCCACGATGTCGGAGACCGCCGAGGCGATGGCCCGCACCGCCTGCCGGCAGTGGCGGACCGGCGACAGCGTCGGGTCCCGGAGGGCGAGGAGTCCCCAGGGACGCTCCTTCCGGGTGACGATCCCGATGAACACGTTGGAGGGGATCCCCCGGGGGCCGTGACGGAGGCACTTCCCCAGCATCTCCACGTCCCACGTTCCGGAGGACGGCGCGCGAAAGAGGATCTCGGGGAGGTCCCGTCCCGGCGCGAGCACCGCGAAGCAGCCGTCCTCGCTCCCGGTGAGCTCCATGGCGGTGCGGAGCGCGTACCGGCCGGCGGCGGGCGGGTCCCGGAGCCCGGAGAGGAGCTTCCGCAGGGAGTCGACGGTGCTCCAAAGGCCCAGCTTGAGATCGGATTTCATGGGTGTCGTTCGACTCCGGGGGTTTCGATGGCGGTCCGGGTCCGTCCTTCCGCTCCGGCCGGCGGCCGCCGCGGGGATCCGCCGGCGGGAACCGGGGGCCGGGACCGGGTCCCATCCTCTTGCCGGCGCCTACTCTAGCAGAGCCGGCCGGCCCGCGGAGCGAACCGCCGGGGGGGCGAAACCGGCCTCCGTGATTGCGATTCACAAGCTCAACCCTTAGAATTCCGCCCACCCCTCTGCCCCCATTTCATGCGGGGATCCTGACTCCATGAGACGACTCGTCCTGATCCTGACCGTTTCGGTCTTCGTTCTCCTCCTGGGGTGGCGCCTGGCCGACCACCTCCGCTCCTCGGGGGGGGATTCCCAGGGGCGCTCGGGCCGGCCCGCGGTCGCGGTCACCGTGGCCGAGGTCTCGGTGGGACCGATCCAGGACGTCCGGCTCTTCACCGGCACCGCGTTCCCCCAGTACCGATACCTCGTGGCCACCAAGGTGCCCGGAAGGGTGGTGGCGCTCGGAAAGCGGATCGGCGACCGGGTGCGGGCGGGCGAGGAGATCGCGCGGCTCGACGACGCCGAGTACCGCCAGGCCGCAGCCGAGGCCCAGGCCAACCTGGACATCGCCAAGGCCGGCCTGGAAGAGGCCCGGGCGGCCCTCGACCTGGCCGGGAAGGAGATCGCCCGGACGCGGTCGCTCCGGGAACGCGATCTCATCTCCGACGCCGACGTGGACAACGCCAGTTCCCGCTTCGACGCCCAGAAGGCGCGCACCCAGCTCGCCGAGGCCCAGGTGAGCCAGCGCGAGGCCGCCCTGGAGGCCTCCCGGATCCGCCTGGGCTACACCCGGCTCAAGGCCGCGAAGCCGGGGTACGTGGGCGAACGCCTGGTGGACGAGGGGGCGCTCCTCCCGGTGAACGCGGCGGTGGTTTCCGTGGTCGGCCTGGACACGGTGTTCGTCCGGGTCTCGGTGATCGAGCGGGACTACGGTTCCATCCGGCCCGGCCAGACCGCCGAGGTGGAGGTGGACGCCTTCCCCGGGCGGCGCTTCCCCGGTCGCGTGACCCGGCTGGCGCCGGTCCTCAACCAGGAGTCGCGGGTGGCCGAGATGGAGGTCGTGGTGCCGAACCTCGGCCACGAGCTCAAGCCCGGCATGTTCTCCCGGGTCCGGGTGGTGATCTCCTCGGAGACCGAGGCCCGGTCCGTGCCGGCGGCGGCGGTGGTCCGGCGGGACGACCACGACGCGGTGTACATGGCCGACGAGGCCGAGGGGGTGGCGCGTTACGTGCCGGTCACCCTGGGCATTCACGACGGGTCCCGGGTGCAGATCCTGGAGCCGAACCTCGAGGGCCGGGTGATCACCCTGGGCCAGCATCTCCTGGAGGATGGAAGCCCCATCCTCCTCACCACGTCCCGCGGGCCGGCCTCGGACACCACCCGGGCGCCCGGCGCCGGTGACGTGCCGTGAGCCTGGCCCGGGGGCCCATCCAGCGCCCGATCCTGACCACCATGATCTATCTCATCGTGATCACGGTGGGGCTGGTCTCGTTCTTCCGCCTCTCCATCGATCTCATGCCCGAGATCACCTACCCCACCATCTCCATCGGCGCCCAGTACGGGAACGTGGGGCCGGAGGAGATGGAGGATCTGGTCACCCGGCCCATCGAGGAGGCGGTGGCCGCGGTCCAGGGGGTCGAGGAGATCAACTCGGTCTCCACCGAGGGGAACAGCTCGGTCCGGGTCTCGTTCGATTGGGGAGCCGATCTGGACGTGGCCGCCAACGACATCCGGGACCGCATCGACCGGATCACCGGCCGCCTCCCCGAGGACATCGAGCGCCCTACCATCCGGAAATTCGATCTCTCCGCCTTCCCGGTCATGATCCTCGGGGTGTCGAGCGACGTGAACCCCCTCGATCTCCGGCAGATCGTGGACGACCAGGTGAAGTACCGCCTGGAGCGGGTCCCCGGGGTGGCCGCGGTGGACATCTGGGGGGGGCTCACCCGGGAGATCCACGTGGCTCTGAACGCCGACCAGGTGAAGTCCCTGGGGCTCTCCACCTCGGACGTCCTGGACGCCCTGAACCGGGAGAACCAGAACATCCCCGCCGGGACCGTCCAGACCGGAAACCTGGACGTTCTCATCCGGACCCAGGGTGAGTACCGGAGCCTGGACGAGATCCGGAACACCGTGGTGGCCGTCCGTGAGGGCTCACCCATCCGCATCTCCGATTTCGCCCGGGTCGATGATTCGTGGGAGGAAGTGACCCGCCAGGTGCGGGTGAACGGCAAGCCCAGCCTCCGGCTCTCGATCAACAAGCAGTCCGGCGCCAACACGGTGGAGGTGGCCCGGGCGGTGAAGGCGGAGATGGCCCGCATCGACCGGGACATTCCCCAGATCCAGCTCCTCCCCCTGATCGACACCTCCACCTACATCGAGAACTCGATCCGGAACGTGGGGCGGGCCACCGCGGTGGGCGGGATCCTGGCCGTGGTGATCCTGCTCCTGTTCCTTCGGAACGTCTCCAGCACGGTGATCATCGCCACCGCCATCCCGGTCTCGATCATCGCCACCTTCGGGTTGATCTACTTCGGCGGGTTCACCCTGAACCTGATGACCTTCGGCGGGCTGGCCCTGGGGATCGGCATGCTCGTGGACAGCGCCATCGTGGTCCTGGAGAACATCTACCGATTGCGGGAGAGCGGGCATTCCCCCC
>CAYRIJ010000087.1:10389-13356 GCA_964424285.1 uncultured bacterium
CAGGGAACCGAGGAGGTGGGGAGCGCCATCGTGGCCAGCACCTTGACCACGGTGGTGGTGTTCCTCCCGGTGGTGTTCATGCGGGGGATCTCGGGGATCTACTTCCAGCAGCTCGCCTTCGTGGTGGCGTTCTCGCTCCTGTGCAGCCTGGTGGTGGCGCTGACCCTGGTGCCGATGTTGAGCGCGCGGTTCCTCCGGTTCCGGGGAGCGGCGGCGGGCGGATCCCGCCGCGGCCTGGGCCGGATCTACGACGCCAGCGAGACCGCCTTCAAGGCGGTGGAACAGGGGTACGGCCGGGTGCTGCGGCGGGCCCTCCGTCACCGCCGCATGGTGATCCTCTCCGCGCTGGCGCTCTTCGCGGGCTCGCTCCTGCTCCTTCCCACCATCGGGGTGGACTTCATGCCGACCTCCGACGAGGGCGAGGTGCGGGTGGATCTCGAGATGGCGGTGGGGACGCGCCTGGACGTGATGGACCGGATGACCCGCTCGGTGGAGGAGATCGTCCGGGCCCAGGTGCCGGAGCTCCAGTCCATCCTGGTGAGCGTGGGAGGCGGCGGATGGCGCGCCTCCGGCGGGCACACCGCCAACATCCGGGCCACCCTGGTCCCCCGGTCCGAGCGACACCGGAGCAGCGAGGAGATCGCCAACGCGCTTCGTCCCCCGCTCTCGTCGCTTCCCGGGGTGACGGTGCGCACGCGGGCGGGACAGGGCCTCTGGATCCTGCGGATGGGACAGGGGGACGGCGACAATCTGAGCCTGGAGATCCGGGGCTACAACCTGGACACCGCCCGGGAGCTCGCCCAACGGGTGCGGGCGGCGGTGGCCGGGGTCCCCGGGGTGAGCGACGCCCGGATCAGCCGGGAGGAGGGTCGGCCGGAAGAGGTGATCCGGATCGACCGCGAGAAGGCGGCCGACCTCGGATTGAGCGTGTCGCGGATCGGCGAGGCTCTCCGCACCGCGGTGGGGGGGACCTACGCGTCCAACTACCGCGAGGCCGGCAAGGAGTACCGGATCATGGTCCGGCTGAACGAGGACGACCGGCGGGATCTCTCGAACCTGCTCGACCTCACCGTCACCAACGACCGGGGGCGTCCGGTGGTGCTCCGGAACGTGCTGGTGTCGGAGCCGCGAACCGGTCCGGTGCGCCTGGAACGGAAGGACCAGGAGCGGACGGTCTTCGTGTCCGCGAACTTCACCGGCCGCGACATGGGGTCGGTGGTGGGGGACGTTCGCGAGGCGATCGGCCGGATCCCGGTGCCCAAGGACTTCTCGGTGATCATCGGCGGCGACTACGAGGAGCAGCAGAAGGCGTTCCGCGAGCTGTTGCTGGGGCTGATCCTGGCCCTGGTGCTGGTCTACATGGTCATGGCCGGCCAGTTCGAGTCCCTGCGCGACCCCTTCGTGGTGCTCTTCTCGGTGCCGATGGCGGTGATCGGGGTGGTCCTGGCCATGATCCTGACCGGGATCCCCTTCAGCCTGAACGCCTACATCGGCTGCATCATGCTGGGGGGGATCATCGTGAACAACGCGATCCTCCTGGTGGACTACACCAACCTGCTCCGGCGCCGCGACAAGCTCCCCCTCCACGACGCCATCACCCTGGCCGGCTCCCGCCGGCTCCGCCCGATCCTCATGACCACGTTGACCACGGTCCTGGGACTCCTGCCGCTGGCCTTCGGGGCCGGGGAGGGCGGCGAGGCCCAGGCCCCCCTGGCCCGGGTGGTGATCGGAGGGCTCACCACCTCGACCCTGGTGACCCTGGTGCTGATCCCTGTGGTCTATTCGCTGTTCGAGGAGGGGTGGCGGGGCAGGAAGTCCGAGGACGCGTCGCGGGTGGCGTAGGGTGCCGCCACGAACCATCTTGAACGAATCTCTTTGAACGGGCTTCCTTCTCCGGCTATACTGATTCGATCGAGCACCGAACGGGAGAATCCGAACCGTGATCCGTCCGACCCACCACATCAACTGCTGCTGTTGTCGCCCGCACTGCGGGTCGTGGGCCGGTGCGTCCGCCGGATCGAGCGATCGGACGTCTCGAACGGGAGTCTCCTCCCGGACGTAGACGACGGAAAGCTCCCGAGGAAGCCTGGCCCGCGGCGAAAGCCGGCGGGCTTTTTCGTACCCCCCGCCGGACTCGCCCCATCCCGACTGCCGTCGAGGCAGCCCCCAAGGAGAACCAGACATGGCGAACATTCGACGCAACATCACCGAAGCCGTGGGGCGGACGCCCCTGATCGAGCTCTCCCGCTTCGCCCCGGACGCCGGCGCGCGCATCCTGGGGAAGGCGGAGTTCATGAACCCCCTGTCCAGCGTGAAGGACCGGATCGGGGTGGCCATGGTGGAGGCGGCCGAGCGCGAGGGCCGCATCCAGCCCGGAAAGAACGTCCTGGTCGAACCCACCAGCGGCAACACCGGGATCGCCCTGGCCTTCGTGGCCGCGGCCCGGGGCTACCGCCTCGTCCTCACCATGCCCGATACCATGTCCGTGGAGCGCCGGAACCTTCTCCGCGCTCTGGGGGCGGAACTCATCCTCACCCCGGGCGCGAACGGCATGCCGGGGGCGATCGCGCGGGCGGAGGAGGTGGCGGCGGAGATCCCCGGCGCGATCATCCTCCAGCAGTTCGAGAACCCGGCCAACCCCGACGTCCACCGGCGAACCACCGCCGAGGAGATCTGGGCGGATACCGGCGGCGAGGTGGACCTGGTGGTGGCGGGGGTGGGGACCGGCGGCACCATCACCGGCATCGCCGAGGTGCTGAAGGCGCGCCGTCCCGGCTTCCGGGCCGTCGCGGTGGAGCCGGCGGACTCGCCGATTCTCTCCGGGGGCAAGCCGGGTCCCCACAAGATCCAGGGGATCGGAGCCGGGTTCGTCCCGGTGAACCTGAACCGCGATATCGTGGACGAGGTTCTCAGGGTGACCAACGACGAGGCGTTCGCGGCCGCGCGACGGCTCGCCCGGACCGAAGG
>CAYRIJ010000088.1:0-12882 GCA_964424285.1 uncultured bacterium
TGACCCTGATCGGCCCCCAGCACGCCCTCCTGATTCAGGGCGATGACGAGCTGGGAGCCCTGGCCGATGTCCACGGCCGTCTCTACGACGCGAAGACCAACGTCTACGCGTCGCACGGGGTCACCGACGGCAAGGGGTGCTTCGGCTACGTGCTCTACGTCGCCGAGGAGGAGTTCGAGCGGGCAGCCGCGGCACTGGGGGTCTGAGCCCGCGCGCTCAGAACTCCGGCCGGCCCGCGGGCGACGGTCCGCTGTCCTGGCCGCCCGGTAGCCGCCGTGACCGCTTGAACACCCCGTGCGGGTCGAGATCGAAGTGGTAGATCTTGGCCACCTCGAACTCCAGCCTGCGGAGCGGGCCGCTGCGGTGGAGAGCCACGGCCAGGAGCGCCCCCAGCACGGGGCCCGCCGCGTACACCCATGCGTCCCGCCACGCGCCGGCCATCACCGCCGGCCCGAGGCTTCGCGCCGGGTTGGTGCTGGCGCCGGATACCGGGGCCTCGAGGTAGACGAGCACCGCGTAGAGGACGGGAAACAGGAGCGGGGTGTAGGCGCGAATCCGGCGGTGCCCCAGAAACACGAAGAGCAGGGCCACCAGAGCGAAGGTGGCACCGGCTTCGCCGGCCAGGGCATTGACGGGGCTGAAGCCGGGCCCGGGGAAGGTGGCGGCGAAGTCCACGCTCCGCCCGATCCGCCCCCAGAGGAGGAGCGGCGCCGCCCCGGCCAGCCCGCCCGCAAGCTGGGCCACGACGTAGCCCAGGGCGTGGCCGCCGTCCATCTTGCCCCGGGCCCAGAACGCCAGGGTGACCACGGGATTGATGTGGGCTCCGCTCTCCCGGCCGATGCGTGAGACCGCGATGAGGGCGCCGGTGGAACCGAACAGGAATCCGGTGAGGAGCCGGCGGAGGCCGGGGTCGGGGAGCCAGGCCGGGATCGGGCTTCCCGAGCCGAAGTCCGCGATCACCCACGAACACCCGACCGCGATCAGGAGAGCGGTGCCCACGAACTCCGAGATGAGGAGGATGGGAGGGAGCTTCACGGGGTCGAGTCTAACCCGCCGGGGATCTCCCGATCCCGCCGCGGGGACGAGGCCTCGGCGAGCGGACGGTCAGCCGGTGGCCGAACTCAGGCGCTCCGGCGGCGATTGGATACGCCACCGACCAGGAAGACGATTGAAAACACGACGCTCAGCACACCCTCCGCGATTCTGGAACCGGTGAACTGGTAGACCGCGATCGCGAGAGCAACCACGCTGCACGTGAACAGCGCTATCGACAGAGCCTGCCTGCTCATGGTCTTCCTCCCGGGGTTCGGCGACCCCCGGGCCTTCCATGCGGCTCGGGGCCCTGACTTCCGCCCACCCGGGTGAACCCCTGCCCGGCGAGCGTCCATGCCCCTCGCCCACCCCGCCTCGCTCCCGCCGGCCGCGGCCCCGTTTTCCCGGCTCCCGGGCGCCCGACCCGCGCTACACTAAACCGACCGCCCCGTCCGATTCAACCCGGAGGATGCCCGTGAAGACCTGTCGGGTGGCCGCCCTCGCGCTGTGCTCCATCGTCCTCGTGTGCTCCTCCGGCGCCTCGGAGCCGCGAACCCAGTCCGTCGTGGTGGAGCTCTTCACCTCCCAGGGCTGCTCGAGCTGTCCCCCCGCCGACAGCCTCCTGGACCGACTGGCCGCGAGCCCGGAATACCGCGACCGGATCATCCCCCTCGCCTTCCACGTGGACTACTGGGACCGGCTGGGCTGGACCGACCCCCTGGGCCGGGCGGCCTTCGCCGACCGCCAGCGCGCCTACGCGAAGCGCCTCTCCCCCACCAAGCTCTACACTCCCGAACTCGTGGTGAACGGAACCGGCGAGTGCGCCGGGGACGACGAGCCGGCGGCGCGGGGGCTCATCGACCGGGCCCTGGCCGTCGAATCCCCCGGCCGGGTGAAGGTGACCCGGCTCCCGGCGAAGGACGATTCGCTCCGGGTGCGGGTCGAGGCGGAGACGCGCGGGGCGCCGGGGGACACCCTGGACGTCCTGGTGGCGATCTACGAATCCGGGATCGTGACCCCGATCACCGAGGGGGAGAACGCGGGGAAGACGCTTACCGACGGGTTCGCGGTCCGGGCGCTGGCCCCGGCGTTCACCCTGCCGACCGCGGCGCCCCGCCGGGGCTCCGCCGTGATCGCGGTCCCTCTGGATCCCACCTGGAACCCCGCGCGCCTGGGAGCGGCGGCGTTCCTCCAGGACCGGAAGACCCTGGCGATCACCGGGGCCGCGCTCTCGCCCGCCGCCGACTGACGCGGTTCGTCCGTCCCCCGGCCGGCCTCGGCGGCGCCTGGACCCGACCGACCCGGTTCGCCCACCCGCCGGCGGGCCGGCTTCGGCGACCTCCGGCCGGCCGCAACACCTCGACGACCGCTTCCCCGGAAAGGGCCTTTTCCCCTTATGCCCCCGTCGGCGAGACTCTATAGTGATCGCCCGGCCGCCGGTGCGGTCCGCCGCCGAAGCCGGTCGCCGCCCGCGCGCCATGCCGGCCCGGCGTCCCGCCGGCCCGGCGCCAAAACCCTAGGAAACCAAGCGCATGCCGTCCCAGGACACCACGAACTCCCCCGGCCTTCTCCCCCCTCCGGACGTGAACCCGCGGCGGGACCCGCCCCTGGACTTTCCCGACCGGGACCTGGGAGCGATGACCGTGGACGACTACCGGGCGCTGGGGTTCATGTCCGGCCTGGAGGTGCACCAGCAGCTTCGGACCCGGACCAAGCTCTTCTGCCGCTGTCCCGCCGGCATCTACGTGGACCACTACGACGCCGAAGTGCTCCGCCACATGCGTCCCACCCTGAGCGAGCTGGGCGAATACGACGGCACCGCGCTCATGGAGTTCAAGACCCGCAAGGAAATCGTCTACCAGCTCGAGCGCGGCACGGTCTGCACCTACGAGATCGACGACACCCCGCCCTTCGTGATCGACGAGGAAGCGATCCGGGTGGCGCTCGAGATCTCTCTCCTCTTCAACCTGAACCTGGTGAGCGAACTCCACGTCATGCGGAAGCAATACCTGGACGGGTCCATCCCCACCGGGTTCCAGCGGACGGCGATGATGGGCCTGGCGGGAGCGGTCCCCTTCCGGGTGCCCGAGTTGGGCGTGGACCGGGAACTCCGCATCCGGCAGCTCTCGCTGGAAGAGGACGCCTGCCGCGAGATCTCGGACGTCGGACACCGGGTCACCTTCCGCACCGACCGGCTGGGGATGCCGCTCACCGAGGTGGTCACCGAACCGGAGATGCTCACTCCCTGGGAGCTCCAGGCGGGGGCGAGGCTCATCGCCCGGACCACCCGCGTGTCGGGCAAGGTCCGCCGCGGCCCGGGCGCCGCCCGCCAGGACGTGAACGTCTCGGTGGCCGGCGGCCGCCGGGTGGAGATCAAGGGGGTGGACAGCCACCGCCGCCTTCCCCTCCTGGTCCACGTCGAGGCCTTCCGGCAGCTGAACCTGCTCCGGATCCGGGCCGAGCTGCTCCGGCGCGGCGTGGACGGAACCGGCCTGGCCGTTCCCGACGGCGGACGGGCGTGGGAAACCTCGACCCTGGCGCTCGGCGCCGGGTCGATCCTGAAGCGCTCCGACTACGCCCCCCTGCGCGACGCCCTGGACCGCGGCGAGACCGCGGGGGCCGTCCGCCTTCCCGGCTTCGCCGGCCTCCTCACCCGTCGCACCCAGCCCGGGGTGACCTTCGCCAACGAGGTGGCCGACCGCGTGCGGGTGATCGCGTGCCTCACCTCGCGCCCCTTCATGATCCACTCCGATATCGAAGGCTACGGGATCTCCCACGCGGAGTGGCGCCAGCTCAAGACCGCCCTCAAGGCCCGGCCGGAAGACGTGGTGGTGGTGGTGTGGGGGCCGGAGCGCGACGTGGACACCGCGCTCCGCGAGGTGGTCATCCGGGCCCGCGAGGCCCTGGCCGGCATCCCCGCCGAGACCCGGCAGTCCTACCCCGACGGCACCACCGGCTTCGAGCGGATCCTTCCCGGGGCCGACCGGATGTACCCCGACACCGACACCCCGCCGGTCCCCATCCCCGATCCCTGGGTGGAGGCGATCCGCCTCGCCGAGCGCCCCTGGGAGCGGGAAGCCCGGTACCGGGCCCTGGGGCTCGCCGACGCCGCGGCGCGCCGCCTGGCCGGAGCGCCTTGGGCGGACCTCTTCGACGCGTTGGCCCCGTCGGAAGGGGCGATGGCGAGACGGCTCGCCTCGGCATTGGAGACGCGCCTTCCCCATCTCCGCCGCCGCGGCGCGGGCCCCCCCGAGGCCGCCCGCCTGGCTCCCCTGGTCCGGGACCTCGCCGCCGGCGCGGTCCGGATGGAGGCCGCGGAACGCGCGCTCGACCGGCTGGTCACCGAGCCCGAGGTTCCCGCCGGAACCGTGCTCGCCGCGTTCGCCGCCGGTCCGGGCGACGAACGCGAACTGGACGGCCTGGTGCGTCGGGCGGTCGAACGCTCCGCCCCGCTCCGGGGGAAGCCGCGCGATACCGTGCTCCGGTGGGCGATGGGCGAGGTCATGCCGTCGATGATCGGCCGCGCCGACCCGGCCGCGGTGCGCGCCCGCCTCGAGGCCGCCCTGGCCCCGATCATGGGGGACGCGAACCGTGGCTGACGACCGCTACAAGGGCTATCGCGAACCCACCCGGGGGGTCATGCAGCGACACGACGTGACGGTGTGGTCGATCGTGACCGCCCACACCACCCGCGGGGATTTCCGCGGGCTCGTGCTGCCCCGCTCCGAGACCTCGGACGCCGATCACCTGGTCCTCAAGTTGAACACCGGCTACAACGTGGGCCTCCGTCACGACACCATCACCGGTTTCGAGATCGAGGGCTTCAAGGAAGCCCACTACAAGATCCCGGAGCAGGAGTTCCCGGTGAGCCCGGACAAGCCGTCGGTGAAGCTGTTCGGGACCGGGGGCACCATCGCCTCCCGGCTCGACTACCGGACCGGCGCGGTCATCCCCGCCTTCAGCCCCGGCGAACTCTACGGCTCGGTGCCGGAGCTGGCCGACATCTGCAACCTGGAGACCGAGAAGCTGTTCGGGGTGTTCTCGGAGAACATGGGACCCGAGCAATACCTGGTCCTGGCCGAGCGGGTCGGCGAGGCGATCCGCGAGGGCTACGCGGGGGTGGTGGTCGGCCACGGCACCGACACCATGCACCACACCGCCGCCGCCCTGAGCTTCATGGTCCAGAACCCGCCGGTTCCGGTGGTCATGGTGGGAAGCCAGCGGTCCTCGGACCGGCCGTCGTCCGACGCGGCCCAGAACCTCATCAACGCCACCTGGACCGCGGCCCGGGGAGCGATCGCCGAGGTCATGGTGTGCATGTTCGGCCCCACCTCCGACCGCTACAACCTGCTTCACCGCGGCACCCGGGTCCGGAAGATGCACAGCTCCTACCGGAGCACCTTCCGCACCGTCGGGGACATCCCGCTGGCCATGGTGGAGGAAGGCCGCATCACCCCCCTCAAGACCGACTACGCTCCGCGCCGCGACGACCGCGAGGCGCGGGTGCGGGCGGTGTTCGAGGAGCGGGTGACCCTCCTCTACTACTACCCCAACATGCAGCCCGACGTGATCGACGCCCTCATCGACAAGGGGTACAAGGGGATCATCATCGCGGGCACCGGCCTGGGCCACGTGAACCGCAAGGTCTACCCGGCGCTGGAGCGGGCGCGGGCGGCGGGGGTCCTGGTGTTCATGACCCTTCAGACCCTGTGGGGCTTCGTGCAGATGCACGTTTACGAGACCGGGCGGGAGATCCTGGGGCTGGGGGTGGTGCCCCTGGCCAACATGCTCCCCGAGACCGCCTACATCAAGCTCGGCTGGGCCCTGGGGATGCACCCCAACGATCCCGAGGCGGCGGCGCGGCTCATGACCACCCCCATCGCCTCGGACATGACCGAACGCGAGCCCCACGACGGGTACCTCATCTTCCAGGGCGGGGTGCCGGAAATCCAGGAGTTCCTGGGGAAGATCTGGAAGTAGGCGCCGCGGCGGGAGCGGACCATGCGCATTCTCCTGATCGAAGACGACAAACCCACCCGTTCGCTGATCCGGCGATCCCTCACCGCCCGCGGGCACTCCGTCCAGGAGGCGGATCGCGCGGCGACCGGCGACGACCTGGCCCGAAGCGAGGAGTTCGACGTTCTGGTCATCGACATCCAGCTTCCGGACGGGGACGGCCTGGACATCTGCCGCCGGCTCCGCCGGGACCGGGTGAGCGTTCCCATCCTGTTCCTGACCGCCCGGGGGGAGGTGGGCGACCGGGTGGCCGGGCTGGACGCCGGGGCGGACGACTACCTCAAGAAACCCTTCGCGCTCGCCGAGCTGGACGCCCGGGTGCGCGCCCTGGGTCGCCGGCGGGGAGCCGCCCCCCCCGCGCGCATGGAGACCGCCGGGCTGGACATCGACTTCACCGCTCGCGTCCTCCGCCGGGACGGCTCGGAAGTCCCGATGACCGCCCGGGAGTGGCGGGTCCTGGAGATCCTCGCGTCCCGATCCGGGCGGGTGGTGCGCCGCGACGACCTCTTGGCCATGGCCTGGGGAGACGCCGGCCCCTCGGCCTCGGAGAGCCTGGACGTGATCATGAGCCGAATACGACGGAAGCTGGGCCGGAAGGGCGCCGCGAGCCTCATCCGCACCGTTCGCGGCGAGGGATACGTCCTGGAGTCCCGGGAATGAGCGGACGTTCCCTGCGCGGGCGCCTGACCTTTCTGCACGGGTCGGCGATCGGGCTTTCGATGCTGCTCTTCGCCGCGTCGGCGGTGTGGGTCACCGGCCACGTGCTGGCGCTGGAGGAGACACGCGAGCTGGAGCAGACCTCCCGGCGGATCGGCGCCGACATCGAGGAGGACCTCTCCCGGGGCGGCGATCTTCCCGCCGTGGTCCACGACGCGCTGGAGGAGGAAGCGGCATCCGAGATCCGGGTCGACGTCTACGACTCCCGCGGTGACCTGATCGGGACGACGGGAGCCGCGCGCCCCCGCGCGACCGCCCCCGGGACCGGCGCCTCCACGACGATCACGACCCATGGGGCCGGCGCCTCCACGACGACCGCGACCCACGGGACCGACAAAGGACCCCGGCATCGCGCACGGTTCGTCTCGACCCGGGGTTTCTCGGTGGACGCCTCCGTTCCCGTCGCCGGGCGCCGGCGGAGCATGGCCGCGCTGGTCCGGGCCCTGGCGTTGACCGGCGTCCCGCTCCTCGTCCTGGTGATCCTGGCCGAGCGGATCATCACCACCCGGGCCTTGCGACCGCTGGAGGACGTGACCCGGCGGGCGGACTCGGCGTCGGCGGAAGCCGGCGTGCGCTCCCTCGGCGAACCGGTCGGGATCGACGAGGTGGACCGGCTCACCGCGGCGTTCAACCGGCTCCTGACCGGTCTGGATGATGCCCGCATGCTGGAGCGCCGCTTTGCCGCGGACGCTTCCCACGAACTCCGGACCCCGTTGACCGTCCTCCTGGGAGAGCTGGAGCTGGCGGGCTCCTCCGTACCTCCCGGAACCGCGGCGGCGGAGAGCATTGCCTCCGCGGGCGCGCAGGCGCGGCGCATGAACGATCTGGTGGATGCCCTGCTTCTCTTGCGGCGTCTGAACGAGGAAGGGACCCTGCCGGCCGGAGAGTTCGAGACCGTGAACCTGGCCGACGTGGCCCGGGACGTGTGCCGCGCGGAGCTTGCCGCGCGACCGGATCGCGCCGGCGATCTGCGGCTCTCCGCGCCGGATGAGATCCACGTCTTCGGACACCCGAGCCTCCTCGCCTCCGCCATGACCAACCTGGTGGACAACGCCCTCAAGTTCACCCGACGCGGCGACGCGGTCGACGTGACCCTGGAAGCGGTGGACGGCGAGGTTCGGGCCGTGGTCACCGACGCCGGGGGCGGCGTGCCGGCGGCGGAGGTGGACCGGCTCTTCGATCCGTTCTTCCGAGGCTCCGAGGCCCGGGCCACGACCCAGGGCTTCGGCCTGGGCCTTCCCCTCCTCCGCCAGGTGGCCCGCGCCCACGGCGGCGACGTGACCTACCGGCCCGCCGCCTCCGGCGGCGCCTGTTTCGTGCTTCGGCTCCCGTCCTGGGCGAACCCGCCGCGGACGGCTCCCCTGCCCGAAGTCCACCGGTAGCCCCGGCTCCCTCCGTTAAGGTTCGGTTCGGAATGGGTTGTTAGGGTGGGTTCGGGTAGACCGACAACGAGGGGGTCGTCCAGCCGCAGCAGTTACGGAGGAGGATGCGATGACCGTGAAGTCCCGCGGCGCCCTGTGCGCCGCCGCCGCCTTACTGGTCCTGAGCCCGGCCCTCATGGCCAAAGAGATCAAGGTCAAGGCCGCCGACGTCCCCGGCGCGATCATGGACACGCTGAACGTCCACTATCCCGCGGCGAAGTTCCTGGGCTTCTCGAAGGAGATGGAAAGCGGCTCCACCCTTTTCGAGGCCGAGATGAGGGTCGACGGGCGACACGTGGACGCCCTGCTGGATTCGGTGGGTACGATTCGCGAGGAGGAGACCGCGCTTTCCGTGGACGAGCTCCCGGCCCCGGTCCGAACCGCGCTGGGCAAGTCCAAGTACGCCGGGGGCAAGATCGAGGGCGCGGAGCGCCACGTCGTTCCCGGGACCGGGGAAGCGCCGACCTACGAGCTGCACGTCGAGCTGAAGGGAAAGAGCTACGAGCTGGTCTATGACGCCGACGGGCAATTGACCCAGGGGGAACAGTCGGACGACAAGGACTGACGTTGGGCCGAGTCCATTCGGCGGGGCCGGATTGCCACCCCGGGAATCACGCTGAAAGAGGCGTTCGGTTGTTGACGGCTTTGCGGGCACGGGGAAGGAAGCCCCTCCCACCGCGGCCGGCCCGCCATCCGATCGTCGCTCCATTATGGGACGGGAAGATCACATCATCGGAACCATGATCGACCTTCGCAGGATGCATTCATCGGGCGCGGCGGCCGTCGCCGCGCTCCTCCTCGTCGGACTCGCCGTTCCCCCCGGGGCTTCGGCCCAGACCCGCCTCACCCTGGATGAGGCCATCCAGGAGGCGCGCCGCGCCAACGCCCGGCTCCCGGTGGCGGCCATCGACACCCTGATCGCCGGGGCCTCGGTCGCGGAAGCCCGCGGGGCCCTGGGGCCCGGTCTGGGGCTCGACGGCGATCTCCACGGCGGCGCCCCCTCGAAATACGCCTCCGGCGACGCCCGGCTCCAGGCCGTGGTCGACCTCCCGATCTATGACGGGGGCCGCCTGCGCGCCGATCTCCACGCCGCCCGCGCGGGGCTCGGCCTGAGCACGGCCCGGTACCGGACGGCCGTGGCCGATCTGGACCTGGAAGTGCGCCTCCGGTTCGCCGGGATCCTGGGGCTCGATCGGGAGGCGGAGCTGACCCGGCGGGGCCTGGACCGGCTCGAGCGCTACGTGGACATGATCACCGCGCGGAAGGGCTCGGGGGAACCGGTGGCCGCGGACCTCCTCAAGGCCCGGGTCCGTCTCGACTCCGAGACGGCCGATCTCCATGACGTCGAGCGCCGGCGGGCCGACGCGCGCCTGGAGCTGAACGATCTCCTGGGACGCGACCCCGCCGACAGCCTGGCTCTGGTCCCTCTCCCCCCGCCGGCGGCGCCGGGACCCTCGGGCCAGGACCCCTGGGAGGCCGCGCCCGACCTCGCCGCCTCGAAGCTCGCCCACCGGATGGAGCTCACGCGGATCGACGCGGTGCGCGCGGAGCGCCGCCCCCACCTGGACCTCTCCGCCAACGCCGGGGCCGAGCCGATCCTGGGGTCGAGCGACCTCGCGCCTCTCAACACCGGGCGGGGGACCGGCGCCGAGGTCACGCTCAACTTCTCCTGGCCGCTCTGGGACCGGGGCGCCTACCGGGGCCGGCTCCGGCAGGCGAAGCTGGGCGCGCGCCGGGCCGAGCTGGAGACCGAGGCGACCCGCCGCGCGGTGCGGCTGGGCTGGAACGAGGCCCGGGCCGACATGGACCAGCTCTACCGCCAGATCCAGACCTGGGAGCATGCGGTTCCCCTTGCCGAGGAGGCGTACTTGCAAGCCGAGAGTTCCTACCGCGGGGGCGGCGCCTCCGCCCTGGACGTCCTGGACGCGTTCGATCAGTGGATCCAGGCCGGGCGAAGCGCCGCCCAGGCCGCCGTCGACTACCGCGCGGCCGAGGCGCGGGCCCTTCGCTGGGGGACGCCGTGACCGGAGCGCCGCCCCGTCGGAACGCGCGCTCCCGCGCCGGGAGGGCGGGAACCGGAACCGCGCGGGCGCGGGGGATCCTGGCCCTGGCGGCGATGGTGGCCCTGGCCGGCTGCTCGGGGGGCGCCGGGCGGACGGACTCCGGGACCGCCGGCGCGTCGAGCGGCTCGGTCGCCGCCACCCCGGTCCGGGTGGCCGCGATCCGGCGCGACACCCTCCGGGTCACGGTGACCGCCCCCGGCCGGACGGAGGTCCTCCGGGAGGAGACGGTGCGGGCCCCCTTCGCCGGCACCCTCACCCGGCTCGCGGTGATCGACGGGGATCGGGTTTCCGCGGGAGAAGAGCTGGGGCGGCTGGTCTCCCGGAGTTCCGAGGCGGCCCTCGAGGGGGCCCGGGCCATGCTCGCCTCGGCGCGGACGGCCCAGGACTCCACCGATGCCCGCCAAGCCCTGGCCCTGGCCCGGCGGGACTGGGTGGAGCGGACCCTCGAGGCTCCCGAAGCGGGGGTCGTCCTCTCCCACGCCGCGAGCCTCGGGGACCGGCTGGGCGAGGGGGACGAGATCCTGCGGATCGCCGCCGACGGCTCGGCGGTGTTCCGGGCCGACGTGTCCCAGAACGACCTGGCCCGGATCGCCCCCGGACAACCGGCCCGGGTGCGCCTCGCCGCCCGCTCCGACACCCTGGCGGGGACGGTCCACGGCATCCTCCCCGCCGCGAGCAGCTCCACCTTCAGCGCGCCGGTGCGAATCGACCTCCGACACGGGCTGGAGGTTCCCGCCGTCGGGCTCTTCGGCACCGCGACCATCGTGGTCGGGGAACGCGCCGGGGTCCTCTCCGTCCCGGCGGACGCGGTCCTGACCGACGACGTCACCGGCGTGTCCCGGATCGCCGTGGTGGAGGGCGGAACCGCGCGCTGGATTCCCGTTCGAACCGGCGCCCGGGATCGCGGCCGGGTCGAGATCGCCGGCCGGGGCATCTCCGACGGCGCCCGGGTGATCGTGTCCGGACAGGTGGGCCTTCCCGACAGCTCCGCGGTCCGGATCGCCTCATGACCGTCCTGCAGTCGATCCGGCGGCGGTGGGTCGCCATCTTCGCCCTGGTGATCGTCCTGGCCGGCGCGGGGGCCTACGTGATCCGCGGGCTCCCCTCGGCGATCTTTCCCTCGGTCACCTTCCCCATCGTCAAGGTGATCGTCGACGTGGGCGAGGAGCCGGCGGCCCGCATGATGCCCACGGTGACCCGCCCCCTGGAAGAGGCGGTACACCGGGTGCCGGGCATCCAGGTGGTCCGCTCCACCACCTCCCGGGGCTCCTCGGAGCTCAGCACCCAGTTCGCCTGGGGCACCGACATGAAGGTGGCGCTGCAGCGCGTGCAGGCGGAGACCCAGCGCATCCTCCCCGACCTCCCCCCCGACACCCGGATCGACGTGGAGTGGATGAACCCGGCCTCGTTCCCCATCCAGGGGTACGCGCTGACCTCGAAGACCCGGAGCCAGGCCGATCTCCTCCGCCTGGCCGAGTTCACCCTGAAGCCGGAGCTGATCCGCATCCCCGGGGTGTCCCGGGTCGAGATCCAGGGGGGGCGGAAGCGCGAGTTCCAGGTGCGCCTCGATCCGGCCGCGGTGGAGGGGCGCGGCCTCTCGGTGGGGGACGTGGTCTCGGCGATCCGGGAGAACAACGACGTTCTCTCCGCCGGGTTGACCGAGGAGAACCACGAGCTCTACCTGACCCTGGTGGACGGCCGTTCCCACGGCCTGGACGACCTCTCCCGGCTCGCGGTGCCGGTTCCCGGCGCCTCCCCGGCCACCCTGGCCGAGCTGGGAACCCTGGAGGTGGCGGACGAGATCTCCTACATCCGGACCACCGCCGACGGCGACTCGGCGGTGCTGGTCAACCTCATCCGCCAGCCCTCGGCCAACACCGTGGGCATCGCCGACGGGGTGCGCCGGCTGTTCCGGGAGAGCCCGGATCTCCTCCCCCCCGACGTCCGCTGGACCACCTTCTACGACCAGGCCCGGTTCGTGTCGGCCTCGGTCAACGGAACCCGCGACGCCATCCTGATCGGAGTGGCCCTGGCCGCGCTGGTGCTCCTGGTGTTCCTCGGCAAGGTGCGGCTCACCCTGATCGCCGTCCTCACCATCCCCTTCACCGCGGCCATCGTGGGCCTGGCCCTGGGCGCCCTGGGCCAGACCGTGAACCTCATGACCCTGGCCGGGGTGGCGGCGGCGATCGGCTTGATCGCCGACGACGCGATCGTGGTGGTGGAGATGATCGAACACGAGGCCTCGGAGAACCCCCACGGGGACCCGGCCGAGCGGGGCCTGGACAAGATCCTCCCCGCCCTCATCGGCTCCAGCCTTTCCACCACCCTGATCCTCCTCCCCTTCGCGCTCCTGACCGGGGTGGTCGGCGCGTTCTTCCGGCCGCTGGCCCTGACCATGGCGGTGGCCCTCACGGTTTCGTTCTTTCTGGCCTGGCTCTGGGTTCCGGCGGCGGTGGGCCGCTTCGGCATCCGGCGGCGGCATCCATCCGAGGCCCCGGCGGACGAACCGGAAGATCTGGACGAAGAAGTCGCCGTTGGCGAGTCAGAGTTGCAACCCGACACCGACGAAGCCCCGCTTCCGGCTGCCGCCGGCAAACTCGACAAGTCGTCGATGTCGATCGACCAGATGGTGG
>CAYRIJ010000088.1:12892-13297 GCA_964424285.1 uncultured bacterium
GCCGGCGGCCGGGTCCGTGCGGGCCCGGTGGCGGGCGATCGCCGCGGGCCTGTCCCGGGGCTACGGCGGGGTGGCGGCCTTCCTGGTGGACTACCCGCTGGTGGCCGCGCTGGTGATCCTGGGGCTGATCGCGGGCACCGCGTACACCTACCGGCACATCGGCACGGACTTCCTGCCCAGCATGGACGAGGGATCGATCATCCTCGACTACTGGACCCCGCCCGGCACTTCCCTGACCGAGACCGACCGGATGCTGCGGGAAGCGGAACGGGTCATCCAGGAGACGCCGGATGTCCAGAGCTACTCCCGCCGGACCGGCACCCAGCTCGGGTTCTTCATCACCGAACCGAACTCCGGGGACTACGTGATCAACCTGAAGCCCAGGGGGAAGCGTCGTCCGGTCGA
>CAYRIJ010000089.1:0-13138 GCA_964424285.1 uncultured bacterium
GATTCTGAGTTCCCCCTCGATGCCGCCGGGGGCCAGACCGTGGGCCCCCTTGAACACCATCACCCCGGCGTCGGGGTCGTGGATCTCGATGGTCACGATCGGGAAACGGGTGTTGATGGAGATCTCCCGGGTGATCTCCCGATAGGCCCGATCGATGTCCGGCTCGAGGCGGATGATCTCGGCGATGCGGTGGAAGGCGCTGAGTTGGCGATGTCCCAGGCTCAAAGCCGACTCGGTGTCCCGGGCTTCGGTGACGTCGCGGCAGACGAACACCGTCCCCGAGATCGATCCCGATCCGTCCCGCAGCGGCCGGCCGGAGATCGAGATCCATCGCTCGGCTCCTCCCTCCCCCTTCACCGAGAGTTCGAGACCGCCGCTGATCGTCGCCGCGTCGCCGTCCACGCCGCCGTCGTTTCCGATGAGGAGGGGGATCAGGGCGTCGGGAAGGTCGGGGACGCGGTCGGATCCCTCGGTTCCCAGCAGGCTCCGGGCGGCGGCGTTTCCGAACCGTACGCGACCATCGGTCCCCACCAGCAGAACCGCGTCCCGCATCGCATCAAGAACCGAACCCAGAGGTCCGTCGATGGCGAACTCGCTCAACCGCGTGTCCTTTCCGCCCTCCGGTCCGGGATGGATCGCCCCGATCGCCCCTGGGATCGACTCCCTCCATCGGAGTCCATCGACCGGGCGACGCGGGTCTTGAGGTATGGAAATCGGGGGTCATGCGGATTCCATATCGAGTTTCAATGGATCGAAAATGCGAGCGGAATGGCAATTTCTTGGCGCGGGAACGGATGAATTGGGGGGGATCCCCCGGTCGGGCTGGACGCTCAGGACCGCCGATTACGCCTGCACCCGGATCCGGGGAACGTGCTCGGCGATCCGGGTGAGGATCTCGTAGGGGATGGTGCCGCACCAGCCGGCGAGGTCCTCGGCGCGAACCCGTTCTTCGCCCTGAACCCCTATGAGGACCACCTCGTCCTCCAGGGCGACCTCGGGGAGATGGGTCACATCCACCATGGTGACGTTCATGCACACCCGGCCCCGAACCGGGGCACGCCTCCCCCGGATGAGAACGTGACCCACGTTGCTGAGACCGCGATCGAAGCCGTCGGCGTAACCCAGGGGAAGCACCGCGATCCGGCTGGCCACCGGGGCCCGCCACGAACAGCCGTATCCCACGTAGGCTCCGGCGGGAACGTCCTTCACCTGGGCCACCCTCGTCTTCCAGGCCAGCACCGGTTTCAGCCCCATGGCCGCGTCTTCGATGTGGTTGGCCGAGACCCGCGTTTCCTTGCTGGGCCAGATGCCGTAGGAGGAGATCCCCACCCGGGCCATCGCGAAATGGGACTCGGGGAAGAGGATCGCCGCCGCCGAACAGGCGGCGTGGGGAACCGGCACCTCCACTCCCGCCTCGCGGACCCGGTCGAGGGCGCGGCCAAACCGCTCCAGCTGCTCACCGGCGTAGCTGTGGTCGGTGGTGTCCTCGATGTTGGCGAAGTGGGTGGTAAGACCTTCGAGCCGGAGACCGGGCAGGGACTGCACCAGGCGCACGTAGTCCAGCAGCTCGCCCTCGGGGATGCCGTAACGATGGGTGCCGGTCTCCACCTTGAGGTGCACCCGGCACTCCCTTCCGCGTTCCGAGGCGGCCCGGGAAAGCGCGGCGAGGCTCTCGCGGTTGAACACCACCGGACTTCCCTCGGCGTCCACCACGGTTTCCCAGGCGTTCAGGGGAACGTAGCCCAGGATCAGGACCGGAAGCCGGACCCCGGCATCGCGCACCTGGGCCAGCTCGTCCACCGAGATCACCGCCAACCGGTGGACGATGCCCGAGGCCTCGTCTTCGCGGGCCACCAGATCCAGACCGTGGCCGTAGGCGTTGGACTTGATCACGTGAGCCAGCTCCACCCCCGGCCCCAGCCGGCGGTGGAAGGCGTGAAGGTTGGCCAGGAGGGCGGCGGTGTCGATCTCGACCCAGGTCAGGGCGGTCCGGCCGGTGCGACGTTGCCAGGGTTTCATGACCGGCGGAGGCTCACCCCGACGCCGTCCCGCACCGGCATCAGGCTGGACAGGTAGCCGGCGTCGCTCCACATGAGCTCGAGGTACTCCCGGACCCCCTCGGTGGCCTCGTCGGCGAGGCCCTCGGCCACCCGACCGCTCCAGACCAGGTTGTCCACCACCGCCAGTCCCCCCGGCTTCACCCGGTCGCGGAAGATGCGGTAGCCCTCGGGATACTGCTCCTTGTCGATGTCCATGAACACGATGTCGAAGTCGCCGGGGGTGCGCTTCAGGATCTCACGGGCATCGCCGGTGGTGAAGACCACCCGGTCGAGGAGGCCGGCCCGGTCGAGGTACTCCCGCGCCCGCTCGGTGTTCTCGGGGTTTCCGTCGGTGTGATAGACCCGGCCCTCCGGCCCCACCGCCCGGGCGAACCAGAGGGTGGAGTAGCCGAATCCCGACCCCATCTCGAACACCCGCTTCGCTCCGGAGATCGTGGCGAGCTGGAAGAGCAGCCGGCCCACCTCGGGACCGACGATGGGAAACCCGCGCTCTCGGGCCTCGGCGTGCATGGCGGCGAGGACCGGATCGTCCGGGACGTCGGCCAGGTTCCGGAGCCACTCAGCAACATCGTCGCGTATGAAACCCATGCGTTCCTCCGTGGTGGCCGCGCGTGCGGAGCGGGGAGCGGGCGCGGTCGGGGTTCAGGGGGGAGAGTCGATCGGATCGGGGGGCAGGGCATGGCGAAGGCCCCCGCGCACCCGGCATCAATACCGAGGCAGGCTCGGGTCCACCTGGACCGCCCAGCGGTCCACGCCGCCGGCCAGGCTCTTCACCTGCTCGTAGCCCAAATCCCAGAGCACCATGGCGGCATCCATGCTCCGGATTCCGTGATGACAGTAGAGGACGATTTCATCCTGAGGGTCGAGATCCTCTTCGGCGCGATACTCGAGCTCGCTCAGCGGAACATGGAGCGAGCCGGCAATCGAGGCGATATTCGCCTCCCAGGGCTCCCGGACATCCACGAGAACGATGGGATCCCCCACGTCCAGGCGCCGGCGAAGCTCGAGGGGGGTGATCTCCCAAGCGTCCACCTTGTCCGTGTTCAGACGTTCCGTTCCCTTCCAGTCGGACGGCCACCAGGACCAGTTGCTGTCTGAAGGGGTCGAGCGCATACCTGTCGTTCCTTCCTGGCCGGGTGCCGCCGGTCCCCATGGCCGGCCGAATCTCGAGCGGGTCCGGGGAACCCGAGCCCCCCGTCCACGTGGTAATGATACCCCGAACCCGAGGGGGGAGTCCCGTTACTTCCGGGGGACGCCCCGACTTCCTTTCAACCGATTGAACGACAACAGATTATGACTCAGGACCGGTCCGCTCCGCAATCAACCCTCCAGGACCGCCGCCGCCCCCTGGACCAGGGCCTGCTCGATCGCCTCGGGCCCGCCCTCCACCAGTCCCTGGCGCTCGAAGAACGCCAGGCGAATGGCCATCCCCAGGAGCAACGCCGTCTTGGCTCCGACCGCCCCGGTGGGGATCTCCCCCGCCTCGATGGACCGGGCCAGCTCCCGCTGGACCACGTCCCGGGGCTTGGGCTGGGAAACCAGCCACCGGGCGTAGTCCGAGTGGAAGACCTGGAAGAGGTAGGCGTACTCCCCGGGGCGGGACCGGGCGAACCGGAGCAGCCCCAGGAGAGCCCCCAGCACCCGCTCCGGCGGCCTCTCACGGCGGGCGACCTCCGCCTCCATGGCGTCCAGGAACGCCCGGTGGGCTTCATCGAAGAGCTCGCGGGCCAGCTCCTCCTTGCCGGGCCAGTGCTTGTAGATGGCCGCCTGGGAGCACCGGGCCCGGCGGGCGATTTCCTGGGTGGTCGTCCCGGCCACCCCCTTGCGCGCCAGAAGCTCCAGGGCCGCCTTTTGAATCCGGCCCCGCGCTCCCTCCCGTTCGGTCATCGCGCTCACCTCCGTTTGTGGGTGAACATTTACTTACCTCAGGAGCGTCCGCTTGTCAACCTCGGACCCGTGGAGTACCCTTCTTCCCACGGGCGCACTCATCCCGGCCTCCGCGCCCTCCCGCACAAACCATCATCCTGGCCGGCCCTTGACCTGCATCAGCCGGCGCGCCCGAGGGGAAGGAGCAAGACGTGGCGGAAGCGCGATCCTATGACGTGGTGATCATCGGGGCGGGCCCCGGCGGTTACGTGGCCGCGGTCCGGGCGGCCCAGCTCGGACTCCGGACGGCGGTGGTCGAACGCGACAAGGCGCTCGGCGGCACCTGCCTTCTCCGGGGGTGCGTCCCCACCAAGTTCCTGCTCCAGGCCGCCTCGCTCTACGACGAGTTCAAGACCATGGGCCGCTACGGCCTCCAGGGTTCCGGGATCACCGTCGAGTGGAAGAAGACCCTGGAGGAGAAGACCAAGACGGTGCGCCGGCTCACCGCCGCGGTCAAGAACCTCATGAAGAAGGGCGGGATCGAGGTCTTCGAGGGGCACGGCCGCCTCGACGGCGCCCACAAGGTGACGGTGGAGCTGAACGCCGGCGGAACCGAGATCCTGGAGACCCGGTTCGTCCTCCTCGCCACCGGCTCCTATCCGAAGATGCTCCCCTTCCTCACCCGGGACGGGAAGCGCGTGATCACCTCGGACGAGGCGCTGGAGCTCCCGGAGATCCCGAAGTCGCTGGTGGTCATCGGATCCGGCGCGGTGGGGAGCGAGTTCGCCTCCATCTACAACTCCTTCGGGACGAAGGTCACCCTCCTGGAGGCGCTCCCCCGCCTGGTCCCCAACGAGGACGCCGACGTCTCCGCCGAGCTGGCCAAGGCCTTCAAGAAGCACGGCATCGACGCCCGGGCCGGGGTCAAGGTGACCGGCGCCGAGGTGGGCAAAGACCGGGTCGCGGTGAGCGTGGAGGGCGGCGACGGCAAGCCGGAGACGATCGAGGCGGAGGTGCTCCTGGTGGCGGTGGGACGCGGTCCCATCTCCCGGGAGGTGGGGCTGGAGACCGTGAACGTGGAACCCGATCCCCGGGGCTTCGTCCCCGTGGACGGCTTCATGCGCACCTCCGAGCCCGGGATCTACGCCATCGGGGACCTCGTTCCCACCCAGGGCCTGGCCCACCTCGCCTCCAAGGAAGGCATCCTCGCGGTGGAGCACATGGCCGGGCACGCGGTGCGGCCGATCCGCTACGAGACCGTGCCCAACGCCATCTACTCGAACCCCGAGGTCGGCTCGGTCGGCCTGACCGAGGAGAAGGCCCGGGAGCTGGGCCATGACGTCAAGATCGGCAAGTTCCCCTTCACCCATTCGTCGAAGGCCATGATCGGAAACCACCAGGAGGGCTTCGCCAAGATCGTGGCCGACGCGCGTTACGACGAGGTTCTGGGCGTCCACGTCGTGGGCTACAAGGCCACCGAGCTCATCGCCGAAGCGGTGGTCGGGATGACCCTGGAGACCACGGTGGAGGAGATGTTCCGGGCCATCCACCCTCACCCCACCCTCTCCGAGGCGATCATGGAGGCGGCGGAGAACCTGCATGGCGAAAGCATCCACATCTGAGAAGGGCGGCGGGTCGCGCCGGCGGGGCTCCCGAAACCCCGCCCGGGGCCGGCGTCCGTCGGCCGGACTTTCCCGCGAGCGGCTCCTGGAGATCCATCGATGGATGCTCCTCACCCGGAAGCTCGAAGAGCGCCTGGTGAACCTCTACCGCCAGAACAAGATCGTCGGGGGGCTCTACCGGAGCCTCGGGCAGGAAGCGGAGACGGTGGGGGCGGTCGCGGCGCTCGAGCCCCAGGACTGGATCGGCCCGTTGATCCGGAACCTGGGCGCGGTGCTGGTGAAGGGCTACCGGCCGCGGGACGTCCTCATGCAGTACATGGCCCGCTCCGGCGGGCCCACCGGGGGGAAGGACCTGAACACCCACTTCGGTAACGGCGAGCGCGGGGTGGTCTCCCCCATCAGCATGCTCGGGGAAACCGTGCCGGTGATGGCCGGGGTCGCCCTGGCCATGAAGCTCCGCAAGGAGGACCGTGTGGCCCTCACCTGGACCGGGGACGGCGGCACCTCCACCGGGCCCTTCTACGAGGGGATGAACCTGGCCGCGGTCTGGAAGCTCCCCCTGATCCTGGTGGCGGAGCACAACGGCTACGCCTACTCCACCCCCACCTCCCGCCAGATGGCGGTGAGGAACATCGCGGACAAGGCGGTGGGGCTGGGAATGCCCGGGGTCACCGTGGACGGAAACGATCCGCTCATCGTCTTCGACGCGGTGCGCGAGGCCCGCGCGCGGGCCACGGCGGGCCGGGGACCGACCCTGATCGAGGTCAAGACCTACCGCCGGAAGGGCCACGCCGAGCACGACACCCAGAAGTACGTGCCGGAGGGCGAGGTGGAGCGGTGGGCGGAGGAGAACGATCCCCTGGACCGCTACGAGGCGTTCCTGAAGGAAGCCGGCCACGCCGGCGACGAGGACTTTGCGAGGATCGCCGCGGAGATCGCCTCCTCCCTCGACGAGGAGGTGGACGCGGCCATGGCCTCTCCCATGCCCGACCCGGCGTTCGCCCTGGAGGCGGTCTACGCCGACCCGCCCCGCGCGGTGGACCATCTCGCCCCCTACCGGGGCGAGGGGGGCCCCGACCGATGAGCGCGATCACCTACCTCGAAGCCATCCGCCAGGGTCTCTTCGAGGAGATGGAGCGGGACGAGCGGGTGCTCCTCCTCGGGGAGGACGTGGGAACCTACGGCGGAGCCTTCGGGGTCACCAGCGGCCTCAAGCAGCGCTTCGGCGACGAGCGGGTGCTCGACACCACCCTGTCCGAGACCGGGTTCACCGGCGCGGCCTGCGGGGCGGCGCTCATGGGCTTCCGGCCGGTGGTGGAGTTCCAGTTCATCGATTTCATCTCCAGCGCCTTCGACGTCATCACCAACTTCGCGGCCACCGGACGCTACCGCACCGGGATGTCCCTCCCCCTGGTGCTCCGCGGCCCGACCGGGGGCGGCGTCCACGCCGGCCCCTTCCACAGCCAGAATCCCGAGGCCTTCTTCTTCAACACCCCCGGGCTCAAGATCGTGGCCCCGGCCACCGCCTACGACGCCAAGGGGCTTCTCAAGGCGGCGATCCGGGACGAGGACCCGGTGATCTACCTGGAGCACAAGTACCTCTACCGGCGGGTGAAGGAAGAGATCCCCGCCGAAGACTTCGAGGTCCCGATCGGAAAGGGCGTCGTCCGCCGCGAGGGGACCGATCTCTCCATCATCACCTACGGCGGGATGCTCCCCCGCTCCCTGGAGGCGGCGGAGGCCCTGGCCGGAGAGGGGATCTCGGCCGAGGTGGTGGACCTCCGCTCGCTCCTTCCCTTCGACGAGGAGCTGATCCTGGCCTCGGTGCGGAAGACGTCCCGGGCCCTGATCGTCCACGAGGCGACCATGACCGGCGGGGTGGGCGCGGAATTCGCCGCCCGCATCGCCGAAAAAGCATTCGAATACCTTGACGCGCCGGTCACGCGGGTGGCGAGCCTCGACACCCCGGTCCCCCACAGCCCGCCGCTCGAGGGCTTCTTCATGCCCGACACCCCGATCATCACGAACGCCGCCCGGAAGCTCGCGGCCTACTGACGGAGGCAAGTACCATGGCTCAAGACGTCATCATGCCCCAGATGGGCGAGTCCCTCGCCGAGGGGACCATCACCAAGTGGCTCAAGAAGGTCGGCGACACCGTGGAGCGGGACGAACCCCTGTTCGAGATCTCCACCGACAAGGTGGACGCCGAGATCCCCGCCCCCGCCGCGGGCACCCTGACCGAGATCCTCCACCAGGAGGGGGAGACGGTGGACGTGAACACGGTGGTGGGGCGGATCGGGGCCCAGGGCGAGGCCCCCGCGGGGGGCGGCGCTCCGGCCGCGGCCCCGGAGCCCGCCTCCTCCGAGGCCTCGGGAGCGACGCGCACCGAGGCGCCGGAGACGCCCGCCCCCGCGCCGGAACCGGCGAAGCCGGCGGCCCCGCCCCTTGCGAAGCCCGAAGCCCCCGCCCACGCGGAACCGGCGGCGGCCGGGGAAGGGCGCGAGCCGAAGCCGGTGGAAGCGGAGACGCCCCGGGGCGACGGGAACGGGCGCGGGTCCGCGGTGGAGAAGCCCTACGACCGGTACTCGGCCGACGAGCTTCGACAGGCGCGTTCCTCCCCGGTGGTGCGGAAGATCGCCGAGGAGCACGGGGTGGACATCTCCCGGATCGAGGGGACGGGGATCTCCGGTCGGGTGACCAAGAAGGACATCCTGGACTACCTGGAGAGCGGCGCGGCCGGGGCGGCGACCGCCGAAGCGGCTCCCCGGCGCGAGGCCGAACCGGGCCGGGCGGTGCCGGCGCCGACGCCGGCGGCTCCCTCCCCCGCTCCGGCCGGCGCCCCCGCCGGGGGCGGTCTCCAGCTCCCCGATCTCCGCATCCCCCCCTACGTGGAGGGGGAGCCGGTGGCGATCGAGCCGATGTCGGTGATGCGGAAGAAGATCGCCGACCACATGGTCTACTCCCAGTCGGTCGCCGCCCACGTGACCTCGTTCTTCGACGTGGACTTCGAGGCGGTGGCCCGCCAGCGGAAGGAGCTCAAGGCGGGGTTCGCGGAGAAGGGGGTGAACCTCACCTACCTGCCCTTCATCATCCGCGCGGTGGTGGACGGCCTCCAGCACTTCCCCTACGTGAACGCGTCGGTCATGGGGGACAAGATCGTCCTCAAGCACGAGATCAACGTCGGGATCGCGGTGGCGCTGGAAGGCGGCAAGGGGCTCATCGTGCCGGTGATCCGAAACGCCGACGAGCGGAACCTCCTGGGCCTGGCCCGGGCGGTGAACGACCTCGGGGAGCGCGCCCGCACCAAGAAGCTCTCCCCCGACGAGGTTCAGCGGGGCACCTTCTCCATCACCAACCCCGGGGTCTACGGGGGCCTCGGGGGCACCCCGATCATCAACCAGCCCCAGGTGGCCATTCTGGGGGTGGGAGCCATCGAGAAGCGCCCGGTGGTGATCGACGACGCCATCGCCATCCGCCACCGGTGCTATCTCTCCCTCTCCTACGACCATCGGCTGGTGGACGGGGCGATGGCCGAGATGTTCATGGCGCACGTGAAGAAGTTCATCGAGGCCGGCAATGTCCAGTAGCCGCGTGCGTCCCGGAGCCGGCGCGCCCGCCGGGGGGGTGTAGACTCGATCCATGGAACGGCGACGACTGGAGGTTTCATTCCTGGGCCGGGTGGCCTACGCCGACGGACTCCGTCTCCAGGAGGAGCGCGTGGAGGCGGTGCGGGCGGGAACCGCGCCGGAGGCGCTCTTTCTCCTGGAGCACGACCCGGTCATCACCCTGGGCCGAAACGCCCGCGGGGAGAACGTGGTGGCCTCGGCCGAGGCGCTCGACCGGCTGGGGATCACCGTGGCCGAGTGCGGCCGCGGCGGCGACGTCACCTACCACGGACCGGGGCAGCTGGTGGGCTATCCCATCGTGAACCTCGCCCCCGACCGGAAGGACGTCTGGAAGTACGTACGCGGGCTGGAGGACGCCCTGATCTCCACCCTGGCCGAATTCGGGATCGAGGGAGGGCGGAAGCAGGGGCTCACCGGGGTCTGGGTGGGGGGCGCCAAGGTGGCGGCGATCGGGGTCCGGGTGTCGCGGTGGATCACCAGCCACGGGTTCGCGCTCAACATCACCACGGATCTCGAGCACTTCAAGACCATCGTGCCCTGCGGCATCCGGAACTACGGGGTGACCAGCATGGAGAAGCTCCTGGACGGACCGCCGCCGCCGATGCCCCGGGTGGCGGAGCGGTTCGCCGCCCGGTTCGCGGAGCGGTTCGACCGCGAAGCCGTCCGTCCCGAACCCCTCCCTTCCCCATCCGGCGACCCCGCCGGCTATCGCGACAGCATCCAGAACCCGGCCGCGACCGGCGGCCGGGGATCGGAGATGGCATGACCGTCGATCGGAAGACGACCCTCAGACGTCCGGAGTGGATCAAGATCCGGCTCAACAACACCGCGGAGTTCCGCGAGGTGAAGGGCCTGGTCAAGAACCTGAGCCTGAACACGGTGTGCGAGGAGGCGCGCTGCCCCAACATCTTCGAGTGCTGGGGGCGGGAGAAGACCGCCACCTTCATGGTCATGGGAGACATCTGCACCCGGCGCTGCATGTTCTGCAACGTGGCCAAGGGCACGCCGGGGTATCTGGACCCCGAGGAGCCGCGCCACGTGGGGGAGGCGGTGGCCGCCCTGGGGCTCCGCCACGCGGTCATCACCCAGGTGAACCGGGACGACCTCCCCGACGAAGGGGCCGGGCACTTCGCCGCCACCATCCGGGCGATCCGGGAGAGGGCCCCGGAGTGCCGGGTGGAGGTCCTGATCAGCGACCTCCGGGGAAACTGGGACGCGCTGGAGACCATCCTCGACGCCCGTCCCGACGTCCTCGCCCACAACACCGAGTGCGTGAAGCGCCTCTACCGGCGGGTGCGGCCCTACGCGGTGTACGAGCGCTCGATGGAGCTCCTGGAGCGCGCCGCCCGGGCCCGCGGCGACCGCATCCGGGCCACCAAGTCCGGGATCATGGTCGGCCTGGGCGAGACCTTCGAGGAGATCGTCGCGCTGATGGGGGACCTCCGCCGGTCCGACGTGGATATCTTCACCGTGGGGCAGTACCTCCAGCCCACCAAGAAGCACCTTCCGGTGCAGCGCTACCTCGCCCCCGAGGAGTACCGGGGGATTCACGACGCGGGGATGGAGGCCGGGTTCGTCTACGTGGAGGCCGGGCCCCTGGTGCGCTCGTCCTACCACGCGGGCCGGGCCTCGGACGCCATGGAGCGCCTGTTGGGTGCGTCACCGGCCGCTCCCCGGTCCGGAGAACCCGCCTCGACCTCCTGAACCCCCGCGGGCGATCCGGGTCAGTCCGGTTGCCCCAGGTCCGCGGTGGGAAGAAACCGCGGCGGGCGCCGGTGGTGGGTCCCCTGCTCGTAGGCGTAGGCGAGCTTCAGGAGCTTGGGTTCGTCCCAGGCCCGGCCCACGAAGGAGATCCCCACCGGGAGCCCGAACACGAACCCGGCGGGAACGGTGATGCTGGGGTAGCCCGAGACCGCGGCCGGAGTGGAACTCCCCCCCAGGTAGTGGTCGCCGTTCACGAGATCGGTGGTCCAGGCGGGGCCGCCGGTGGGCATGACCAGGGCGTCCAGCCGGTTCGCGTCCATGACCGCGTCGATCCCCTCCTCCCGGGAGAGCTTCCGGCAGGTGGCCAGCGCATCCAGGTAGGCCGGGTCGGTGAGCGGCCCCTTCTCCTCGGCCATGACCATGATCTCCTGTCCGAAATACCGGAGCTCCGAGGCGCGGTTTCGCTCGTTGAAGTCGATCACGTCCTTCAGGGTCTTCACCCCGCCGCCCGGGGCCCACGTCCGGAAGTAGGCCTCCAGGTCCGCCTTGAACTCGTAGAGGAGCACCTCGAACTCGGCGTCGTCGTACTCTCCGACGTGGGGGATGTCCGCCGGGTCCACGATCGTCGCTCCCAGGCGCTCCAGGTCCCTGATCGCGGCCTCGATCAGCGTATCCGCCGGTTTGGAGTAGCCGAAGAACTTCTCGCGCGCCACCCCGATCCGCGCCCCCCGCAATCCCCCGGGATCCAGGAAGCGGGTGTAGTCGGGTTCCACGCGGCCGGCGGACGCGGCGGTGGCCGGATCGGCGGGGTCCGCGCCGGCCAGGGCGGCGAGCAGGATCGCCGCGTCGGTCACCGTGCGGGCGATCGGCCCCGCGGTGTCCTGGGAGTGGGAGATGGGGACGATCCCCGACCGGCTCACCAGCCCCAGCGTGGGCTTCAGCCCCACCACCCCGTTGGTGGCCGAGGGGCAGACGATGGAGCCGTCGGTCTCGGTTCCCACCGCCACCGCGCAGTAGTTGGAGGAGACCCCGGCCCCGGACCCGGAACTCGATCCGCAGGGGTTCCGGTCCAGGGCGTAGGGGTTCTTCCCCTGACCGCCCCGGGCGCTCCAGCCGCTGGAGGAATGGGTGGAGCGGAAGTTGGCCCATTCGCTCAGGTTCGCCTTGCCGAGGATCACCGCCCCGGCCTCGCGTAGTTTCTTCGCCACGAAGCTGTCGCCGGGCGGCACGGCGCCGGCCAGAGCCAGGGATCCCGCGGTGGTCTGCATGCGATCGGCGGTGGCCACGTTGTCCTTCACCAGGACCGGGATCCCGTGGAGAGGGCCGCGCGACCCCTTCTGTTTCCGCTCGGCGTCGAGCTCCTCGGCGATGACCAGGGCCTCGGGGTTGGTTTCGATCACGTGGTGGAGGGCGGGGCCCGCCTTGTCCATGGCCCCGATCCGCACCAGGTACTTCCGGGTGAGCTCGCGGGAGGTGGTGCGCCCCGCGCGCAGATCCTCCTGGAGGCCGGCCAGGGTCGCCTCCTCCAGGTCGAAACGCGGCCCGCCGCCCGAACCTCCGGCGCCGCCCACGTCCCCCGGCGCGGCGAACGCCGCCCGCATCGGCGCGGCGGCGAAGAGCGCGCTCCCCGCCGCGGCCCGTCTGATGAAGCTCCTTCGGTTCATCCCCGCGTGTTCCCGGTGGTCCTCGTGATCGGTCATGGCGCTCCTCGTTGGATGAGGTGGATTCGATGGGTGGACGGTCGGCCGGGAGGGATTCTAGCCCCGAAGGGACGGCGGCGCGAGCCCCCGGGCGATGCCTCCTCCCGGGGGCAAGGAATCGAGCCGGCCCCGGGGGGACCGGCTCGAAGAAGAGCGAACGCGAACGACCCGGTGGGCCGCTACCGGTAGAGCGCCTTGATCCGGCTCCAGCTCGTGTTCTCGACCGGAACCGATCCCCAGTCGCAGGTCTCGACGCAGAGATCCACGGGAACGGTGATCCCGTCGCAGACGAAGATGACCTGGAAGCAGCAGGTCACGCCGAGGCCGACGGCAGCGCCGGAGGCGACGCAGATGTACCCGGACCAGGCGGGAGGAAGCACCGCGGGGGCGGCGGTGAAATCCTCGTTCACCAGCGTCCCGGTGAATCCGGAGCAGAGCGGAGCGATCGTCCAGGTGGTCAACCCCGAACACTGGGTGACCACGTGGATGTAGGAGCTTCCGCCCCCCGGGCAGCTCTGAAGGGTGCCGTAGTGGACGAAGGTCTCCCCCCCGCCGCCGGC
>CAYRIJ010000090.1:0-12913 GCA_964424285.1 uncultured bacterium
ATCGCCATAGGAGGGTTCGATGAGGATCACCTGGGGGAAGGACCCCTTGGGTTCGTGGAGCACGTCGTCGGCCAGATGCTCGAAGCGCCGGAACCCTGGACTGAGAACGTCTTTGAGCTTTCCGAGGAGCGTGAAGAAGGAGAGCCCGTCGTGATAGACGCGCCACCTCACCCCGCGCCTCGACATCCAATCGAGCAGCGTGTCCCCGACCGGAGGGAGGATCTGTCCGGTGTGGTCGACCGAGGCGGTGCCGGTCCAGGCCATGAGCCGGTTGGGGAGCGTGCTGGTGGGAAGGGGCGCGAACCACCGGTCGCAGACCGCGTAGTTGGTGGCGAGGAAGTCGGTGATCGGGGCCTGGTCGGGGGGGAGGAAGCCCATGGGTTCGGGAGTGCGGGTCCAGCTCGCGACCGTGCGGTTGTAGTACGCCTCCACGAAGCCGCTCATCGTGTACTTCTTCTCCGCCTTCGACCACGCCATCTGTTGCGCCACCGCCTCGCGCTCGTGAGGCAGATCGGTCTGAAGGGGCCGATCCTGGGCGGGAAACGGGTAGTACGGCTGGTTCGCGTAGAAGTTGAAGTACTCGGGCCTCTCCAGGGGATCGGTGAGGCCGTCGACCTGAAGGCCGACGTTGTGTTCGCGGTAGCTCAGGTGCCCGAGCATATGGTCGAACGATCGATTCTCCATCATGACCAGGACGACGGTATCCACCAACCCGCGGACCTGATCGAGGGTGAGAGCACTCATGATCGTCTCCTTATGACTCACAGGTGAACTTGAACAGCACCTTCAAGAAGCTGGGCGGAGAGTGCTGCGGGTCGCCGGGCTCCTCCCCCGGTTCCAGCGGAGACCGGAGATTCCAGGTTCCGGTGATCGGAAGGCCCCGGAAGGCATCGGTCGAGTCTCCCGCCGCCATCGACAGTGATCTTCCGCCGTGTTCGGCCCGGATGGTCCGGTTCTGATCGTTGAAAATCCAGGTGATCCGGGCACTCTGATCCCATTCCGAAACGGCCAGGGTGTCCGTCGCGACCAGACCCTGGTCGACGATGTCACCGACGCGGAAGTAAAGGGAGTCCAGAGCCCCGGGTCGGAGGACTTCGACGAGGAGCGGGTGTGGAGCATTCTCCACGTCGGGTCCGACGCTGATCTGGAAGTGCGTGGTCTGGTTCGGGGTGAAGGCCTGCTTCCCCTTGCCCTTGACGGGCCCCGTCCCGGGCAGGATGGGGGTCGAGCTCAGGACCGCGTCGCCCTTGACGTTCCAGGACACGGTCGTGGCGTGACCCGGACAGACCCGGAGCGGGTCCGCCTGGAAGGGGCCGATCTTGGGCCCGGCGCACGAGGTCTCTCCGAGCACGATCAGCAGGAACAGGGACCGGAGGATGGTTCGTCTCACGGTGGACCCCCATTGGTTGTCAGGGGTGGGCTCGGGCGTGGTGCGGGAGCGGATGAGTTCCGAGCGTGTCCTGGGTGCGAGGGGCGGCCGCGGGGGAATTTGCCGCCACGCTTTTGCAAAACCCTACTACACCCTTCGATGGACCCGCACCTCCGAACTTCGTCCCCGTCGCCCGTTCGTCGCCGGACGTTCAGGAATTACGGTGGCTTCCCCGCGGCGGAAGCCGGCGCGGTTCCGTTCAGGTCCGGTGCGCGTAGAGGCCCCGGTACCGCGCGAAGCCGAACGCGGCGACCAACGCGAAGACCGCGATGCTGGTCCACAGGAGAACCGGGCGCCCCTCCCAGATGTCGATGAGCACCCCCCCCAGAAACGGGCCCGCGGACCAGCCGAACGAGGTGGTGAGGGAGTAGATCCCCATGTAGCGGCCGGTGCGGCCCGGGGGGGCGATCAGCGAGACCAGGGCCACGGTGGCCGGGGAGACGATGAGCTCGGCCAGGGTGATGGCGGCCATGCCCGCGATGAGCTGCCAGTAGACCGTGATGAAGCCCAGGCCGAAGAAGGCCAGGGCGTAGACCGCGGAGCCCAGGATCATCATGCCGATCAGGCTCAGCCGGCGAAGCGCCCGGGTGACCGGGAGCTGGAACGCCACCACCATGAAGCCGTTCAGCCCGAACACCACCCCGAGCTGGGCGGTGGTGGTCCCGAGCCGGTCGGCGGCGTAGACCGACAACGTGGCCAGCCACTGGGACTGGGTGATGAAGACCAGCAGGGTCAGGACGCAGAACACCACGAAGGGCCGGTCGTGGCGGACGTCGAGCATGTCCAGCCAGGTGGCGCGGCGGCGCCCCGCGGGCGGCGGCTCGGTCGCGGGACCCGGCGGGTGGGTCTCGCTCACGAAGCGCTTCACGATCCAGGCCGAGACGAGGCTGGTGAGCCCCCCGAGGACGAAGAGCCACCCGTAGCCGGCCTCGGAGACCAGGCCGCCGAGCATGGGGCCCACCCCCCAGCCCAGGTTGTGGGCCACCCGCATCATCGCGTAGGCCTGAAGGCGCTTCCCGGGTTCGACCAGATCCGAGACCGCGGCGGTGGCCACCGGCTGGTAGAACGCTCCCGCCGCGTAGGAGAGGGTGAGGATCCCCGCCGCCCACCAGAACCCCAGCCGGAGGAACACCGCCGCCGCCATGACCCCGAAGAGCGCGGCCCGGGCGATCTGGCCCGCCACCATGATGCGGATCCGCCCGACGCGATCGGAGAGATCGCCCGCGTACCCCTGGAACGAGGAGCGCACCACCGCGGTCACCAGGAAGAACGTCCCCACCAGGGACATGCTCACCCCCAGCTCCTCGTGGAAGTAGAGGCTCACGAAGGGGACGATCATGGCGAAGCCCATCGAGGACGCGATGAACCCGCCGTAGAGGACCCACAGCCGGCGGTCGTAGGCGGCGATGAAGCCGCGGGCGCGGATCGCCCAGGGCGGGGATGGTTCGGTCACGGCGAGATCCTACGGCCCCGGCGTCGCCGCGGGGAACGGTGATCGACGGGAGAAGGCCGGATTTCCGGAGCGCAGGAGATGTCCGGGACCCGGGCCCGGGGCGAGCCCCCGGGTGTGCGGGGCCCTTCCGGCGAATCCGCTGGCTCGACCCGATCCACCCGGGTAGACTCCAGGGTCCGTTCCGCCGTCTTGGACGACCTCGGCCGGCCCCCCCCGTCGACGATCATCCCTCATGTCGTAGGATCTCCGGATCATGCCCGAGCCCGCCGCCCATCAGGATCTCTCGAACCGCCTCCCGGGCGCCCCGACCCGGTGAGCGCCCGCGTGGCCGAGTGGGTGGCCCGGGTCGCCGTCCGCCACCGGGTGCCGATCCTCGCCGTCACCCTCCTGGCGGTGGCGGTCTGCACCTGGCCGGCGTTCCACGTCCCCTTCGACGCCTCGGCGGAGATCTGGTTCCTCGAGAACGATCCCGCCCTCAAATCCTACTCCCGCTTCCACGAGGTGTTCGGGAACGACGAGTTCGTGGTCCTGGCCACCAACGCCGACGGCGATCCGGACATCGCCGGGCACGCCCGAGCCCGCCGCGCCGGGCGCCCCCACCCGGGGCCCGAGGGCACGGTCTTCAACAACGAGATTCTGGCCTCCCTGGATCGGGTGACCGCCCTGCTCGACACCACCGCCCACGTGGGGCGGGTCATGAGCCTGGCCAACTACGAGACCATCCGGGGCGAGGGCGACGACATCGGGCTGGAGCCCGCGGTCCCCCATCTCCCCATGACCGCCGGGGAACTCGAACGCGCGCGGGCCCGGGTCCTCGCCGACAGCCTGGCCCGGGGCCGGGTGGTGAGCGCCGACGGCAAGGTGGCGATGGTGGTGGCCGAGATCGAGCATCGCCCCGGCGAGTTCCAGTACAAGTCCGACCTGGTGAAGCGGGTGAACGCCTTCCTCGCCGGTGAGGAGCGCGAGCACGGAATCACCTATGCCTTCACCGGCTCCTCGGTCCTCGATCACGACATCTACGCCGACACCCGCCACGATCTGCGCTGGAACGTCCCCCTCCTCTACCTCTTCATCACCCTGTTCCTCATCATCACCATCCGGAGCCTTCCCGGGGTCGTGTTCCCCATGGGGGTCATCCTCTCCGCGGTGATCCTGGACCGGGCGCTCATACCCGCCCTGGGGTGGAAGGAGAACAGCCTCGCCACCATCATCCCCCTGGTGCTGACCGCGGTCGGAGTGGCCGACTCGGTCCACATCGTGGTGCAGTACTTCAACCTGCGGGGCATCGGCCTCGACGGGCCGAACGCCGCCCGGGAGACCGTCCGCCGGCTGTTCAAACCCTGTCTGCTCACCAGCCTCACCACCGCGGTGGGGTTCCTCTCGCTCCTCGCCGCCCCCCTGGCTCCCCTCCAGGAGATGGGCGCGCTCACCGCGATCGGGGTGAGCATCGCCTTCCTGCTCAGCGTGTTCTCGCTTCCCGCCGCCCTGAGCTACCTCAAGGGCGACTATGCCGCCTACGCGGTCCGCCGCCGGACCGGCCGGGTGATGGCGGTGGTGGAGGGGCTCCCCGGGTTCGTGCGCCGCCGCGGGGTGGCCGTCCTGGTGGTGGCCGGGGCGATCACGGTGGCGGCGGGGTTCGGCATCGCCCGGCTCAAGGTCGAGTCCAACGCCATCGAGTTCTTCCGGAAGAGCGACCCCATGCGCCAGGTCACCGAGTACATCCAGGACAAGGTGGGCGGGGTGGGGAACCTCGAGGTGGTGGTGAAGGCGAAGGAGCCGGGGGGGATCCGCGATCCCGAGGTGCTCCGGGGCATGGACGCCCTGGAGACCCACCTCCGCTCGATCGGCATCGTGACCGACGCCTTCTCGGTGGTGGACTACCTGAAGGAGATCAACCAGGCCATGCACGGGGGCGACCCCGCCTGGCACACCGTCCCGGAGAGCGCCGACCTGGTCTCCCAGTACCTGCTCCTCTACGGCGCCAGCTCCCCCCGCGAGGACCTCTCGAACCTGGTCGACCTCACCCAGACCACGGCCCGGGTGAGCGCGCGGGTGAAGTTCGCCTCCTCCACCGTCTACCGGCGCCAGGTGCGCGAGCTGAACGGCTGGCTGGCCTCGAACTTCCCCGGCCAGGCCGACGTGGAGCTGACCGGCCTCATGATGCTCTACAAGAACATGGGCGACTACATCATCACCAGCCAGATCCGATCGTTCCTGGTCGCACTGGTGGTCATCACCCTCACCATGGCCCTGGCCTTCCGCTCCTGGCGGGTGGGACTCCTGAGCATGATCCCCAACGTCTGGCCCATCGCCTTCACCCTGGGCTTCATGGGCTGGATCGGCCTCCGCCTGGACATGGTGAACGCCATGGTGGCGGCGGTGGCCATCGGGATCGCGGTGGACGACACCATTCATTTCATCGCCAAGTACATCGAGGCCGTCGACGACGACAAGAACCTCCTCCAGGCCGTCGCCTACGCCTTCCACGTTTCCGGGAGGGCCATCGTGTTCACCTCGGTCATCCTCTTCGCCGGCTTCGCGGTGATCCTCCGCTCCACGTTCCTCCCCAGCGTGTGGTTCGCGCTCCTGGCCGCCATCACCATCGTGATGGCGCTCCTCGCCGACCTCTTCATCCTCCCCGCCATCTTCATCCGCTACCGCCCGGTGTTCGAGGAGCGGCGGCGGCGGAACCGGAAGAAGGCGGGGGTGCGGGCGGCGGTGCTCCTGGGGACGGTCGCCCTGCTCGCCTCGGGGGCTTCGGCCCGCCGCGTCGAGGCCTCGGCGGGCGATGCGGGCGCCCGGGGGGACGACGGCCGGGGGCGCGCGGTCATGCAGGCGGTGGAGGACGCGAACGCCGACGTCCGGTCGGAAACCGCCCGGGTGACGATGACGCTCCGCGACCGCGCGGGGAACGCCGCGGTCCGGCACGCCCGGATGGCCTTCCTCTCCCGTGACGACGGCGATCGGGCGCTCATCCGCTTCACCGACCCCCCCGATCTTCGCGGCACCGCCTTCCTCACCGCCGAGCGGCCCGGGGACGACGATCAGTGGCTCTACCTCCCCGCCCTGGGGCGCGTGAAGCGGATCGCGGCGTCGAGGAAGACCGGGAACTTCGCCGGAACCGAGTTCACCTACGAGGACCTGGGGGGCCGCGAGCTGGACGAATACCGTCACCGCTACGTTCGCGCCGACACCCTGGCCGGGGATTCGGTGGACGTGGTGGAGGCGGAGCCGATCGACCGGCGGAGCGGCTACTCGAAGATCACCACCTGGGTGTCCCGCGACCGGCACGTGATCCTCCGGGCCGAGTACCGGGACCGGAAGGGCGCCCTCCACAAGGTGAGCCGGTCCCGCGGCTTCACCCGGCCGGACGGGGTGCACTGGCGGTTCGGGACCGCGGTGATGGAGAACGTTCAGAACGGGAAGTCCACGGAGATCCGGGTGGAGGCCTGGAGGATCGGGGCGGACCTCGACCCGGGGCTCTTCACCGTGGAGGCGCTGGGGCGGGAGTGGTGAGCCCCGGGGTCCGCGGCCTTCATTTGGCGGCCTTTCTGGCCGGCCTTCTCACCGCGGGTCCGGCGGCGGCCGGGGTGGTCCTCCACGGCGAGGTCACCGCGGGGGGGCGGCTCTACCCCGAGGCCGCCTCGGTGGGTCGGGACGTGGAATGGCTCCTTGGCGGGGAGCTCGAGGCGCGCTGGGATCCACGCCCCACGCTCCGGGTCTTCGCCCGCCCCCGCCTGTGGGTGGATCCCCTCGACGCCGGGCGCTTCCGCTGGGTCCCCCGCGAGGCCTGGATCGAGGCCCGGCCGGGGCCTCGTTGGAGTCTCCGGGCCGGCCGGCAGACCCTGACCTGGGGATCCGCGGACACCTACCGCCCGGGCGACGTGCTCTCCACGCGGGACTGGGGACGCGACTTCCTGGACCCCGAAAAGCAAGGTGACTGGACATTCACCTGCCTATACGGAACGGCCCCGTTCGGCCTGGAACTTGTTTACATGCCGTTCGTTGAGGGCGTGACTTTCCCGTCGGACCGCTCCCCCTGGTCGGTGGCGAGCGCCGAGGCCCGCCTGGGATTCGGGGGTCTCCCGCTGGATGAGGATCCCTTGCTGCCCCGTGGGGTAGGTGAACATTCACTCGCCACTCGGGCCCGGCTGACCGCCGGTCGGACCGACTTCTATCTCACCGGCGTCTCCGGTATCGATCGCGATCCGGTTCTGACCCTCGAGACCGCTCCGGGCGGCAACGGCGCGGTTCCCCGGCTCCGGCCCGCCTACGCCCCCCTTCGGATGGTGGGGATCGAGGTCCAGTCCGCCCTGGGGGACGTGCTCCTCAAAGCCGAGGCCACCTGGCGGGACCAGAGCGTCGCCGATCCCGCCTTCGCCCGCCGGATCGCCGGCCTCGACCCCCATTCGGTCCAGGCGGTGGCCGGGATCGACTACCTGTGGCTCGGGGCCCTGGGCGGGGCCGGGGACCTGGACGTGGTGGCCGAGTTCCTCTACGACGACGCGGTGGACGGCGCCGGCCTGGCCATCTACCGGCCCTTCCAGCGGGACCTGGCCCTGGCCCTGACCTGGGGGGCCAACGATCTGGCGGGGACGGTGATCGAAGCGGGCTGGGTCCAGGACCTGGAACGGGCCGAGGCGGTGGGAACCCTGCGGGTCCGGCGGAGGATCCGCCGGGCCTGGACGGCGGAGGTGGGGGGGGACCTGATCCTCGGCCCCGCCGAACCCACCGATCCGTTTCACATCTTCGGGCCCAACGACCGGCTTCTCGCCCGCCTGAGCTACGGGTTCTAGCCGCCCGGGCCGCGACGATGCCTCCCCGCCCTCCGGCGCCGCAGGAATTCGGCGTCGCCCCCCTCAACTTTCTCCCACCAAGTGCCGACACCTGATGGGGTTGGCGCATCTCCAGGCCGCCGCATTCCAGACGGGAAAGGTCACCGTTCGAGTCATGACACCCATGTCGCTTCGCGGGCTTCGAGGCCGGTTCATCCTGGTGACCGGAGCCCTCTTCGTGCTCAGCACCCTGGTGTTGGCGACGCTCCACTTCTACCAGTCCCGGACCATGCTCCTCCACGAGCTGGAGAAGCGCGGCTATGCCATGGCCCAGAACCTCTCCTATCAGGCCATCCACGCCTTCCAGGAAGAGGATGTGAGCGAGTTCCAGCAGATGGTGGCCTCCCTCTGCGGTGACGAGGATGTTCGCTACGTGATGGTCCAGGACGATCGCGGCCAGATCCTGGCCGAGGGAACCTGCGGGGACGTCGATCTCTCCCAGCTCCGCCCCCGGCTGGTGGCCGAGGCCTGGGCGCCGTCCGTTCCGGAGCTGGTGAAGCTCCGGATGGAGAAGGGAAAGCTGCTCTACAACTTCAACGCGCCGGTATGGGATACGGACGTTCACGGGGACATCCATCCGAGGGTTCCCCAGAACGGGGTCTGCCGGCGTCTCGGCACGGTGCGGTTGGGTCTGTGTACCGCCCCGACCCTGAGCCGCATCGAACACGCCTTCCTGGCCAGTCTGGCCTTCGGGTTGGTGGTGAGCCTTCTCGGGCTGGCCGCGATCATGCTGATCACGCGCTGGACCCTCAAGCCCCTCCGCGAGATGGCCTCGGTGGCCAAGGCGGTGACCCAGGGGGACCTGTCGCGCCGGGTGGAGGTGAAGTCCGGGGACGAGATCGGGAGCCTCGGCGAGGCGTTCAACGAGATGACCGAAAGCCTGGCCACCACCCGGGAGACCCTGGCCGGCCGGCACGAGGAGCTGGAGGCCGCCGCGCTGGAGCAGGAAAACCTGTACGAGGAGGCCAAGCTCCGCGCCACCCGGCTCCGGGTGCTGAACGAGCTGTCGCGGGCCATGGCGGTGAGCCTGGAGCCGGAGGAGATCTACGCCCAGCTCCACCGCCAGCTTCCCCGCCTCATGAACTACGAGTACCTCACCGTCCTGCGCCTCCTCGGCTCGACCAACACCTTCCGGCGGGATTTCGTGTGGATGGATCGCCCCGAACTGGAGGTTCACGTCCGGGAGATCGTGCCCGGTGAACTTCCGCTCCTGGACCACATCCGCCAGACCGAGGTTCCCCGATCGGTTTCCAACTTCCAGGACGACCCGCTCCTGGCCGACGGCTGGCTCTGCCGGAACGGGTTCAAGTCGGGGTTCCTGGTCCCGATCATGGCGCGGGGCGAATTTCTGGGGGTTCTCGGTATCGCGTCGCGACGTCGCGACGGGTTCTCCCGCACGGAAATCTCCACCACGGTGGCCATCGCCGACAACATGGGGCTGGTGCTCAAGAACGCCGAGCTCTATCAGCGGCTCCAGCGGTCCTTCGTGGAGCTGAAGGAAACCCAGGAGCAGCTCACGCACTCCGAGAACACCCGCAACGCGGAAAAGCTGCGGAGCGTGGGACAGATGGCCAGCGGGGTGGCCCACGATTTCAACAACGTGCTCGCCGCCATCATCGGCCGGGTGCAGCTCCTTCGCATGAAGCAGGATCGCGCGACCCTGGATCCGAAGGATCTCGGGGCGTCCCTGGCCATCATCGAGCGCGCCGCCCTCGACGGCGCGGAGACCGTCCGCCGCATCCAGGAGTTCAGCCGGGATCGCGGGGGGCGCCCGGGCCTGGTGCGGGCGGATCTCAACAACCTGATTCGCGAGGCGGCGGAGATCACCCGGCCCCGGTGGAAGACCCAGGCCGAGCAGAACGGGATCCGCGTGGAGGTCGAGCTCCACCTCGAAAGCGTGCCCCAGGTCCCCTGCGTGCCCTCGGAGATCCGCGAGGTTCTCACCAACTTCATCTTCAACGCCGTGGACGCGATGCCCGAGGGGGGCACCATCACCCTCGCCACCCGTTCCGACGAGGACGGGGTGTGTCTCTCCATCGCCGACAGCGGAGTCGGCATCCCCCCCGAGATCCGGGAGCGGATCTTCGAACCTTTCTTCACCACCAAGGGCGTGAAGGGAAGCGGTCTGGGCCTATCCATCGTGTTCGGCATCATCGAGCGCCACGGCGGCCGCATTCGGGTGGAGGAGAACGAGGGCGGCGGGACGCGGTTCGAGATCGTTCTGCCCACCGCCCAGGCCGACCTTCCCGAGGGGATCGAAGAGCCCATGCTGAGCGCGGAGTCGTGCCGCGTTCTGGTCGGGGACGACGAAGCCAACGTGCGTCAGACCCTGGTGGAGCTCCTGATCGCCCTGGGGAACGAAGTCGAGGAGGTGGGGAGCGGCCGCGAGATCCTGGAGCGGTTCGAGCCCGGCCGGTTCGACGTGGTGTTTACCGACCTCGGCATGCCGGACATGAGCGGCTGGGAAGTGGCCCGCGAGATCCGTCTTCGCGACCGGACGATCCCCATCATCCTGGTGACCGGCTGGGGGAACCAGATCGGAACGCGTGAGGCGGAAGATCGCGGGGTGACCCGGGTGCTGGCCAAGCCGTTCACCGTGCAAAAGGTCTCGTCCCTTCTGGCCGAGCTTCAGCACATGCGGAAGGCGGCATGAGGGACCCGGAACCGGGAGGATGATGCCATGACGATGCGGGGGAAGCTCGTGACCGGCGCCTTGCTGGCGGTGGGGTTGGCGTGTTTCGTGGGGGCCTCCCTGGTGGCCTCGCGCTCTCCCCGCGACGTCACCACGTCCTCGGCCGAGGCCTACGCGTACTACCGGAAGGGGATGGAAGCCCGCAGCAAGCACTACTTCACCGACGCGGTTCGGGGATGGCGGCGGGCGACCGAGATCGACAGCACCTTCGCCATGGCCTGGGCCCGGCTGGCCTCCTACTCGGCGGGACTGGAGGACGGGGACGAAGCGCGGGACTACTACCGCCGGGCGGAGAGCCAGCTCGGCCGGGTGACGGACCGTGAGGCGCTGCTCATCCGCATCGTCGGCGCCGGAATCCGGGGGAACGCGGCCGAGCGGGAATCCCTGGAGACCCGGCTCATCGCCGCCTATCCCGACGATCCCGAGGCGCTCTTCCGCTCGGCGAACCGGGCCGCGAATCACGGAGATCTCGACGATGCGGTGGCGGACTATCGCCGGGTGCTCGAACTCGATCCCCGGCAGGGGGAGGCCTACAACCGCATGGGCTACGTCCTGGCCCAGCAGGGGCGATGGACCGAAGCGGCGGAGGCGTTCCAGAAGTACGCGTTCCTCTATCCCGACGAGCCCAATCCGCACGACAGCCTGGGGGAACTCTACCTCCGGACCGGCCAGTACGCGGACGCCCGAAAGGAATTCCTGAAAGCCCTTCAGATCAAGCCGGACTTCATCTGGGCCCGCGACCACCTGGCCATGGTCTACGCCGACCTCGGACGGTATCGCGAAGCCCTGGAGGAGAGCGGTCGCATCGAGGCGACCTTGACCGGCACCGTGGACGACTACGCCTGGCGCCTCTACGACGTCGAGCTGGTCCATGAGAGCGGAGACCACGATCGCGCGCTCTCCATGGCCAAGGCGCTGGGCTCGTCCCATCTGAAGGATCCGGACCTGCACCAGCTTCTCGGACGGATCTATGCCGCCTCCGGGCGTCTCGGAGCGGCGGAGGCGGAGCTCAAGATCCTCACCGCGCTGGTGGAGGAACGACTGCGGGAGCGCGGGGACGATCCCGCGGGGGCGGGCGAGACCTTCCGCGTCCTGGAGCTCGAGGGCGACATCGCCGGCGCCTCCGGGCGATGGCCCGATGCGGTCGAGTTCTACCGGCGGGCGGCGGGCAAGGAGCGCTGGGCCTGGTGGCTGGACCAGCGCGTCCGCGAGAAGGAAGTGGCCGCCCTGGTCCGGGCCGAACGTCCCCGGGAGGCGGTGACGGTGGGTGTGGATCTCCTGGCCCGGAACCCCCGGCGCGCCCCCGCCAACTACTGGACGGCCAAGGCGCTCGACGCGTTGGGGTTGCGCGGTAAGGCCGACTCCCACTACGAGCGGGTGCTCGGTACCCTGGCGGAGGCCGATCTGGGGAATCCGCTCCGCGCCGAGGCCTCGGAGCGGGCGGGTACGCTGGCGAAAGCCGCGGCGCGGTAACGGGTTGCGGACACCGCGGACCGGGCCGGCCGGACGACCGGCAAGAAAGCGCTAAAGGTCCACCGCCCCCCGGCCGATACATGGACCAGCGCACGGAGCGACGCAACCGCTTCGTTGGAGCTGAGCCTCCTTGGCACGGTAGTCACGACGAAGCCCCCGGTCTCACCGCCGGGGGCTTTCGTTCGGGGCCCGCCCCGATCCCTGCCGGACTAGGGCACCTCCCCCAGCGCGCGATCCAGGTTGTAGGCGGCGCTGATCAACGCCATGTGGGTGAAGGCCTGGGGGAAGTTCCCCAGCTGGTCCCCGGTGGGGGCGATCTGCTCCGAGTAGAGACCGACCGGGTTGGCGTAGGAGAGCATCTTCTCGAAGATGAGGCGCGCCTCGCCGAGGCGTCCCGCCCGGGTCAACGCCTCCACCAGCCAGAAACTGCAGAGGCAGAAGGTGCCCTCGGACCCGTCCACCCCGTCCGCCGCCGCGCGCTTCGTCGAGTACCGATAGACCAGGCTGTCCGAGACCAGGTGCTCCATGATCCGATCCAGGGTGGAGAGCATGCGCGGGTCGTGGGGGGACATGAAGAACACCAGCGGCATGAGCAGGAGCGAGGCGTCGAGGGCCTTGGATCCGTAGTACTGGGTGAAGGCCCCGATCTCCTCGTTCCAGCCCTTCTCCATCACCTCGAGATAGATCTTGTCCCGCTCCTCGGTCCAGCGTTCGTGGGGCGCGGGGAAGCTGCGCTTGGCCGCGAGGCGGACCCCCCGGTCCAGGGCCACCCAGCAGAGCACCTTCGAGAAGACGAAGTGCCGCCGGCCGCCGCGGACCTCCCAGATGCCGTCGTCGGGTTCCCGCCAGTGATCGCACACCCAGTTCAGCATGCGAACCAGGTGGTTCCAGGTGTCGTAGCCGATGGGGTTGCCGTACTTGTTGTAGAGATAGACCGAATCCATCAGCTCGCCGTAGATGTCGAGCTGGAGCTGGCCGGCGGCGGCGTTGCCGATCCGCACCGGCCGCGAATCGCAGTAGCCGGCGAGGTG
>CAYRIJ010000091.1:0-12624 GCA_964424285.1 uncultured bacterium
GCCGAGGTCGTGACCTGGTTGCAGGGGGGCATCGTGTAATCGCAGATGCTCTTGTCGGTGCGCGCGCGAATGTGCAGGGCGACGATCGCGTCCTCGTTGCCGGTGGCGGCCAGCGCGTCGGAGCCGGCGGCGGTCAGGACCGTGGTCGCCACGAGGGCGATCCCTATCCAGTTTCTCATCTTCACTCCCTCACTCAAGAGTCTTCGAGACCTCCGGCCCCGTTTCGGGGACGCGGCGTCCGAACCCGGGAATCCAGCCGGGGGGACTCCCCGGTGCCTTAACCGGAGGTATCGGAAGGGGAATGGAGCGCTTTAGCCCATCCGTGGCGATTTGGCATGCCGTGCGCCGTCCCGGAAAGGGGGGGGCGGGCGGCCGGGGTCCGGGTGGGGCAAATGCCCCAAACCGGCCCGGGTGGAAGACTCCCCGGGGCTGGGGTATACTGGTCCGCTCGTTTCCCCCCTCAACCGTTTGCGATCAGGAGAAGACCGGCCATGGCCAAGGACATCACCCCCCGCTCCGAGGACTATTCCCGCTGGTACGGCGACGTCATCGCCCGGGCCCAGCTGGCCGAGAACGCCCCGGTCCGGGGGTGCATGGTCATCCGGCCCCACGGGTACGCCATCTGGGAGAAGATGCAGCGGGTGCTGGATCGCATGTTCAAGGAGACCGGGCACCAGAACGCCTACTTTCCCCTCTTCATCCCCGAGAGCTTCATGACCCGGGAGGCCGAGCACGTGGAGGGGTTCAGCCCGGAATGCGCGGTGGTGACCCACGGCGGGGGGAAGAAACTCGAGGAGCCGCTCTACGTCCGGCCCACCTCGGAGACCATCATCTGGGACATGTATCGGAAGTGGATCCAGTCCTATCGCGACCTGCCCATCCTCATCAACCAGTGGGCCAACGTGGTCCGGTGGGAGATGCGTCCGCGGCTGTTCCTGCGCACCACCGAGTTCCTCTGGCAGGAGGGACACACCGCCCACGCCACCGACGCCGAGGCGGAGGAGGAGGCGCGGCGGATGCTCGACGTCTACGCCACCTTCGCCGAGGGGACCATGGCCATGCCGGTGATCAAGGGGCGGAAGACGGACTCGGAAAAGTTTCCGGGGGCGCTCCGCACCTACTGCATCGAGGCCATGATGCAGGACACCAAGGCCCTCCAGGCCGGGACCAGCCATCACCTGGGGCAGAACTTCGCCCGCGCCTTCGACGTCACCTTCCAGAACGAGAGCGGTGAGCGGGAGCTGGTCTGGGCCACTTCCTGGGGGGTGAGCACGCGGCTGGTGGGGGGGCTCATCATGGCCCATTCCGACGACGACGGCCTGGTGCTTCCCCCCAAGCTGGCCCCCATCCACGCGGTGGTGGTGCCGATCTGGATGAAGGACGACCAGGTGTCGGCCATGAAGGCGGCGGGGGGCGAGCTGTTCGAGGCCCTCAAGCGCGAGCGCCCGGAACTCGATCTGAAGCTCGACGACCGGGAGCAGTACAAGCCCGGATGGAAGTTCAACGAGTGGGAGCAGCGGGGGGTGCCGGTGCGGATAGAGATCGGGCCCAAGGACGTGGCCAAGGGGCAGGCGGTGCTGGTCCGCCGGGACACCCGGGAGAAGGAGTTCGTCCCCCGGGAGCGGGTGGGGGAACGACTGGGGGAACTCATGGTGGAGATCCAGGACGAACTCTACCGGCGCGCGGTGGCCTTCCGCGAGTCCAACACCCACCGGGTGGACGACTACGAGACCTTCAAGGAGAGCCTGGCCGCGCGGGGAGGGTTCCATCTCGCCCACTGGGACGGCACTCCCGAGACCGAGGCCCGGGTCAAGGAAGAGACCAAGGCCACCATCCGGTGCATCCCCTTCGACGCTCCGGAGGAGGAGGGGGTCTGCATGGTCACCGGGAAGCCCAGCCGCGGGCGGGTGGTGTGGGCCCGGAGCTACTGAGCCCGGGCGGTCACGGCTCGGCGCATCCCCGCCAGGGGGTGGCCAGAAGGCTCTGAAAGACCCCCGAGGGCAAAAGGTCCAGGATCACCGTCCTCCGGCCGGCCTCCGAGGTCTCCCGGAAGACCACGATCGGCCGGGTGGAGCCGGGACCGTGGAACACCGCGACCCGCTCGCGGTGGAGACGCGCCGCACCCGCCCGGGGGAGATCGAGGAGCGCGTAGCGGAACGTGCGCGTCCCTCCGGCGGCCGAGGCCCAGAAGTGGAGCACCGCCTCGGACGAGGCGCCGCCGCCTCGGAGCCGGACCGCCCCCCGAAACCGTCCCACCAGCTCCAGCTTTCCCTCCTCCAGGGGCGCGCCCAACCTCAGGTTTTCACGGGTCCAGGGAACCTCGGGATCGATCTCCAGGCCGGGGGGGAGATCCCGGCTCACCACCCGCCGGGCATCGCGGGCGAGGCCGGAGAGCGCCTCCGCCAGCTCGGCCGGGCGGCCGGGGGAGTGCCATACTTCGGCCGGGTCGTCGAGGCCCCAGGCTTCCCAGGCTTGGTGGGTGGTTCCCGCCACCGGTTGATCCAGCCGGGTGTCCACCGGCACGGTTCCCGGTTCCCAGCGACCCACCGCCACGCTGAAGGTGTCGCAGCCCCACGCCGAGCTCGACCACTCCCGGGGGAGAAAGATCCCCAGGCCCGAGGGCGCGAACACGGTGTCCACCGGCCCGATCCCGCCGTCGGGAAGGGCGGACCAGGTCCCGTCGGAAAGACGGGCCACCGGCTGCCACTCCATGCGCCAGAGGTACTGCTGCTCGTAGCCGCGCCACTGAAGGATGCCGAGCTCGACGGGTCCGGACGCGCCGGGGACCGCCGCGCTCGGGGCGGCGGCGAGGGCGGCGAGGAGGACGATCAGCGCCGGGGCGATCCAACCCGTCCGGTGCGGGGGGCGATGTCTCATGGGACCACGGTCCAGGAACGAACCACGCTCGGCCGGCCGCTCAGCCTGGCCCCGTCGACTCCGTAGACCCGCCAATAGGCCGTCCCTTCATCGCCGGGCTGGACGTCGATGGTGGCGAAACTCCGGCTCAGGTTGGCCTTGAACACCGGATTCTGGAAGTCCGGGGTGAGGGAGATCTCGAACCGGTAGTGATCGATCCCCGAGCAGTCGCTGAGTTCGCTCCAGACCGCGGTGATGCCGTCGCCGACCTTGAACACCGCGCCGTCCGCGGGATAGAGCAGGAGGGGCGGGTCGGGGGGAAGGATGTCCGACGCGGCGCCGGGTCCCTCGAAGCGCACCGGCACGGTCACCCGCGGGCGCCGGGGATCGTTGGTGAGCGCCACCAGGGAGTCGAGGACGGGGTAGGGACCGTCGGGGGACCAGGACCACGCGATGGGAAGGCTGGTCCGGCCGGCCACGATCCGGTCGGCGAACCCCTGGGCGCCCGGCGGCGCGTGCACCGGTCGCCAGTAGAGATCGTCGTTTTCCAGGTTGTAGACGAAGAGGGTGTCCTCGCCGGCGCCTTCGCTCATACAGAACGACGGAGGCTCGTAGAAGAGCGCCCCCGGGTTGGACGCGACCGCGGTCACCGTCACCCGGAAGGACACCGAGTCGGCGAGGGTCGGGTCGGCGGCCCGGATCCGGATCGGGCCGTACCCGCCCGCGTCGCCGACCTTGGGCTCCAGGGTCAGCGTGACCCGAGCGGGGCCCGGATCCACCAGGCGGGCGAAGGGAGGAAGGCCGACGGCGGAGAAGGCCAGGCTGTCCCCGTCGGCGTCGGCGGCGGTGATGGTGATCGACCGTGATTCCTCTTCCGTGAGGGTCACGTCGCCGATCGGGTCGAGCGCCGGAGCGTGGGGGTCCTTGGGCGCGCCCGGGTTGTTCCCCCCGCACGCGGAGAGGATCGCGGGGAGAACGACGACGAGGAGGATCGGCAGGCCGGAGGCCCGACGGCGGGAGGGAGCGACGATCAACGCGACGGGTTTCCTTTCCGGAAGAGGGGCACCACTTCGAAACGTCCTTCATTGTAGCGGAGAAGGTAGGGACGCCGCTCCCGGTGCGCCTCCCAGAACTCCCGGTTCCGCCCGCCCAGGTCGCGCACGAAGAGGATCGGGTCGGAGAGGTCGGGGTGGGGGTCGGGGGTGCCGAAGACCCAGCTCACCGGCTCCGGGGGCTGGACCCCCTCGGTGAACACGATCGCCGGAGGTTCCACCGCCGCGGCCACCGCCCGGTACGGCTCGGCCACCGCCCGGGTCAGCGCCCGGAGGTGGGCGATCTGGGGCGGCCAGAAGACCAGGAATGCGGCGGTGACGGACGCGGCGACCCAGGCCGCGGGTTCGGCCGGGCCCCGCCGTTCGCTCCATCGCTTCAGGCCGAGCACGCTCAACACGCAGAAGGGGATGAGGATCTCGTAGGTCTTGACCGGGCCGGTGTCGTTCACCCCGATGGACCAATAGAAGAGATAGGAGAAGAAACCCACCCCCATCATGAGCGCGGCGGCGCGGGCATACCCGGCCTCGCTCAATCGCCCGGCCGCGGGCGGCGCGCCGACGCCTCGGCGGGCGAACGCCCACCCCGCGGGGAGAATCGCCAGCGGCCATCCCAGGCACCAGAAGTGGAACCGCGCGGCCAGCAGCAACACGTTCTTGAGCCCCTGAACCGGGGTGTGGACGATGAGCCCCGGGATCACGGTGCCGAACCCGAACTCCTTCATCGTGCTTCCCCGGACCGCCTGGTAGCCGGTCACCAGGGGGTTTCCGCTCACCCCCGCGTTATAGACGAGGAAGAAGGCGAGGCCGAGGGCGGCGACGCCGGCCGCTCCGGCCAAGGCGCGACCGCGACCCCGGCGCGCCCCCGCCCAGAGAAGGAGCGCGGCGGGAAACGCGCCGAGGGTGACCGCGGTGTAGGGCCGGGCGAGGAGCAAGAGGGCCAGGCCGGCCCCCGCGGCCAGCCCGAAGCGGAGGCGGCCGTCCTCCGTCGCCCGCACCGCGCCCCACGACGCCAGGGCGAGCCCGAAGGTGGAGGAGGGGTGGCTCAGGAGGGTCGCTCCGGTGAGGAGGAAGAGGGGGGAGAGGAGGACCAGCAGGGCCCCGGCCCGAGCCCAGCCCGCTCCGGCGATCCGGCGGAGGAGGGCGGCGATCAGGAGCAGGTTCGCCGCGGCCAGGACCACCGGCGTCAGGCGCGGCCAGCCGAGGAGGACCCCGGGGAGGAGCATCAGGGGGTGGCCCGGAGGGTACTGGCCGAACCACCGGCCGTTCTTCACCTGGACGAACACGTTCACCAGGAAGTCCGATGCAACCGGAGCCGGCCAGGCGGCGTGGCCGTGGGCGAGGAGCCGCGACTGGAAGAGGTACACGTACTCGTCGTCGGTCACCACCTGGCCCCGGAGGACGATCACCGCGATGGCCAGGACCGCGGCCGCGCCCAGCCCGGCCAGGAGCAGTTCCCCCCCGCGCCGGTGTCCGATCCTCTCGAGGCGCGGAAGCGCGCCCCGGATCGCCGGGAGGATGCCCCAGGCCAGGGCGAGGACCCCGGCCGTCCCCCCGGTGAGATACCGGAGGTAGAACCCGGCTTCCCCCGGCCCCAACCTGAGAAACCACCGGGGGGCGTAGGCGTCGACGGGGTGGCCGGCCCACTCGCGGCCGGTCCACGTCCGGGTCGCGACCAGGAGCGCGATTCCCAGGAGAGCGGCGGCAACCCGCTTGGCGCTCATGCCGGGGCGCTAGCGGGGGCCACGGGTCTTGGGGGGCCCCAGGGCCCGCAGCCTGGCCTGGGCCCGGTCCGCCTGGGGAGCGTGGATCTTGATCAGGGCCTGGTATGCGGTGCGGGCCTCGCCGGTCCGCCCGAGCTTCTCGTAGATCCGCCCCAGCTCCCACAGGGCGCCCGGATGGGGGTGGTGCTCGTTGGCGGCCAGGAACTCGGACACCGCTTCCTCGGTTCGCCCGGTCCCCAGCAGGGCCATGCCCAGGCGGTAGTGAAATTCATTGTCCACGTCGCCGAGGCCGCCGGCCCGCCGGTAGGCCGCGACCGCGGCGGAATCCCGTCCCACGTCGGCAAGGGCGGCGGCCTGGACCAGGGCCGCCTCCTGGGAGGTGGGAGCGAGCTCGGCCGCGCGATCCGCCGCCTCCACCGCGCGATCGAGGCGACCGAGCTTCCGGTCCAGGACGCTCAGGGTGAGCCAGGGTCCGGGGGCGTCGGGGGAGCGCTTGACCGCCGCCTCGAGATCGTCCAGGGCCCGGGCGGTGTCGCCGAGGGCCCAGGTGTTGACCCCGCGCCGGTAGGCGAGGGTGCCGGCCACATCGTCGATCCGTCCCTGGCGCGCCCGCTCCAGGGCATCCAGGGCGTGGAGGGCGTCTTCGGGCTGGCCGGCCGCGCGATAGAGCTCCTCCACGTTGAAGTAGGTTTCGGCCTGGGTGGAGTCCGCCGCCATGGCCCGCCGGTAATAGGCCATGGCCTCCTGGGTCCGACCCTCCCGGGCCACCATCTTTCCGAGGTTGTTCAGGGCCTCGGCGTTCCCCGGATCGGCGTCCACCGCCTTCCGGAAGGCCTCGGTGGCGCCGGCCGCGTCTCCCTTCTCCAATCGCGCCGCCCCTTCCAGGTTCATCATGTGGGCCCGGGTGTCCCCGCCCCGGACCAGCGGCACGAAGGCGAGAATCAGGTAGAGCGCGGCCGCTCCGGCCAGGGGTCCCCAGCGCCGGGGAACGTGGCGCCAGGCCACGAACCGCTCCACCGCCAGACCCGCCGCCGGCCACAGGAACACCGCGAGGGGGAGGCGGTAGCGGGCGGTGACGAAGAACGTGGCCACCGAGACCAGGACGGCCAGGAAACCGAGGGGGAGGAGGATCCTCCGCCGCCGGAGCGCCAGCAGGAGACCCACGCCGCCCAGGGGAAGGAGCCAGCCCAGGGTGGGGAGCGCCAGCAGCACCGGGGCCTTTCCACGGAAGTACCCGAAGTCGTAGTGGTTGGGCACCTCGAAATTGTTGACCGCGAGGAGGACCTTCCGGGCGAAGAGTCCCAGGGCGCGCCCCGGTTGGGTGATCCAGAAGTCGAGGCCCTGAAGTCCCCACCAGCGATCCACCTCGGCCGCGGACATGGGATGCCCGGTGGACTTCTCCGCCGCTTCGCGGGCGCTGGTGAAGAGACCCTCGGGCCGGTTCAAGAGGCCGGAGTCCGGGGGGAGGTGGAAGGTCCCGTTGGTGGAGGGGTTGTTCCCGATGTAGTAGTTCACGCCGCCGTTGGACGAGACGAGCACCGGCTGCCCGGACACCGCGAGATTCCTGAGCCCGGTGGCCGCCGGGGGGGTAAGGACGCCGAGGAGGAGGAGCCAGGCCGCGGCGCGATGGGGAAGGCCCAACCGGCGGGGGACGGCGACCGCGATCAACGCCAGGGCCGCCGCGGCCAGGAGCAGGTTGGGCTGGGCGAGGCCGGCCAGGCCGAGGGCCGCCCCGGCGGCAAACGCCGCGCGCCGCCGGCCCCAGAGCGCCAGCGCCGCCTCGATCAGGAACACCGCCAGGGAGATCGAGAGGAGTTCCCCCTCGAAGAAGACGAACGGGCCGTAGAGGGCTCCCCCCAGACCGGCCACCGCCGCCCCGGTGAACCCGGCCAGCCGGAACCCCACCAGGGCCAGGAGCACCGCCCCCGCCGCCCCCAGGAGGAACTGGATCGCGTGCGCGCCCCCGAGCCCCAGCCCCGTCGCCTGGGTCACGAACAGGAAGAAGGGGTAGAGGGGAGCCTGGGTGTACGGCGTGCCGTGGGGGGCCCCGAGCCCGTCCCGGGCCAGCTCCCGGGACATGGCCAGGTGCGTGGCGGCGTCGCCGGTCGGTTCCTGGAAGAGGGGGAGGTTCCGCACCTCGAGCCAGTAGAGACCGCGGACGAGGATCGCGATGACGAAGACCGCGAGGAACAGGGAGACGAGCCGGCGTTCGGGGCCGGTGGTGCGGGGGAGGTTCATCCGAGTGTCGCGCGCTCCTCGATCCGGGCTGAAAAGGTTGGTTTGATCCGCGAGCCGGTAGAGTTTAGCATTGTTCCTCGTACCGCATCCGCCCCCGACCGCATCCCGAGGAGTGCCCCCGTGACCGACCTGGATGAAATGCACCGCCGCGTGCTGGCCGACCTCAAGTCCCTGGGTGGGGCGGTGGTGGCCTTCAGCGGGGGGGTGGACTCCACCCTCCTCCTCCGCCTGGCCAAGGACGCGCTGGGGGAGCGGTGCGTGGCGCTGACCACGGTGTCCCCCAGCCTCCCGGAGCGGGAGCGCCGCGAGGCCGAGGACCTGGCCGCGGCCATCGGGGTGCGCCATCTCCGGGTCGCCTCCCACGAGCTGGACCGCCCCGGCTTCGCCGAGAACCCCACCAACCGCTGCTACTTCTGCAAGAGCGAGCTCTTCGATCACTGCTTCAAGGCGGCGGAGGACCTGGATCTCCCGGGGGTGGTCTACGGGGCCACCGCCGACGACCTGGGGGATCATCGTCCGGGGATGGTCGCGGCGCGGGAACGGGGGGCGCGGGCGCCTCTCCTGGAGACCGGGTTCGGCAAGGACGAGGTCCGGGCGCTCTCCCGGCGCCTGGGACTTCCCACCTGGGACAAGCCGGCCATGGCCTGCCTTTCCTCCCGGTTCCCCTACGGCACAGCCATCGACTCCGACCGTCTGGGCCGGGTGGAGCGGGCGGAAGAAGCGCTCCGCCGGGAAGGGTTCAGCGAGCTCCGCGTCCGCTTCCACGGGGAGGTGGCCCGGATCGAGCTGGCCGGCGAGGCGTGGTCGAGGCTCGGCGACCCCGCCCTCCGGGAGCGGGTGGCGGCGGCGGTCCGCGCGGCCGGATTCCGGTACGTGACCCTGGACCTCGAGCCCTTCCGGAGCGGCCGGCTCAACGAGGCGATGGTCTCCGGGAGGGAGCCTCGAATTGACCCGCCCCCTTCCCGGTGATAGACTACCGCCTTCCAATTTCAACGCAGGGAGACCGAAGATGATCACGTTCCGCTCCATGTTCCACGGCTATAGTGGATGGCCGACCGGTGTCTGGCGCCGGGCCGGAGCGGGAAGGAGCGTGTAACCCCAGGTTTTCCCACGCGAGCCCGAACCGGCCTCTTTCCCTCGGAAAGGGGCCTTTTCCATTTCCCCCCGGCGGGCGCCGCGTCCCGGCGGCGTTCGCGGGAGGGACGAGGAGCGATGGAACCAGGCAAGCGGCGCCTGTGCGCCAGCATCAACGCCGACCGGGTGGCCGAGGTCCGGCGGCTGGCCGGGGAGCTTCCCGCCCAGGTGGAGTGGGTCGAGCTTCGCGCCGACCTCCTGGAGCCCGGCGAGGCGGCGGGCGAGGGGTGGCGGGAGCTCGCCGGCGTGGCGGGCCGTAGCTGGGTCTTCACCTGGCGCTCCCCCGGGGAGGGCGGGGCGCGTTCCCGCCCGCCGGGGATCCTGAGTGCCGCGGTGCAGGCGGGCTTCGCCGCGGTGGACGTGGAGGCGGCCGACCTGGACGCCGCCGATCCCGAAGCGAGCGGCGTGCCGGCGGAGCTGCGCTGGGTGAGCCGGCACCGCCTCGATCGGCTGGGCGACCCCGGGGCGCTGGTCGGGGAGTGGGCGGCGCTGCGCCGCCACCCCGCCGCCCTCCACAAGCTGGTGGCCGTCGCGGATCGCTTCGAGGTCAACGACTGGATCCTGGCCTTGATCCGGGAAATCGGGGCGGCCCCCGCCGTCCCCTTCACCCTGTTCGCCCAGGGGTGGATCGGCCATGCCTCCCGCATCCTCGGCGCCCTGGAAGGAAACGCGGTGACCTTCGTGGCCTCGGGCCGGGAGGCCACCGCCGCGGGCCAGCCCACCGCGATCGACGCGACCCGGGTCTATCGCCTCGACCGGCTCCCCCCCGACCCGCGACTCTTCGGGGTGTTGGGGAACCCCGCCCGCGGCTCGCGATCCCCCCGGATCCACAACCACGTCTACGAGCGGACCGGAGAGCGCGCCCTCTACCTCCCCCTGGAAGCCACCGAGCCCGAGGCGGTGGTGGCCTGGGTCCGGGACGGACGGCTCCGGGGCCTGAGCGTGACCGCGCCCTTCAAGACGCGGGCGGCGGAGCTGGCGGACCGCCTGGAGCCGGCGGCGGCAGGGGTCGGGGCGGTGAACACGCTGTGGAGCGAGGACGGGGTGCTGTGGGGGGCGAACACCGATCTCGAGGCGGCGGAGGAGATCCTGGCCGGGTTGGACCTGGCCCCCGAGGCGCGGGTGGCGGTCCTGGGGGCCGGGGGGTCGGCGGCGGCGGTTCTGGCCGCGCTCCGGCGTCTCGGCCGTTCCGCCGCGGTGTTCAACCGCGACCCGGACCGGGGAGGGCGGACCGCGGCCCGGTTCGGGGCGGAGTTCGCCGGTCCTCCCGAGACCCTCCGGCCCGCCGCATTCGCCGCGGTGGTGAACGCCACCCCGCTGGGGGCGTCGTCCCCGCTCCCCCCGGCGCTGGCCGGCGGGGACTGGTCCCGGACCGCGATCGTCGACCTGGCCTATGGCGGGACGCCCACGGAACTCGAGCTGGCGGCCCGGGCTCACCGCACCCGGTACCGCGGCGGAATCGACTTCCTGACCCGGCAGGCGGCGGGCCAGTTCCGGCGCTGGATGCGACGGCGGGTGGAACCCGCGGTGTTCGCCGAGGGGATCGCCCGATGAGCCCCGGGGGTCCGCGCCCCGGCCGGGAGGAGTTCGCGGCGCGCTCCGCGGTTTCCGCGGTGGTCCCGGTCACCCGGGAGATCACCGCCGACTGGTGGACCCCGGTGGCCGCCTTCCATCGGCTGGCCGCCGCCGAGCCGAACGTGTTCCTGCTGGAGAGCGTGGAAGGCGGGGAGCGGGTGGGGCGCTATTCCTTCCTGGGACGGCGGCCCTTCCTGGTGGTGAAGGCGAGGGGAGACGCTCTCGTCATCGAGGGACGGGACGCCTCCCGCTTCCGGGATCTCACCGGCGGACCCCTCGATCGCCTGGGAGCGGTCTTTGACGCTTACCGTGGGGCGCGGGTGCCCGGCCTCCCGCCCTTCACCTCGGGCGCGGTGGGCTACTTCGGCTACGACACCGTCCGGTGGGTGGAGCGCCTTCCCGACCGGCCCAAGCCCCGCTCCCCCGAGGACGATCTCATTCTGATCTTCCTGGAGGACGTGGCGGTGTTCGACCACGTGCGGCGGCGGCTCACCCTGGTGGCCAACGCCTGCCGCCGGGACGGGGAGGACCCCGGCCCCCTCCATGACCGCGCCGCCGACCGGCTCGACGCCATGGAGAGGGAGCTCTACGCGCCGGGGGCTCCGCCGGCCGACGCGGCCCCGGCTCCGGTTCTCCCGGAGCCGGAGGCGAACCTCTCCCCGGATGCCTTTCGGGACCGGGTCCGCCGGGCCAAGGAGTACATCGCGGCCGGGGACGTGTTCCAGGTGGTGCTGAGCCAGCGCTTCACCGTGGAGAGCGCGGCCTCGGACCTGGAGCTGTATCGCGCGCTGCGCGCGGTGAACCCTTCCCCCTACATGTTTCTTCTCCGGCTGGAGGGATGGAGCGCGGTGGGCTCGAGCCCCGAGCCGCTCCTCCAGGTGACCGGGGAGCGGCTGCGCTATCGGCCCATCGCCGGCACCGCCCCGCGGAGCGCGGATCCGGCGGAGGACGAGCGACGCGCCGAGGCCCTGGCCGCGGACCCCAAGGAGCGGGCGGAGCACGTCATGCTGGTGGATCTGGGACGGAACGACCTGGGCCGGGTGGCGGAAACCGGCACGGTGCGGGTGGAGGAGCTGATGGTGGTGGAACGCTACTCGCACGTCATGCACCTGGTGAGCGGGCTTTCGGGACGTCTCCGTCCGGGGCTCGGGGCTCTCGACGCCCTCTACGCCTGCTTTCCGGCGGGAACGGTGAGCGGGGCCCCCAAGGTCCGGGCCATGGAGCTGATCGAGGAGCTGGAGCCCGACCGACGCGGGATCTACGCGGGAGCGGTGGGCTATATCGACTTCTCCGGAAACCTCGACACCTGCATCGCCCTCCGGACCATGACGGTGCGGGCGGGGCGGGTGAGCGTCCAGGCCGGGGCGGGGATCGTGGCCGACTCCGACCCCCAGCGGGAGTACGAGGAGACCCGGCACAAGGCCCGGGCGCTCCTGGAAGCGGTGCGCCTGGCCGGAGGGGCCCGATGAGGCGCCCCTACGTGAAGGTCTGCGGCATCACCCGGGTGGAGGATGCCCTGACCGCGGTGGCCGCGGGCGCGGAGGCGGTGGGCTTCATCCTGGTCCCGGGAAGCCCCCGCCGGGTGACCCCGGAACGCGCGGCGGCGATGGCCGCCGGCCTTCCCGGCGGCATCGCCCGGGTGGGGGTGACCGCGGACCTGGCTCCGGCGGCGGCGCGGGAGCTGGCCGCGGCGATCGGGCTCACCGCGATCCAGGCCCACGGGAACGAAAGCCCGGAGACCTGCCGGGAGTACGGTCTTCCGGTGGTGAAGGCGGTCCCCGCCGGAGCGGGGTTCGATCCGGCGGTTCTCGAACCCTTCCGCGGATTTCCGGTGCTCCTGGACGGATACTCTCCCGCGGCCCGCGGGGGGACCGGCCGCCCCGCCGACTGGAGCGCGGCCCGGCGGGCGGTTGCGGGGGGGTTCCGGGTGCTCCTGGCCGGGGGGCTCTCCCCGGAGAACCTTCTCGCCGCGGTGGAGGCGGTGGGTCCGGCGGCGGTGGATCTGAACAGCGGGGTGGAGTCGGAACCGGGAGTGAAGGATCCCGAAC